>JANYHL010000043.1 GCA_025359085.1 Gammaproteobacteria bacterium
TTGCCGCAGGCATTTCGCCGTATGCTGCCGCCGCTGGGTAACAACGCGATCTCATTGTTGAAGGACTCGTCGCTGATCTCCGCGATTGGTCTGGCCGAACTGGCCTACGCGGCCCGCACGGTGGCCGGGGCCTATTCGCGCTATTGGGAGCCCTACCTCACCATTTCACTGATGTACTGGGTGCTGACGCTGGGCCTGGCCTACGCGGTGAAGAACTTGGAGGCGCGCTATGGACGAGGTGATACGCGTTAAGGGCCTGACCAAGCAGTTTGGGACGCTGGCAGTGTTGCGCGGTATTGACTGCACCATCCAGGCCTCCGAGGTGGTGTGCGTGATCGGGCCGTCCGGGTCGGGCAAAAGCACCTTTCTCCGCTGCCTGAATGGTCTGGAAGACGCGTCCGGCGGGCAGGTCTTGGTCGGCGGCGTTTCGGTGCACGACGCCAAGACCGATGTCGACGCCCTGCGTTCTGAAATCGGCATGGTGTTTCAGCGCTTCAATCTTTTTCCGCACAAAACCGTGCTCGAAAACATCACGCTGGCCCCGACCAAGGTGCGCGGACTGAGTGCGGCCCAAGCCCACAGCCGCGCCCACGAATTGCTGCTCAAGGTCGGCTTGCTTGACAAGATTGATGCTTACCCGAACCAGCTGTCCGGTGGGCAACAGCAGCGCGTGGCTATCGCCCGGGCCCTGGCCATGCAGCCTCGCATCATGTTGTTTGACGAGCCCACGTCGGCGCTCGACCCCGAAATGGTCGGCGAAGTTTTGGCCGTCATGCAAACCCTGGCCGAGGAAGGCATGACCATGGTGGTGGTCACCCACGAGATGGGTTTTGCGCGTCAGGTCGCGGACCGGGTCCTGTTCCTCGACGAAGGACTGGTGGTCGAAGAGGGCACACCGGCTGACCTCTTTGACCGGCCCCAGGAAGAGCGCACCCGCCGCTTCCTGAGCAAGGTGTTGTAGCGCACAAGGGCGCGCCAGCAGACGCCCCCGCCGGCCGGGCCGGTATTGATCGGCTGGCTTGAATTAACCCCCACTGTGCTTGCCCATTGAGCCCGCAGTAAGATGCCGACCGCCGCACTGGCTACAACTTCCACCCTATCGCATGGCCCCCTGCAAAGAGGTATCCCTTGAAACTTTATCCCCTGTTTTTCTCCTCCCTGCTGCTCCTGGCGCTGGGCGTCAACGGCTGCTCACCGCAGGATTCCAGCAAGACTGCAGCCGCCAGCAAGCGCGAGGTGTCCCTGCCCACGATCGCCGCCGAGGCCAAAGGCTTTGTTGTCGGCGCCTTGATGAGCAGCAACACCGTCTATGTTTTTTTCGACACCCAGTGCCCGCACTGTGGTCACCTGTGGAACGCGTCCGTGCCGCTGCAGCGCAAAGTCAAGTTTGTCTGGATTCCGATCGGCATGATCAACGCCACCAGCAAGGCCCAGGGCGCCGCGCTGCTGACGGCCGCCAATCCGGCCGCCTTGATGAGCGAGCATGAAGCCTCGTTGCTGGCAGGCCAGGGCGGCATGGCGGCCAGCAGCAGCATCGCACCGGAAACCGCACAGTCGATCAAGAACAACACCCAGTTGTTGAACAGCTTTGGCGCCGAATCGGTCCCGTTCATCGTCGCCAAAAACATGAAATCGGGGCAGACGGTGAGCCGCGAGGGCGCCATGAACACAATCGAACTGACCGAATTTTTGGGTCTGGACACGCCCTGAGCCCGCCGCCAACCCCGGCCGGGCCACTTGGCCGACAATCGCGGGTTGACCCACCGTTTAATCCTATGACCTGTACTACACCAGAAGCACCTGCCCAAGCCGTACCGCCTATGCAAGCCAACGAGTCCGCTCGCAAGCCAGGGCGCGTTCAATCCGCCCAGCCCGTGCTGGAGCAGCTGTTTGCACTCTATCCGCATCTGTTTGGCGCCGAGTTTCTGCCGCTCAAGCTCGGTATTTTTCAGGAGCTGCTGAGCCTTCACCCCGAGCAGTTCCAGCGCGACAGCCTGAAGCTGGCCCTGGGCCTGCACACACGCTCAACGCGCTACCTGCAAAGTGTTGCCGCCGGCAAACCGCGCCATGACCTGCAAGGCGCAGCCGGGGAGCCGGTCGCCCCGGAGCATGTGCATTTCGCCCTGCTGGAGTTGTTTCGCCGTCGGCAAGGTCGCAGCCAGGTTGATTTGCGGCCGAAATTGCGCGCCCAATTGCTCGCCGCTTTTGCCGCATCGGGCCTGCCACGCCAGGAGTACCAGGCCCGGGTGCTGACAAAAGACGTGAGCGCCAATACCTTGCTGGAGGAAACATTTGCCGAACTGGATCAAAAGCTGGCCAAGCAAGAGGCCCTTCGCAGTGCCTTCAACAGCAGCGGCAAGACGCCCGCCGAGTTTGCCGACATGTACGGACTCGACCCGCACGACGTGATCTTGATGCTGGCGCAGGATCGCAGCCTGTCGATGCCTGCCGTCAACCCCTAGAAACCGGATTTTCTCCGGCTTGGACTTCTCTTTCATCCAAAAATAACAAGAAAATTGTATGGATTTCAAACCCCTCGTCACGCTGCTGGCCATCGTCAACCCCTTGGCGATCGTGCCGTTTTTCATTCATTACACCCTTGATTTCACGCCCGAGCAACGGCGGCGCACCATCTGGATTGCGTCGTTCAGCACATTTGTTGTGATTGCCATCAGCGCCCTGATGGGCCTGCACATTCTGGATTTCTTTGGTATCTCGCTGGCCAGTTTTCAGGTCGGCGGTGGCTTGTTGTTGATGACCTCGGCGCTGGCCATGCTCAATGCCCAGCCGGCCGAGGCCAAATCGAACGCAGAAGAAATGAACGCCGCTTCCGCCCGCGCCAGCATTGCGGTGGTGCCACTCACCATTCCCTTGCTGGCTGGTCCCGCCACCATGTCAACCGTGGTGATTTACGCCGAGAAAGCCAAGACTTTCTGGCAATTGAGCACCCTGGTGGGTTACGGCTTGGTCATCGCACTGGCCACCGCCCTGTGCTTTTCAATGGCGCAGCCGATTGCACGCGGCCTGGGCAAGACCGGCATCAACGTCATGACACGCTTGATGGGGCTGATCCTGGCGGCGTTGGCGGTCGAGGTCATGTCGGACGGTCTGGTCAAGCTGTTTCCGGTTCTGGGACGGTAGCCAAAGACCGGCCCAGCACCGCCGCCAGCGCCACGCCGGTGGGCGTGCCCAGCGCCACCACCCCTTCGGGCGTCGTCGCCGCCACCACGCGACCCCCGGCGTTGCCGCCATCAGGCCCCAAGTCAATCACCCAATCGGCTTCGGCAATCACATCCAGGTCATGCTCGATCACCACCACGCTGTGGCCGCCATCCACCAGACGGTGCAGCACTTTGATGAGTTTTTCCACGTCCGCCATGTGCAGGCCCACGGTCGGCTCGTCCAGCACATACAGGGTGTGCGGCGCCTTTTGACCGCGCCGCGTGATGTCGTCGCGCACCTTGCTCAACTCCGTCACGAGTTTGAGGCGTTGCGCCTCGCCGCCACTGAGCGTGGGCGAGGGTTGGCCCAAGGTCAGGTAACCGAGGCCCACGTCTTTGAGCAGTTGCAGCGGGTGGCTGATGTTGGGCATGGCAGCAAAAAACTGCACCGCCTCGTCCACTTCCATCTGCAGCACGTCGCCGATGTTTTTGCCGCGCCAGGTGACGGCCAGCGTCTCGGGGTTGAAGCGCGCGCCCTTGCAGGTTTCACACAGCACCTTCACGTCCGGCAGAAAACTCATGGCGATGGTGCGGATGCCCTGCCCTTCGCAACCGGCACAGCGGCCCTCACCAGTATTGAAACTGAAGCGATTCGCCGCGTAGCCGCGTGCCTTCGCTTCGAGCGTGTCGGCAAACAGCTTGCGGATGATGTCCCAGAAACCGATGTAGGTGGCCGGACACGAACGCGGCGTTTTGCCGATGGGGGTTTGATCTACTTCGAGCACACGGTCCACAGTCTCGAAACCGGTGACGGATTCGCAGCCCGTCCACGGTATTTGTTCGCCAGCGGCCAGCGCATCGCGACCGGCTTTGGTGCTGCGCTTTTGCACGGCGGTGTGGACGTTGGCGAGCAAGACGTCGCGGGCCAAGGTTGATTTGCCGGAGCCAGAGACACCGGTGATGGCGACCAGGCGGCTCAAGGGAACATCGGCGGTGACGTGTTGCAGGTTGTGCAGGGAGGCGCCGTTGACTGAAAGCCATTTGTAAGTTGCGCCCGCAGCGAAAGTCAAAGGGGCGGGCTCCTCAGACGCAAGCTCAACATCGTCACCCGCCCCCTTGACTCCCGCTGCTACGACCGTAGACTTAGCTCGCTTGCCTTTCAAGACCTTCGCACTCAACAGTCCCGCGGCTGGAGCCGGTTCGCCGGGCAACGATGTTGAGCTAGTCGCTGAGGCGCCCGGCGAACCGGCTTCGGCTGCAGCGTAAGCCAACACAGGCCGACGCAGCTTCAACGGATGCTTCATCGCATGCAACAAATAGCGCCCCGTTTGTGACTCGGCAGCCCCCTGAATGTCCGCCACCGACCCCTCGGCCACCAGCTGCCCACCGCGTTTACCGGCGCTCGGCCCAATGTCGATGATGTGATCGGCGTAGCGGATGGTGCCTTCGTCGTGCTCCACCACCACCAGCGTGTTGCCCTGGTCGCTCAAGGACTGCAGCGCACCCAGCAGGATCTGGTTGTCGCGCGGGTGCAGGCCAATGGTGGGCTCGTCCAGCACATAGCAAACGCCCTGCAGGTTGCTGCCCAGTTGCGCAGCCAGACGGATGCGCTGCGCCTCGCCACCACTGAGCGTGGGCGCGCCCCGGTCCAGCGTGAGGTAACCCAAACCCACCTGTTCCAGAAACTCAAGTCGGCCTTTGATCTCGGGCACCAGGTCACGCGCAATGTCCGTTTCGCGTCGGCTCATGCGGCCCGGGGCCTGCAGCGTTTCAACCCACTGGCGCAGGTCAGTGACGCTCAGCCGCGCCAGTTCGGTGATGGCGACACCCCCAATCGCCGGCCCAAATTTCACCGCCCGCGCCGTGGCATTGAGGCGCGTGCCCTGGCAACTCGGACACGCCGCATCCACCAGGTCCTCCACCTCGGGTTCGGCAAAGGTCTGCTCGCGCCCTTTGTTGTCATCGTCTTTCACTGAATCATCGAACACCTTGCGCTGCTCTTTGGTCAGGCGCACGCCGGTGCCGACGCAATCCGGGCACCAGCCGTGCTTGCTGTTGTAGGAGAACAGGCGCGGGTCCAGTTCGGCGTAACTGGTGCTGCAGACCGGGCAGGCGCGCAGGGTGGAAAAAGCCTGCAGCGTGCCAATCTGCGCGGTCGGCGTGCCCGCCAGCATGGCGGCCCGCAAGCCCCCCAGATTGCTCAACACATGCACCACGCCTTTGCCCTGCATCAGCGCTGTAGCCAGCGCCGCGCGCAGTTGTGCCTCGTTCTCCGGCAACACGTCCAGGCTCAGCACCGGCAGCTCGATCGTGTGCTCCTTGAAGCGGTCAATGCGCGGGAACGCCGTGGTCGGCAAAAAGTTGCCGTCCACCCGCAGGTGCGTGAAGCCGCGCGGCCGCGCCCAATCCGCCAGCTCGGTGTAGACACCCTTGCGGTTCATCACCAGGGGCGCCAGCAGGCCGATGTGCTGGCCACGAAAGTTCTTCAGCAATTGCGCAGCAATGCTGTCGGGCGTCTGCGGCGCCACCTTTGTTCCGTCATGGATGCAGTGCTGCGTGCCGAGCTTGACAAACAGCAGGCGCAAGAAATGCCAGACCTCGGTGGTGGTGCCGACGGTCGATTTGCGCCCGCCGCGAGACAGCCGCTGCTCGATCGCCACCGTCGGCGGAATGCCATACACCGCATCCACTTCCGGCCGACCCGCCGGTTGCACGATGCTGCGGGCGTACGCATTGAGCGACTCCAGATAACGACGCTGGCCTTCATTGAACAAAATATCAAACGCCAACGTCGATTTACCCGAACCAGAAACGCCCGTCACCACCGTGAACTTGCCACGCGGAATATTGACACTAAGCGACTTGAGGTTGTGCTCGCGCGCATTGATGATCTGGATGGAATCTGCAGGCACAACGCCACCCGCGGCGGACGGGGTTGCGCCGGGCAACGATGTTGAGCGTGCGTCTGAGGCGCCCGGCGTGACCTCGTCCACCGTAGCGCGCACCAAATATGTCGCACTGACTTCATTGACCCCATGCACGCCCCCCATCGCCGCCGCGTAGTCGCGCAAAGCCTTCCCCGTATGCGAAGTCGGATGCTGCCGAACATCGTCCGGCGTGCCGAAAGCGACCACTTCGCCCCCCGCTTCGCCGCCTTCGGGCCCGAGGTCAATCAGCCAGTCACTGGCCCGGATCACATCCAGGTTGTGCTCGATCACGATCAAGGAATGCCCAACATCCAACAGCTTGCGCAAGGCGCGCATCAGCTTGGCAATATCGTCGAAATGCAGGCCGGTGGTGGGCTCATCGAACATGAACAAGGTGCCGCGTTTGGCGACGGCCTGGCGGCTGGCGGTGCTGCTTTTCGCAGCTTCGGCCAGGAAGCCAGCCAGCTTCAGGCGCTGCGCTTCGCCCCCGCTGAGCGTGGGCACCGGCTGGCCCAGTTTCACGTACTCCAGGCCCACATCCAATATGGGCTGCAGCGCACGGATGACGTCGCGGTCATGTGCAAAAAGAATAGCAGCTTCGCTGACGGTGAGGTTCAGCACGTCGGCCACGTTGAGGTGTCTGACGGTTGTGCTACCGTCCGCGCTCACCGGCCGCTCAATCGTGATCTCCAGAATTTCAGGCCGATAGCGTTTGCCATCACAGTCCGGGCAACGCAGATACACGTCGCTCAAGAACTGCATCTCCACATGCTCAAAGCCGGAACCACCGCAGGTGGGGCAGCGGCCGTCGCCATTGTTGAAGCTGAATTTGGTCGCGGTATAGCCGCGCTGGCGGGACAAGGGCGCATTGGCAAAAATCTCGCGCAGGGTATCCCAGGCGCCGACATAACTGACCGGGTTGGAGCGTGCCGTTTTACCGATCGGCGACTGGTCCACAAACACCACATCACTGAGCTGCTCCGCGCCCAGCAGGCGCTCAAAAACGCCCGGCGCCTCGGACGACTTGCCAAAGTGACGTTTAAGCGCCGGCGCCAGAATGTCCTGGATCAGGGTCGATTTGCCGGAGCCGCTGACACCGGTGACGCATACCAGACGCTGCAGCGGAAACTCGACGCTGACGTTCTTCAGGTTGTGCTCACGCGCGCCTTCCAGGATCAGACGCGGCGTGTTGGCCGCCACCAGCCGCTGCAAGCCCAGGCCGACCTGCTTGCGCCCGCCCAGGTAGGCGCCAGTCAGGGTGTCGGCGTGGCGCAAGTCTGCCGTGGAGCCGTCAAACACAATTTGTCCGCCGCGCTCGCCCGGGCCCGGGCCCATGTCTATCATGCGATCGGCCGCCAGCATCACCGCCGGGTCGTGCTCCACCACCACCAGCGTGTTGCCGGCGTCGCGCAGGCGCTGCATGGCCACAATGATGCGGTGCATGTCGCGCGGATGCAGGCCGATGCTGGGCTCGTCGAGCACAAACAGCGTGTTCACCAGCGAGGTGCCCAGAGCGGTGGTGAGGTTGATGCGCTGCACCTCGCCACCGCTGAGGGTGCGGCTTTGACGGTCGAGCGTCAGGTAGCCGATGCCGACCTCGCACAGGTATTTCAGGCGGGTGGTGATTTCGTCCAGCAAGAGCTTGAGCGTCTTGAGATCAACCTCAGAAGTAGGCATGACCGGGACGGCCCCGGCTTGGCTTGGGGTATTGGGGGGTGACGATGTTGAGCTTGCGTCTGAGGAGCCCCCCGATACCCCAAGCCGAGCCTGCAGCGCATCAAAAAAGCGCCGCAACTTATCAAGCGGCAAAAGCATCAAATCATGCAGACACAACCCCGGCAGCGCCTCCAGCTGGGCACGCGACCATTTGACGCCGGTGGGCATAAAACGCTGCGGCGGCGCCAGCACCGCGTCAGCATCGGCCTGTGAGCCGATGCGCCACAGCAGGCTCTCGGTCTTCAACCGTGCACCGCCGCAATCCGGACACGGCGTGTAGCTGCGGTACTTGGACAGCAGCACCCGGATGTGCATTTTGTAGGACTTGGTTTCCAGGTACTCAAAGAAACGCTTGATGCCAAACCAATGCTGGTTCCACTTGCCGTTCCAGTGGGGCGAACCATGAATCACCCAATATTGCTGCTCGGGCGTGAGCTTGCACCAGGGGGTGTCGCGCGGAATGCCCGCCGCCTCGGCATGGCGCATCAAATCGTCCTGCGCCTCTTGCCAGGCGGGAGTCTGCATCGGCTTGACGGCACCGGCACGCAGGGTCAGCTTGTCATTGGGGATCACCAAGCCGTAATCGACCCCGATGACCCGGCCAAAACCGCGGCAGGTGTCACAGGCGCCGACCGCGGAATTGAAAGAAAACATCGACGCGATCGGGTCGGTATAGCGCAAGTTGCTCTCGGGACAATGCAGGCCGGTGGAAAACTGCCATATCTCGGGGACCGAGTTTGCTATTGAATCAGGAGCTTCTTGCGCTTGTTCTACGGGGGCTAGAGCCTCATTTGATACATAAACATTGATCCGGCCGCTGCCGTGCTTGAGCGCCACCTCAATCGCCTCCAGCACGCGCGCGCGCTCAGCGCTGCGCAGCCGGAAGCGGTCCGCCACCACGTCCAGCACCTTGCGCTTTGATAGCGGGGCGGCGGCGCTGGGGTCAGCGTCCAAACCGCTGCTGCTCTTTTTGCTGACGCGTTGGCTGCGCCCCGAAGGGGGAGCCGACCCCACCTCCACTTCGCGCTCAGCCTGCACTTTGGTAAAGCCGCTGACCGACAGCCATTGCGCCACTTCTTCCGGTGTGGCACTGGCCGGCAACTCCACTGGAAACGTCACCGCCAGACGTGGATCAGCCGGGCCGGATCGCTCCCATAACTGCGCGTAAATCGACTCCGGCGAGTCATGTCGCACCGCTTGCGCCGTGTTGCGATCAAACAATAACCCAGCGCGCGCAAACAACAGCTTCAAATGGTCATTGAGCTCGGTCATGGTCCCCACCGTCGAACGGCTGGAGCGCACCGGGTTGGTCTGGTCAATCGCGATCGCGGGCGGCACGCCTTCGACCTTGTCCACGGCAGGCTTGTCCATGCGGTCCAGAAACTGGCGCGCGTAGGCGGAAAAGGTTTCCACATAGCGGCGCTGGCCTTCGGCAAACAAGGTGTCGAACACCAAGCTCGACTTGCCTGAACCGCTCGGCCCGGTCACCACCGTGAGCTCGCCGGTGCGAATGTCGAGGTCCAGGTTTTTGAGGTTGTGCTGGCGTGCGCCGCGAATGCGGATAATTCCCTGGGTCATGCTTGTTCTTTTGGCTGTTGAGGCAGAAGATTCTAGGGACTTCGCCGAGCTCGCATCGGCGCAGGGGCATCAAGCGCCAAGCCGACCAGTGGTTTACCCTCTCTTGATCCCTGCAAAGGACCCCTACACTTAAGGCCCTTTGCGAGGTAACAAATGAAACCTATTCTTCCATTGACCGTCACCCTGGCGCTACTCCTGTGGGGTGCCGCGCTGCAGGCCCAAATTCTGATCGGCCAAACCGTGGGCGTGACCGGCGCCGTCGCCGCCACGGTCAACGAAGCCAGTGTCGGCGCCCAGCTCTATATTGACGCCATCAACGCCAAGGGCGGCGTCAATGGTGAAAAAATCGAAATCCTGACGCTGGACGACAAGTTTGACCCCAAGCTGACCGCCCTGAACGCGCGCAAACTGATTGAAGAGAAAGGGGTGATCGCCCTGTTCATGAGCCGCGGCACACCGCATACCGAGGTCATCATTCCGCTTCTGGACCAGTATGGCGTGCCCTTGATCGGTCCGTCCACGGGCGCCATGGTGTTTCATCAACCGGTGCAGCGACACATCTTCAACGTGCGCGCCACCTACCAGCGCGAGGCCGAAAAAGCCATCGCTCACCTGGCCTCGATCGGCATCACGCGCATCGCCGTGATCCACGTGGACGACACTTTTGGCGCCGACGGACTGCAAGGGGCCCAAAATGGCCTGGCCGCCGCCAAGCTCAAGCCGGTCGCGCTGCAAAAGTTCGACCGCAGCAAGCCTGATTTCTCGGCCATTGCGCCGCTCGTGGTCAAGGCAGAACCGCAGGCCATCTTGATCATCGGCTCCGGTACGGCCGTGGTGGACGCTATCAAGGCGGTCAAAGCCGCTGGCAGCGGCGCCCAGCTGGTCACGCTGTCCAACAATGCCTCCAGCGGCTTTGTCAAGCTGCTGGGCGAACAGGGCCGCGGCGTGATCGTTACCCAGGTACTGCCCCAAACCTTCCGCTACGCCTTCGTCAAGGAAGCCACGCAGCTGGCCAACGCGCACAGCATCCAGTACCTGAGCCCGGCCATGCTGGAGGGGTTTGCAACCGCCAAGGTGTTGGTGGAAGCCTTGCGCCGCAGTGGGCCCAAGCCGACGCGCGAACGACTGCAAGCGGCGCTGGAAGGTCTGCAAAAATATGAACTCGGGGGTCTGGTGATCAGCTACAGCCCGACCAGCCACACCGGACTGGATTTTGCCGACCTGTCCATCATCAGCGCGGACGGCAAGTTCCGGCGTTAAGACAATTCAACGCCGCACGCCGGGTGCCACGGCGGCGGCGGCGTTCCACGCGCTGGCCAACCAGGGGTCGCCCGCCAAATAGTCCTGCAGCATCGGCAAGGCATCCAAACCCCAAAACAGCTTGCCATCAATTTCAAAAGTCGGCACGCCAAACACGCCTTGCGCAATGGCGTCAGCGGTGTGCGCTTTCAGTTGCGCCTTGACCGCGTCGCTGTCGGGGGCCCGCTGCGGCGCCAGCTGTTGGGTGAGGGCCTGTAATCGGGGGGCATCGGCGGCCTCAAAGCCACCGTGCCAGACGTGTTTGAACAGGGTTTCGCAGACATAACGGTTGGGCAGCCCCTGCGCCGCACAGGCCACGGCCAGCCGCAACAGTGCCAGCGGGTTGAACGGATGGCTCGCCGGCAGCTGCAATTGCACCCCCTGTTGCCGCGCCAGCCACAGCACCTGACGGTAGGTCCAATCGCGCTTGGGCGCAATCTCGGCCGGGCCCAGCTGCCCGTGGTGCTTGAGCAGCGCTGCCAGCAGGATCGGCTTGTAGCTCACGCTGTAGCTGTGCCCCAGCAGCGCCTCGGGGAATTTTTCAAACGCCAGATAAGCGTAGGGTGAAATGAAATCGAGATAAAAGGTGATGTGTTTCATGGTTTGCTTGGGGTTCACGCCGCAGCCAGGGCCAGCCGCTGCTCAATCTGCGCCCAGATGATGCGCTTGGTGGCGTCATCCGCCGTGCTCCACTGAATAATCTCGCCCAGCGTGCGCCAGCAGCCTTCGCACAGACCGGTGGCTTCGCTCATGCGGCACACCGACACACAGGGCGAAGGTACATTTTGGCCTGTAGCCCTTGCCAGTATTACGCGAGCTGCTATTGATTCAAGAGCGATTGACTCCCGCTCACCGGCCGGGGCCTGCACCACAGCGACCACCGGGGCGCCGGTCCACCGAGCCAGCTCTTGGGGACTCAGTTGGAACACGGCGTGCGGGTGCCCCGCCGCCGCCCAGATGTCTTGAAAGCGAAACAGCGTCTGGTCGATCAGTGTCACTGCATCAGAGGCGTGCGCAATCGGTGCCACGCCGCCAATCGAGAACCCGGTCTTGGCCTTGACGAAAGCGGCATCCGCGCGCCCCAGTGGCCCCAACAGCGCGGCGACCCGGGCCTCGTCCACGCGCTGGTCGCCGGCCGTCACCACCAGCACCGCCGCATCGTCCAGCAGCCGCCTGAAGATGATGCTCTTGGCGATCTGTCCGACCCCCACACCGAGTGCATCCGCTGCCTGTTGTGCCGTCCGCGCGGCGTCACTCAGCATCAAAGGCGCATGGGGGTGGCCCTGCGCCTGCAGCGCAGCAGCCACGCGCTGCACAGCGGCAGACCGGGGTTGAGCCGACACTTCGTCACCCTGGCGCAGCCGGTTCATGTCAAGCCTGCCGTTTGTTGAACAAGGCTTTGGCGGCACGCGAGTTGGTGGACCGGCCCAGGAAGTCGCTGATGAACTGACCGGCGTCAATCAACAGGTCCAGGTCAATGCCGGTCTTGATGCCCATGCCGTGCAGCAAATAAACCACGTCTTCAGAGGCCACATTGCCGGTGGCGCCCTTGGCGTAAGGGCAGCCGCCCAGGCCCGCCACCGAGGTGTCAAACTGCCAGACCCCCATTTGCAGGCAGATCAAGGTGTTGGCCAGCGCCTGACCGTAGGTGTCGTGGAAGTGACCGGACACATCGTTGATATCGAAATGCTTGAGTGTGGCCTCCATGGCGCGGCGCACCTTGAGCGGCGTGCCCACGCCAATGGTGTCGGCCACGCCCACATGCTGCACGCCAATGCCCTGCATCAAGCCCGCCAGGTAGCTCACGCGCTCAGGCGCAATGTCGCCCTCGTACGGGCAACCCACGGTGCAACTCATGGCGCCACGCACATAGATACCGGCGGCGCGCGCGGCGTCCACCACCGGGGCAAAGCGCTCGATGCTCTCGGCAATGCTGCAGTTGATGTTTTTCTGGCTGAAGGCCTCGCTGGCGGACGCAAACACCACGATTTCATCCGGCTTGGCGGTCAACGCTGCCGCAAAACCCTGCAGATTGGGCGTGAGCACCGAGTAGCGCACGCCCTGCAGGCGGTTGATGCCCGCCATGACATCCAGGTTGTCAGCCATTTGCGGCACCCATTTGGGCGACACAAAGCTGGTGACTTCAATCTCTGTCAGGCCGGCGGCCTGCAGCCGGTGCACCAACTCGATCTTGATCGCCGTGGGCACGGGGGTTTTCTCGTTTTGCAGGCCGTCACGCGGGCCGACTTCGACTAATTTGACGCGGGAGGGAATTGACATAAAAACTCGTTTAAATAAAAGCTATTTTCCACTCGCAAGACGAATAATCACGTTCCTGGCACAGAAATAAGGGTAAACCCTTATACTGACTCGCTGCTACCTTTAGAAAGGATACACAATGTCCAAAATTATCGAGTTCATCCAAACTCTTGTGGCCGGCTTCAAATCTAAAAAAGAACTTGATGACGTATACATGGCCAAAACCACCGACCTCTGCGAGTTGGAGTGCCGCATGCGCCAACTCGAGCGACAGTCTCGGCGCTCGTTCATTGGCTGTGGCCTGGTCTGAGGGAGTCCGCTATGAACTATCCAAGCAGTTTTCCCCAAGCCGCCTGCGATGCCAGTCGGACCACCACGCTCCTGCTCGGCCTCCCTTTTGACGTGGCGCGGGAGCAGTATGCGAATGCGATTCGCTTTGGGTTCATCAAGCAGTCGATGCTGGCCAGTGCCAAATTCGCGCGCACGCTGCAGGCCCTGGAGCAAGCAACCTTGGGGCCTTGGGCACGCCGGGTTTGAGCCACTCAATAGCCCCGCTCCCGGTCCACCGCGCCGGGCACGGGCTCACCGCGCTCTAGCGCCCCGATCTTGCCGGCAATCTGCGCGATGCTGGTCTCGCGCAGGGTGCGGGCGGAGGTGTGCGGCGTGAGGGTGATCTTGGGCTGCCGCCAAAACGGGTGCGCTGGCGGCAAAGGCTCGGTGCGAAACACGTCCAGCGTGGCGCCCGCCAGGTGACCGCTGTCAAGCAGCATCAGCAAATCCTCATCCACCAGGTGCGCGCCGCGCGCCACGTTGATGACATAGCCGCCCGGCTGCAGGCGGCTCAAGGTGGCACGGTTCAGAATGTCATGGGTATCGGCCGTCAGGGGCAGCAGGTTGACCAGCACGCGGCTGGCGGCCAGAAACGCATCCAACTGCGCCGGGCCACTGAAAGTACGCACCCCCTCCAGCAGCTTGGGCGAGCGGCTCCAGCCGTGCACCGAAAACTCAAACTGCCTGAGCACCTGCGCCACGCGCTGGCCCAGCACGCCCAGGCCCATGACCCCCACGGGAAAGTCAGACCGGTCACGGGGCTTGTGCACGGTCCACTCACGCTGCTGCATGTCCGCGGCATACCGGTCCAGCTCCCGAAAGTGACGAATGACCGCATGGCACACGTACTCGGCCATCTGCACGGCCATGCCCGCATCATCCAGGCGCACCACGATGGCGTGCGCGGGCAGACGCAGTTTCAACAAGGCATCGACACCAGCACCGATGGCGAACACGCCTTTGAGCTGCGGCTGCTCGTCAAAGAACTGTTGCGGCGGCGCCCAGACCACGGCATGGTCGGCGGGTGCCGCGCCGGGTTGCCAAAGCTCGATCTGGGCCAGCGGCAAGGCAGCACGCAGCCCCGCCAGCCAGGGTTCGGGGTGGGTGCCGGTGCAGCAGAAACTGACTTTCATGAACGTTCGCCGCTCATGGCAGCACCAGCTTGAGCAGCTCGGCTCCTTCCACCACCTGGTCGCCGGGCGCGTAGAGCAACTCGGCCACCACGCCGTCCGTCGGGGCGGCAATGGTGTGCTCCATCTTCATGGCGTCCATCACCGCCAGCGGCTGGCCCTTGCTGACCTTGTCACCGGCTTTGACCGCAAACGACACCACCTTGCCCGGCATCGGCGCGGTCAGGCGGCCGCCTTCAAGCTGACTGTCCCCGGCGTGCGCAAGCGCGTCGATTGCTATTATTTGTATAGCGCCTTGCGAAGTAAAGACGTGGGCTACAGCGTCTTTTTGATAAACGCTGACGATCTGGCGTTGCGCCGCAAAGCGCACATCGATGCCGTGCGTTAGCGCCGTGAACGAGAAGCCACCGACCTCGCCCGCGACCGCCAGTTGCAGCGCACCGTCGTGCAAAGTAGTCAGTTGCACGACCTGCAGCTGGCCCTGAAACTCGTAGTCAAAACGGCGCGAACTGGGGCCATGCGAGCGCCAACCATCTTGTCGCGACCACGGATCGAGCCAAACAGCGCGCTGGGCCACCTGCGCTTCCGCCGCTTTTTCCTGCAGCAGCGTATGCGCAACGGCGCCCGCCACGGCCAGGCTCAAGCCCACCTTTTCCTGCTTGAACAACACCGCTTCTTCACGCGCAATCAGCCCGGTGTCCAGATCGGCCTGGGCAAACGAGCGGCTTTGCACCACGTTGCGCAAAAACTGCACGTTGGTGCTCAAGCCGACGATGTGGGTCTGGGCCAGCGCGGTGTCCAAGCGTGACAGCGCCTGCTCCCGGGTCTCGCCGTGCACGATCAGCTTGGCCACCATCGAGTCGTAAAACGGCGAAATCACATCGCCCTCGCGCACGCCGGCGTCGACCCGGACGCCCCCGCTGTTGCGGGCAAAGGTAACGCACTCCGGCAAGCCGTAAACATGCAATGTGCCGGTGGCGGGCAAGAAGTTGTTGTCCGGGTTTTCGGCGCAAATGCGGGCTTCGATCGCGTGACCGGTAATTTTCAGTTGATCTTGCGCCAGCGGCAGCGGCTCGCCACTCGCCACCCGCAGCTGCCACTCCACCAGATCCTGCCCGGTGATGGCTTCGGTGACGGGATGCTCCACCTGCAGCCGGGTGTTCATTTCCATGAAGAAAAAGCGCATGGCCCCCGCGCTTGCCACTTTGTGTGCTGCGCTGCCCCCCGAGGGGACTGCGCCACCTTGGGGCGGCCCGGCGGTGTCGCTTTCATCGTTGTTTCCAAGTTGCTCGACGATGAACTCGACCGTGCCAGCGCCGACGTAGTCCACGGCCCGGGCCGCGGCCACGGCGGCTTCGCCAATTTGCCGCCGGAATTCCTCGGTGATGCCGGGCGCCGGCGCTTCTTCCAGCACTTTTTGATGGCGGCGCTGCACCGAGCAATCGCGTTCAAACAGGTACACATAATTGCCCAGCGTGTCGCCAAACACCTGAATCTCGATGTGGCGCGGACGCTGCACGTATTTTTCAATCAGCACCGCGTCATTGCCAAAGCTGTTGACCGCCTCGCGCCTGCAGGAGGCCAGCGCCGCCGCAAAATCCGCCGCGTGATCCACCACGCGCATGCCCTTGCCGCCGCCGCCGGCACTGGCCTTGATCAGCACCGGGTAACCGATGGCGTCGGCCTCGCGCTGCAACAAGGCCGGGTCCTGGTCGGCACCGTGGTAGCCGGGCACCAACGGCACACCGGCCAGCCCCATCAGGCGCTTGGACTCGGCCTTCAGCCCCATCGCCAGAATGGCGGACGCCGGCGGGCCAATGAACACCAGGCCGGCCGCGGCACAGGCGCGGGCAAACTCTTCGTTTTCACTCAAAAAACCATAGCCGGGGTGAATGGCTTGCGCCCCGGTGGCCTGGGCCGCCTCAATGATCTTTTCCCAGCGCAAGTAGCTGTCCTTGGGCGCGCTGCCCCCGATGTAAACGGCCTCGTCGCACACGCTGACGTGTTTGGCGTTGGCATCGGCGTCGGAATAGACCGCCACCGTTTTGATGGCCATGCGCCGCGCGGTGGCCGCCACGCGGCAAGCGATTTCACCCCGATTGGCAATCAGAATTTTGTTAAACATGGTTTTTTCTCTCTTGAAAATTCACTGCAACCAAGCGGGTTTGCGTTTTTGCAGAAAGGACTGCACGCCTTCACGCCCTTCGGCGCTGGCCCGGATGCTGGCGATGCCTTCGACGGTTTGGGCAATCAGCGTCGCATCGATATCTTGGCCCACCACGTCGTGCAACAGGGTTTTGCACTTTTGCACCGCCTGCGGGCTGGCGCTAACCAGTGCTTGGGTGAGTTCATTTACCGTCGCGTCAAGCTGCTCTGCGCTCACCACCGCGTGGACAAAACCAAGGTGATGCGCCTCCACGGCATCAAAGCGTTCAGCGGTCAAAAAATAGCGGTGTGCCGCCCGCGCGCCCATGGCGCGAATCACGTACGGGCTGATGGTGGCCGGGTACAGGCCGAGCTTGACTTCGCTCAGGCAATAGTTGGCCGTATCCACACTGACCGCCATGTCGCACGCCGCCACCAGGCCCATGCCACCAGCGTAGACATCGCCCTGAATGCGCGCCACGGTGGGTTTGGGACAGGTGTAGATCACGCGCAGCATCTCGGCCAGTTGCGCGGCATCGGCCAGGTTTTCAGCGTGGCTGTAATCGGCCATGCGACGCATCCAGTTCAGGTCGGCGCCGGCGCAAAAGGCCGGGCCCACGGCGGCCAGGACGATGGCGCGCACTTGCGGGTCCTGACCCAGTTCGGTGAACGCCGTTGTGAGTTCGGCAATCACTTCGTCATTAAAGGCGTTGCGCACCTCTGGGCGGTTCAAGGTCACCCGCGCCACCGCGCCGGGTTGAATGTTCAGTGTTGCCATATGGGTCGGCCTTGCAAGGTCTTCATCACATCAAAAATTGTGTCGCAGCGGCGCAACTACATGCGGAAAATGCCAAACCGGGTGTCTTCAATCGGTGCATTGCGCGCGGCGCTCAGGCCCAAGCCCAGCACGCGGCGGGTGTCGGCGGGGTCGATGATGCCGTCGTCCCACAGCCGCGCCGTAGCGAAATAGGGGTGGCCTTGTTCTTCATACTGGCGGCGAATCGGCGCCTTGAAGGCTTCTTCTTCCTCTGTGCTCCACTGCCCGCCCTTGGCCTCCAGCCCGTCGCGGCGCACCGTGGCCAGCACGCTGGCCGCCTGCTCGCCGCCCATGACGCTGATGCGGGCGTTCGGCCACATCCACAAAAAGCGCGGACTGAAGGCGCGCCCGCACATGCCGTAGTTGCCGGCGCCAAAGCTGCCGCCGATGATGATGGTGAACTTCGGCACGGCCGCGGTCGCCACGGCGGTCACCATCTTGGCCCCGTTGCGGGCAATGCCTTCGTTTTCATACTTGCGCCCGACCATGAAGCCGGTGATGTTCTGCAAGAACACCAGCGCAATCTTGCGCTGGCAGCACAGCTCGATAAAGTGTGTGCCCTTCAAAGCCGACTCGCTGAACAAGATGCCGTTGTTGGCGATGATGCCCACCGGCATGCCTTCAATATGGGCAAAGCCGGTGACCAGCGTCGTGCCATAACGCGGCTTGAACTCGTGGAACTCGGCGCCATCGACGATGCGGGCGATGATCTCGCGCACATCAAACGGCTTGCGGGTGTCGGTCGGAATCACGCCGTACAATTCTTCTGCTGCAAATTTAGGAGCTACTGAGGCAATAAGGGCGGGGGCTGGAGCCTTGATTTGATTCAAATGCGCGACGGCCTGACGCGCCAGCGCCAGCGCATGCAGGTCGTTCTGTGCCAGGTGGTCGGCCACCCCCGACAGGCGCGTGTGCACGTCACCACCGCCCAGGTCTTCGGCCGTGACCACCTCGCCGGTGGCGGCCTTCACAAGCGGGGGGCCGCCCAGAAAAATCGTGCCCTGGTTCTTGACGATGATGGCTTCGTCGCTCATGGCAGGCACATAGGCGCCGCCTGCCGTGCAACTGCCCATCACCACCGCAATTTGCGCAATGCCCTGCGCGCTCATCGTGGCCTGGTTGAAGAAGATGCGGCCAAAGTGGTCGCGATCGGGAAAAACCTCGTCCTGGTTCGGCAGATTGGCGCCGCCGGAATCCACCAGATAAACACAGGGCAGGCGGTTCTGCTGCGCAATCTCCTGCGCCCGCAGGTGTTTTTTGACCGTCATCGGGTAGTAGGTGCCGCCTTTGACGGTGGCGTCGTTGCACACAATCATGCAGTCCACGCCTTCAATGCGGCCAATGCCGCAAATCACACCGGCGCTGGGCGCGCTGTCGCTGCCGTCGCGGTCCGGGTACAGCCCCAGCGCGGCCAGCGGCGACAGCTCCAGAAACGGCGTGCCGGGGTCGAGCAACATCTGCACCCGGTCGCGCGGCAGCAACTTGCCGCGCCCGGTGTGCCGCGCGCGGGCCACCTCGCCCCCGCCTAAAGCGGCGCGGGCGGTCTGGGCATTGAGGTCATCGACCAGCGCGCGCATGGCTTTGGCGTTGGCCTGAAAATCCTTTGATCGGGCATTGAGTTTGGTGTCGAGGATGGGCATACAACTTCTTTCAGGCGGTTTTGTCTTCTTGCAGCCCGAGCTGCTGCTTCATGTCATCACGAATTTTGAACTTCTGGATCTTGCCGGTCACGGTCATCGGGAACTCGGTCACAAAGCGAATGTAGCGGGGCACCTTGTAGTGCGCAATCTGGCCCTTGCAGAAGGCCTTGACATCGTCCTCGTTCAAAGTCTGGCCCGCCTTCGGGATGATCCAGGCGCACAGTTCTTCACCGTATTTGGCGTCTGGAATGCCGACCACCTGCACATCCTGAATCTGGGGGTGGCGATAGAGAAACTCTTCGATCTCGCGCGGGTAGATGTTTTCGCCGCCGCGAATCACCATGTCCTTGATGCGCCCGACGATGTTGACATAGCCCTCCATGTCCATGGTCGCCAGGTCGCCGGTGTGCATCCAGCCCTGGGCGTCAATCGCCTCTGCCGTGCGGTTCGGGTCTTCCCAGTAGCCGTGCATGACCGAGTAGCCGCGCGTGCACAGCTCGCCCGACACGCCCGGCGCCACGGTTTCTCCGCTGAGCGGATCGATCACCTTGACCTGCAAATGCGGTTGCACCAGGCCGACCGTCGCCACCCGTTTTTCCAGCGGCGTGCTGGTGCTGCTCTGGCAGCTGACCGGGCTGGTTTCGGTCATGCCGTAGGCAATCGTGACTTCAAGCATGTGCATGTCGCGCATCACGCGCTTCATGATTTCGGTCGGGCAGGGTGAGCCGGCCATGATGCCGGTGCGCAGGCTCGACAGGTCGAACTCATGGAAGCGCGGGTGGTCCAGCTCGGCAATGAACATCGTCGGCACGCCGTGCAGCCCGGTGCATTGCTCGTCCTGCACGGTTTGCAACACGGCCAGCGCATCAAAGCCATCGCTCGGGTAAACAATGGTGGCGCCGTGCGTGAGGCAGGCCAGGTTGCCCAGCACCATGCCAAAGCAGTGGTACAACGGCACCGGAATGCACAGGCGGTCAGCGGGTGTGAGCTGCATGGCCTCGCCAATGAAAAAACCATTGTTCAGGATGTTGCGGTGCGTCAGCGTGGCGCCTTTCGGGAAGCCGGTGGTGCCGCTGGTGAACTGGATGTTGATCGGATCAAACGGGTGCAGCAATTTGGCAATGGCCGCCAGGCGTGGATCAGCCGCATCACCGCTTGCCAGCAGCCGGGAGAAGCGCAGCAGGCCCGGCGCTTCGTCGGCCTGGCCCGGCTCGTCAAGCCACACCACGGTGCGCAGCTGCGGCAGGCGGGCGGACAGCAGCGCACCCGGCTGCGCCGTGTTCAATTCCGGTGCCAGCTCGCGCAGCATGCCCAGGTAGTCGCTGGTCTTGAAACGCGCCATGGTGACCAAGGCTTTGCACCCGACCTTGTTCAGGGCGTAGTCCAGCTCGGCCACGCGGTAGGCCGGGTTGATGTTGACCAGTATCAGGCCGACCTTGGCGGTGGCGAGTTGCATCAGCAGCCATTGCGCGTTGTTGTGCGACCAGATGCCGACCCGGTCGCCCGGCTGCAGGCCGAGGCCGAGCAAGGCACTGGCCAGTTGCTGGCTGGCGGTTTGCAGTTCGCGGTAGCTGTAACGCAACTGCTGGTGCGAGCTGACCAGGGCTGGGTGCTCGGGCTGGCGCGCCACCATGGCGTCAAAAAAATCGCCCAGCGTTTGCTCGATCAAAGGCACATCGGTGGCGCCGCTGGACAAACTGCAGGTCAAGGCAGGCGCAGGGGTTGGTGTCATAGGTATTTTCCCAAACGGGCACAAGCCCGGACAAGCATCGGACCTGCCAGCATAGCGCCCAATAGCCCTGCGCGTGCGCCACCCAGGTTGCAAATTGTGCCATATGACCCCATACTGCAGCCCATGCCTTCCCGCTCGCTTCTTCCCGCGCTCGTCGGCGCCCGCCTGAGCGCCGGCCCGGCTGTCACCCCGATTGCCTTTGTCAATGCCATTGTGCAGGCCTATGCGCGCCAGCAGCAAAACCCGGCCAAGGCCTTGGCATGGGCACAAATTGCGCCAGCAGCCCTGGCTGACCCGACCGCGCGCATCAGCGCCGCCCAAATGGAGCGCATCTCGGGGGCCGCCATGCAGGAGCTCGACGACGAAGCGCTGGGCTGGTTCAGCCGCCGCCTGCCCTGGGGCAGCTATGGCATGCTGGCGCGTGCCAGCATCAGCGCGCCCACCTTGGGCCTGGCGCTGCGGCGCTGGTGCCGCCACCACGGCCTGATAGCCGATGACATCAGCCTGCAATTGACGGTGGCGGGCGACACGGCCACCTTGTCGATTACCGAGCACCGGCCCTTGGGCGACTGGCGCGAGTTCTGCCTGGTGTCGGTGTTGCGCAACATTCACGGCCTGGCCTGCTGGCTGATCGACTCGCGCATCCCCTTGCAGGGTGCGCAGTTTCCGTTTGCCGCCCCCCAGCACCAGGACGTCTATGGCGTGTTGTTCTCCGGCCCGAGCGCGTTCAACACCGAGTCGGCCGCGATCCGCTTTGATGCGCGCTACCTGCCGCTGCCGCTGCGCCGCGATGAGCCCGCCCTGCAGCAGATGCTGCAACGTGCGCTGCCCTTGACCGTGCTGCAATACCGGCGCGACCGCCTGCTGGTGCAACGCGTGCGCCAGGCACTGCTCAGCCAGCCGGATCAGAGCCACAACGCGGACGATTTGGCGGCATGGCTCAAACTTTCACCGCGCACCCTGCATCGCCAGCTCAAAGACGAAGGGGCCTCGCTCCAGGCACTTAAAGACGAGGTGCGTCAGAGTCGCGCACTGGCGCTGTTGCTGCGCACCGCGCGCCCGATCAAGCAGGTGGCGCAAGGGGCCGGGTTTCAGAACGAGAAGAGTTTCATCCGGGCTTTTCGCGGCTGGACCGGTACCTCGCCCGCGGAGTTTCGGCGTTCCGGGGCCGCCAGCGCCGACTGAAGCCCCACCAGGGGCTGATTCTCTGCTATTCATTTTGTGGATAACTTGCCAGGCCAGGCCTCAGACCGGGCCCGCCAAGCCAGCCCGGGAGCGCGCCGCCAGGTCAGCGCCGCCGAACAGACCGCGCGAGCCGGTTTGCCATTCGGTCGGCCTCCGCCCTGGACTCCACAAAATATGTGGATAACTTTGTGCACCAACTGCAGGACAACCCGGCAAACCCTTGCTGGGCGCGGGCTGCAACAGATTGCCTGATAAATAAGCGCCTGGTATAAGTCCTCATTAATGGACCAATTAGGTAAAAACCCTTAGCAGAAAAATACACCCGAAGGTCTCTGGAAGAATTTATTACGAGCCAATAAGTCTAAAAAATACCCCCCTGTCGGACGCCCTTGAGAGCGCAAAAACAGGCCAGCATTGATGCACAGCTTCTGTGGATAACTTTGTGGACCACCAGACTGGAAAGCCGCCCAAGCCACAGCCGGTGCGGGCTGCGCCACGAAGCCCAATAAAGAGGCAAGCGTGGCACCCGGCCAGCGCCGCCAACCCAAATAGCTATATATTTAGTAGCTTGTAGCGCTTGCTACACGCGGGCTGCGGGTCAATTTGTTATAAATTTCGGTCTGCCCAGCAAGGGATCAAGAGAGTGCCCGCTGAATAATGATCTTCTGCACGTCGGAGGTGCCTTCGTAAATCTGGCAGACGCGCACGTCGCGGTAAATGCGCTCAACCGGAAAGTCGCTCACATAACCATAGCCGCCCAGGGTCTGGATGGCGGCGCTGCAGACTTTCTCAGAAATTTCGCTGGCAAACAGTTTCGCCATGGCGGCTTCTTTCAGGCACGGGCGCCCGGCGTCGCGCAGGGCGGCGGCATGCCAGATCAGCTGGCGCGCGGCCTCCAGTTGCGTCGCGCAGTCGGCCAAGCGGAAGCCGACCGCCTGGTGGTTGAAGATGGCGGTGCCAAAGCTTTGCCGCTCTTTGGCATAGGCCAGCGCCACCTCAAACGCGCTGCGCGCCATGCCGACACTTTGCGCGGCAATGCCGATGCGACCGCCCTCGAGCGCGCCCAACGCAATGCGGTAGCCCTCGCCTTCGGCCCCAATCAGGTTTTCCACCGGAATGCGGCAGTTGTCAAAGTTGATCTGCGCGGTGTCGCTGCTGTGCTGGCCGAGCTTGTCTTCCAGTCGGGCCACCACATAGCCGGGGGCCTTGGTCGGCACGATAAAGGCACTCATGCCTTTCTTGCCCGCGCCCTTGTCGGTCACCGCAATGACGATGGCGACATCGCCGTTTTTGCCGCTGGTGATGAACTGCTTGACGCCGTTGATGACGTAGCCATCGCCTTCCTTGACCGCCGTGGTGCGCAGGCCGGACGCGTCCGACCCCACATGCGGCTCGGTCAGGCAAAACGCGCCCAGCAAGCGGCCTTGCGCCAGGGGGGTGAGCCACTGCTTTTTCTGCGCCGCGTTGCCGTAGCGCAGCAGAATGGCGTTGACCGGGCAGTTGGTGACGCTGATGGCGGTGCTGGTGCCGCCGTCACCGGCGGCGATTTCTTCCAGCACCAGCGCCACCGTCAGGTAATCCATATTGGCGCCGCCCAAGTCTTCGGGCACGCAGATGCCATAAGCACCCAAGGCGGCCAAGCCCTGGTGCGCTTCTTTGGGAAAGCTGTGCTCCTTGTCCCAGCGGGCGGCGTGCGGCCAGAGCTCGGTCTGGGCAAAGTCGCGCACCGCGTCGCGGATCATTTCCTGGTCTGGGGTCAATAACATGGGCAAAGCCCGAAAGCGTCCATAAAAATTTAGGAAAAATTGGGCTCTAGCCCACGTATCTATTGCGCTACCTGCTACTCTATTTAAAGCGATTCAAAAACAAGATCGATGTCAAACATCAATACCAATGAGCACCAACGGCACCGAGGGCACACCGCGACCATTGCGAATCACGTTGTAGAACTCGCCCTCGTAGTAGGCCACGCCTGAACTCATTTGGGCTTGCAGCGCTTTCATCGGCAGAATTTCCACGCCAACATCAATTTCGTCTCGCACATAAAAGGCCAGGTGCTTGACAAAGAGGTCATACGCCACAAAAGCATATTTGCCGAACTGCACTTCAACCGCTACTCGCTCTTTGACAAAGTCCGTCTGGTTGTAGCTTGAGATAGGCAACTCGCCCGCAGCCAGAATTTCCTGCTTTTGCTCTGCGGCGGTCATCGACAACGTTTTGCGTATCAATTTCTCGTTGCGCGTTACCCAATAGCTGACGCGGCTTTCCGCCCAACCGGTCGCATTCAAGGACTGTTTGAATACGGCATTCATGTCGATCGGGCTGTACAAGAGCTTGTCCAGAGTTCGCTTCTCTTTGGACACTTTGGTGCGGCACGCTGCCGCATCAATGGACAAAACGACGCGCTCAATTTCCGCCCATAAATGGGGCCGATGCACCAGAAGAAATTCCAGACCGTTGAGATGTGAATAGGTCTCAGCGATCTTCATGAATGGCCACCTCGTAAACGGATTGTTCCTGCATCAGCTTGAGCTGCATGGGTGACACCTCTGGCACTTTCCAATGGTTGGTTGTAAGGGAATGCCCAGCCAATTCCGGGTCAAAAACCGGCTTGTGCATCGGTCGCGTCGCCAGACGACCGGCCAACTGCTCCCGCACCCGGTCGTGGGCAATTTTGACGTAATCATCGGCCAATTCAGCCCCCATGCCGCGACGACCTTGCCTGAGGGCCGCAATGACCGATGTGCCCGACCCCAAAAAGGGGTCCAGCACCCAGTCATCTTCATCGGTCAGTGCCAGCACGAAGCGCTCCACCAACTCGACTGGGAACTGGCACGGATGCGCGGTTTTTTCAACATGGTTGCTTTTTACATTTGGAATGATCCACACGTCACCCGGGTTTTTACCCAAAGGATTGCCGGACAATTCCCCTGCTTTGGGCCCTTTGAAATGGCGCTTTCCCGGGTATTTTTGCGGCACCCGCACCGGGTCAAGATTGAATTTGTAGTCTTTGGTCTTACTGAACCACAACACTGTTTCGTAACGCCCCGAAAAGCGCTTTGAGCAATGCAAGCCATGCTCGAAATGCCAAACAATGCGGTTGCGCAATTGCAGCCCCAGACGTTCGAAAATGGGATATAAAACAATGTCAAGCGGTGTAATCTGACCTTTGTCGACAAAATTGCCCACTTGCCAGCAAATACTGCCGCTGGGAGACAGCACCCTGACACATGATTCAATGACTTTTTGCTGCTGCGACACGTAGTCCTTCAGACTCAGTTTCGTTTCGTAGGGCTTGCCAATGTTGTAGGGCGGGGAGGTGATCACCAGTTGCACGGACTCATCCGGAATGTCGCGCAGCAACGTCAGGCAATCCCCGCCGTACACCACGGCCAGGGCGTCCTTATCAAATTTGGGGGAGATCATTCGGCAATTCCTTGTTCTAAACCGGTTCAGTTTGCCAGATCCCAACGTTCCCGCAAAAATAATGGAAAAAGTGGCGCTAGCCCGCGTCCAACTTGGGTAGTAAGCTATTTAATTTATAGCATTTCTAGCGCCAGCGCGGTTCCTTCTCCACCCCCGATGCAGAGCGTGGCAATCCCTTTTTTCAGGCCACGCGCCTGCAGCGCGTACAGCAGCGTCACGATGATGCGGGCACCGCTGCAGCCAATCGGGTGGCCCAGGGCGCAGGCACCGCCGTTGACGTTGACGATCTCGTGGCTCAATTTGAGGTCGTGCATCAGTGCCATCGGCACCACGGCAAAGGCTTCGTTCACTTCCCACAGGTCCACGTCTTTCACCGCCCAGCCGGCTTTGGCTAGGGCTTTTTGGCTGGCACCGATGGGCGCCGTGGAGAACCATTCGGGCTCTTGCGCATGCACGGCATGGCTGACGATGCGCGCCAGCGGCTGGCAACCGAGTTGGGCGGCGGTAGAGGCGCGCATCAGCACCAGCGCGGCAGCACCGTCGTTGATGCTGGAGCTGCTGGCCGCCGTGATGGTGCCGTCTTTCTTGAAGGCCGGTTTCAGCGACGAAATCTTGTCGAGCTTGACTTTGCCGGGACCCTGGTCGATCGAAATCACGGTGTCGCCCGCGCGGCCCTTGATCGTCACCGGTGCGATCTCCAAGGCAAAGGCGCCGGAGGTGGTGGCGGCCTGCGCGCGCTGCACGCTGGTGGTGGCAAAGGCGTCTTGCTGCGCGCGGGTAAAGCCATACTTGGCGGCGCAATCTTCGCCGAAGGTGCCCATCGAGCGGCCGGCTTCGTAGGCGTCTTCCAGGCCGTCGAGCATCATGTGGTCAAAAATACGGTCGTGGCCAATGCGGTAACCCCCGCGCGCTTTTTGCAGCAAATAGGGCGCATTGGTCATGCTCTCCATGCCGCCGGCGATCAGCACGTCGGCGCTACCGGCGAGCAGCATGTCGTGGGCAAACATCGTGGCGCGCATGGCGGAACCGCACATTTTGGACAGGGTAACGGCACCGGTGCTGTTGGGCAAACCACCCTTGAAGCCCGCCTGGCGCGCCGGTGCCTGGCCTTGGCCAGCCATCAGGCAGTTGCCAAAAATCAGCTCATCCACCATGTCGGCGGTCAATGTTGAGTTGCGGCTGGCCCGCTCCAGCGCGGCCTGGATGGCGACCCCGCCCAGGTCATGGGCGGCCAGGCCGGCAAAGTCGCCCTGAAAGCTGCCCAAGGGGGTGCGGGCAGCGCTGACGATAACGATCGCGTCTTTCATGTCAAGTCCTTTCAGTTAAAAAAACGGTTTTAGCCCCCATGCTGTTCAGAGAGTACCCCGTCACCGTTCGGGCTGAGCCTGTCGAAGCCTGGTAGCCCTTCGACAGGCTCAGGGCGAACGGACTTAAGTGAACAACATTGGGTTCGCCCTCGTGTCCAGTGCGCGAGCAGCTACTAAAAAAACGAGCGTCATCAGATCGATGAGGGCAGCTTGGCATCACTGATCTCGGGGTGAAAACGCTTGTCCTGGTCATACGGAAACACGTCATACACATGGCCGGCCTGGATGCGCTCTTTGTGGGTTTGCCAAAAAGCCGCCTCCAGCAAGTCGGCGTGGTGCTTCATGAACACTTTGCGAACAAAGGGGTTGCCGAGCAAGAAGGGCGCAAAGGTTTCGGGGAACACGTCGTGGGGGCCGACTTTGTACCAGACCTCGCCCGACATTTCGTCTTCTTCGTTGCGGGCCTGCGGCACTTTGCGGAAGTTGCAGTCTGTTATGTATTCGATCTCGTCGTAGTCGTAAAAAACCACCTTGCCGTGGCGCGTGATGCCAAAATTCTTCCAGAGCATGTCGCCCGGAAAGATGTTGGCCGCCACCAGGTCTTTCAGGGCGTTGCCATACTCCATGACGCCGCGCTCGATCTGTTCGCGTGCGCGTGCCGCCGCCGGGCTGGTGTCGTTCGGGTTGGCGCCGCCGGCGTCAAACGCCTCCTGCAGGTAAATGTTGAGCGGAATCATGCGCCGCTCAATGTAGACATGCTTGATGATGACTTCAACCCGGCCATCGCCGTCACGGTCGCTGATTTCCAGCTGACTGGGGGCAAATTTTTCAAGTTCGGCGATCAGCGCATCGTCAAAGCGCGCCCGCGGAAAACCCACTTCGCTGTACTCCAGCGTGTCGGCCATGCGCCCCACCCGGTCGTGTTGCTTCACCAGCAAATACTTGCCCTTGATCTGCTCGCGCGTGGTGTCCTTGGGCGGCGGATAGAAGTCCTTGATAACCTTGAACACGTATGGGAACGAGGGCAGGTCAAACACCAGCATCACCATGCCCTTGATGCCCGGTGCAATGCGAAACTGGTCGGTGGAGTGGCGCTGGTGGTGCAAAAAATCACGGTAAAACAGCGTCTTGCCTTGCTTGGCCAGCCCCAGCGCGTTGTAGATTTCATTGCGCGGCTTGCGCGGCATCATGCTGCGCAGGTACTGCACATAGGCCGACGGGATTTCCATGTCCACCATGAAATAAGCCCGCGCAAAGCTGAACAGCATCAGCAAATCGTCCTCACCAAACAAGACGGCATCGATCACCAGCTGGCCGGCTTTGTTGTGCAACACCGGCAAGGCAAAGCCAAACTCGTTAAAGCCGTTGATCAGCTTGCCGACGATGTAGCAACCCTTGTTGCGAAAAAACAAACCGGACAGCACCTGAAGCTGAAAATTGGCACGCAGCTTGGCGTCCCCCAACTGCGCCACCATCGCCGCCTGCACCAGGACGGCATCGCCGCCCAAGTCGGCAAACGGGCAGCGCAGATCAAATTCCAGCACCATCTGCTCCAGCACCTGGGCCAGGCTGTCGTGCGTCGGGTAGTAGGAGCGGTAAGTCGGGCTGGCCTCGGGCTCGTCGTTTTCGATGTACTCGGTGCTCAGCGCCGGGCGTACAAAGATAAAGTCGTTCTGGAAATAGCTGTGATGCAGGATTTTGGTGGTGACCGAGTTGAAGAAAGTCTCGGCCAACTCGGGCTGATGGTGGTCCACCAGCAAGCCGATGTAATGCAGCTTCACCTGCTGCCACACTTCCATCGGCTGTTCGTCCGCCTTGAACTCGCGCGCCAAACGCATAAAGCATTCGCGCACCCGCAGGTCATAAAACTCGATGCGATCCCGCTGGGCGCGCTGCTGGCCGTGCCAGTCGGCCGTCTCAAAGCGGTGCTTGGCGCGCCCTGATTCGGTTCTGAACAGCCGGTAGTGGCGGTTAAAACCATCCATCATGGCTTTGGCAATGTCGTAGGCCAACGAGGAGTCAAGGCGGGTCGGAAACATGGTTGCTCGCCTTTTAATAGCTGCTAGCGCAATATAGACGCGGGCTAGAGGTCAATTTCATCAATAATTTAAAGTGGGCGACTGGCCGATGCGACGCGGGCGAGCGCCGCCCGGTAGCGCGGCTCCAGGTCATCGGCGCAGGTCACCGTCATCTGCAGATCATTGAGCAGGCCGTCGTGCACACCATACACCCAGCCATGCAGGGTGACTTTCTGGCCGCGCAGCCAGGCGTCTTGCAGCACCGTGGTTTGCGCCACATTGATGACCTGCTCGATGGCATTGAGTTCCACCAGCGCGTCGTAGCGGCCATGCTCCGGCAGCGCGTCCAGCAAGCCCCGATGCCTGTCGCGCACATCCTGAATATGGCGCAACCAGTTGTCCGCCAGCCCGATGCGCACCCGCTCCAGCGCCGCCTGCACGCCGGAGCAGCCATAGTGGCCGACCACCATCACATGCTCCACCTGCAGCCGTTCCACCGCAAACTGGATGGTGGACAGGGCGTTGAGATCGGAATGCACCACCACATTGGCCACGTTACGGTGCACAAACACCTCGCCCGGCTCCAGGCCGGTGATCTGGTTGGCCGGCACCCGGCTGTCGGAGCAGCCGATCCACATGTATTTGGGGTTCTGCTGGCTTTTCAGGTTGGTGAAAAAGCCGGGGCGCTCGCGCTCCATCTGCGCGGCCCAGGCGCGGTTGTGGGCAAAAAGCTGTTGAATGGCGGGCATGGAGCTATCTTAATCAAGGGGGAGCGTTGACAAAACTTGCCCAGCCAGAGGGATGCGTTCTGCTGCCACTCAATTCGGGTTCGATCAGAACTTGTCCGGGCGGATAATTTCGATGTCCTGCAAAAAGGACACCATCGCATAGTTGTCGTAATAGCGTGCCTGAAAGTCCAGCAGCACGGCTTCTGCCAGTGCGCGCGAGCAGATCACCTCGATCTGGATATTGGCGGCCTCTCCCCAGGCGGCGTCACGCACGCCACGGCGGCCCTGGCCGCGCGCATCCAGCACGGTGTACCCATGCACGCCCAACTGCTTCAAGTCGCGCAGCAGATTTTTTTCGATGGCGGCTTCGGTGATCACGGTCAGCAGGGTCCGTTTTTCAGTCAGCAGGGTCATGGGGTCGCTCCGACGAGTTGCAAGGCCAGCCCATGGTAAAACGGAATGCCAACCAGGATGTTGAAGGGAAAGGTCACGCCCAGAACGGCGGCCAGCGAAAGCGTCGGGTTGGCCTCTGGCACCGCCAGACGCATGGCGGCCGGTACCGCAATATAAGAAGCACTCGCGGCCAAGGTGGCGAGCAGCGTGACGCCACCGACCGACAGTCCCAGCAGCACGCCACAGCCCAGCCCCAGCAGCGCCGACAGCAGCGGCATGAGCAGGCCAAAGGCGAGCAGGAACACGCCGCGCTGGCGCAGCTCGCCGACCTGGCGGCTGACGATCAGCCCCATCTCCAGCAGGAACAGCGCCAACGCGCCTTTGAACAGGTCGTAGAACAAGCCCTTGATGGGCGCCAGACCCTCCGGGCCAGCCGCCCAGCCGATCGCCATGCCCCCCAGCAGCAAGGTCACACCCTTGCCCAGAAAGGTCTCGTGCGCCAGTGCGCGCCAGTCGATTTGCTTGCCAACGCCGCGCGCCAGCACGATGCCGACCATGATGGCCGGCACCTCCATGACGGTGAGGAAGATCGCCAATTGCGGCTCGAAGCTGATGTTTCTGGTCAACAACCAGTTGACGCCCACGGCAAAGGTGGCCACGCTCACCGAGCCGTAGTGGGCCGCCATCGCCGCGGCGTCGGCCCGGCCCAGGCGTCCCGCAGCGCGCAGGATGGCGAAGGCGATCAGCGTGAGCGCCACCCCCAGCAGGATCACCGCGCCGAGTTGCGGCAGCAGCGGGCCGAGCGCCTGTTTCGCCAGGCCTTCGCCGCCCTTGAGGCCAATGGTCAACATCAGGAATACGGACAGGGAGTCATAGAGGGCGGCCGGCAGCTTGAGCTCCGAGCGGGCCAGGCCCGCTGCCAGACCGAGCAGGAAAAACAGGACGACGACGTCAATCATGATGCAGGGATGGGGTCATGGCTGAATGATAGCGTTTGCGCCCGGGTTGATAGGTCGAATTGCCGCCCATTGCACACGGTCGATGACTTGACCGGCCTTGATGGCGCTGCGCCGCAGCTCGGCTTCCTTGTCGTAGCCGCACTTGCGCGCCACGCCCTGTGAGCCTTCGTTCCAGGCAAAGATGGGGGCAAACAAGCGAGTCACTTCCGGCAATGATGCCCAAGCCCAGGAGGTGACCAGGCGCAGCGCTTCGGATGCAATGCCGCGTCGCCAATACGCCTGCCCGATCCAGTAGCCGACCTCGGCGTTGCAACGCATCCAGCCGCTTTCAGGACGCACCGAAATGCAGCCCACGATCTGACCGTCCCGCTCGATGCCCCAGACCAGGCCCATGGCGGGCGAATGCGAAGTGACAGCGCACCAGTTCTGCGCGTCTGCCAGGGTGTAAGGCCGGGGGAAGCCTTCAAACAAATTGCGCCATACTAATTCGTTGTCGGCGTGAAGCTGCAATGAGGGCGCATCATTGATCCCAAGCGGGCGCAAAACACAGCGGGCACCCCTCAGCACGGGTACGTCAGGGGCGCTCACATCGTCTCCGCAAACAACTCACGCCCGATCAGCATGCGGCGGATTTCGCTGGTGCCGGCGCCGATCTCATACAGCTTGGCGTCGCGCCACAGGCGCCCCAGGGGGTAGTCGTTGATGTAGCCGTTGCCGCCAAATATCTGCACGCCCTCGCCCGCCATCCAGGTGGCTTTTTCAGCCGTCCACAAAATGACCGAGGCGCAGTCTTTGCGCACCTGGCGCACATGCTCGGCGCCCAGCAGGTCCAGGTTCTTGGCCACGGTGTAGGCAAAGGATCGACCGGCCTGCAGCACGGTGTACATGTCCGCGACCTTGCCCTGAATCAGCTGGAATTCGCCAATGCTCTGACCAAACTGCTTGCGGTCGTGGATGTAGGGCAGCACGTTGTCCATCACCGCCTGCATGATGCCCAGCGGCCCGCCGGTCAGCACGGCGCGTTCGTAATCGAGGCCGCTCATCAGCACCTTGGCGCCCTGGTTCAGGCCGCCAAGGATGTTCTGCGCTGGCACTTCCACGTTGTTGAACACCAGCTCGCCGGTGTGGCTGCCGCGCATGCCCAGCTTGTCGAGCTTTTGCGCCACTGAAAAACCCGGCATGCCTTTCTCGATCAGAAAGGCGGTGACGCCGCGCGCGCCGAGTTCGGGCTCGCTTTTGGCATACACCACCAGCGTGTCGGCGTCCGGGCCGTTGGTGATCCACATCTTGCTGCCGTTGAGCAGGTAATAGCCGCCTTTGTCTTCGGCCTTGAGCTTCATGCTGAGCACGTCGCTGCCGGCGCCGGGCTCACTCATGGCCAGGGCGCCGACATGCTCACCCGAGATCAGTTTGGGCAGGTATTTTTGCCGCTGCTCGGGCGTGCCGTTGCGCTTGATCTGGTTCACGCACAGGTTGCTGTGGGCGCCATAGCTCAAGGCGACCGAGGCCGAGGCGCGCGATATTTCTTCCATCGCCACCATGTGTGCCAGGTAGCCCATGTTGGCGCCACCGTACTCTTCGCCCACCGTGATCCCCAGCACGCCGAGGTCGCCCATCTTGCGCCACAAATCCATCGGGAACTGGTCGGTTTTGTCAAGTTCGGCGGCGCGCGGCGCGATCTCGCGTTGTGCAAATTCATGCACGGTGTCGCGCAGGGCGTCGATGTCTTCGCCGAGTTGAAAATTGAGTCCGGGCAGGTTCATGGTTGTCTCCGTTGGGTTGAGTTAATCAGTGGGCGACGGGTGACTGGCTTTTTGCTGCTGCTGGCCAGCAGGGCTCTCGCCTCGCGCTGGTGTTCTTTGAGCTCGTCCAGGTTGGCCTGCAGATCGTTCATCTGGGCTTCGAGCTGTTTTTGGTGTTCGGCCAGCACCAGCAAGAATTTCTGCAGCTGCGCACCGGTGTCGCGCGGACTGTCGTACATATCAATGATTTCCTTGGCCTCGCTCAGGCTGAAACCCAGGCGCTTGGCGCGCAGCGTGAGTTTCAGGCGGGTCCGGTCACGCCCGCTGTAGACCCGCGAACGCCCAGCGGGGCCGGTGCGCTCGGGTTGCAAGAGACCCATGTCTTCATAGAAGCGCATGGCCCGTGTGGTCAGGTCGAACTCCTTGGCCAGGTCGCTGATGTTGTAAGTGAGTGCCATAAATATTGATCAACCTTGGGGACAGCAATGGTGAGCGCCTGCCCCTAAAATGCCGATCCTGGTTGACGTTTACGTAAACGTCAATTATGTCGCAAATCTGGAGCCCGCTTGAAACCACCTGGACCCCCTGGCGCAAATACACACGCCGATGAACTTGAACAGCAGTTGCACTACCCGCTGGGCAACACGCTGCCGACCCCCGGCGCGGCCGTCACGGTGGCCCCGGGCGTGAAATGGCTGCGCATGAGCTTGCCGTTTGCGCTCAATCACATCAACCTCTGGCTGCTGCGTGATGACATGGACGGCCAATCCGGCTGGAGCGTGGTGGACTGCTGCATCAGCTCCGAGTCGGCCAAGGCGCAATGGGAGCAGGTCTTCACCAACGAACTCGACGGTCTGCCGATCTTGCGCGTGATCGTGACCCACATGCACCCGGACCACATTGGCCTGGCGCACTGGCTGTGCGAGCGTTGGCAGGTGCGGCTGTGGATCAGCGCCACCGACTACGGCCTGGCACGCATCGGCAGCCAGGGGCCCGACGGTTTCAGCAGCGAGGCGGCAGCGGCATTTTTTGCCTTGCATGGCCTGCGCGACCCGGACTCTCTTGAAAAAATCAAGGGCCGCGGCAGTTACTTTTCAACCCTGGTGCCGACCGTGCCGCGCCAGTATCGGCGCCTGCAGGATGGCGACACGCTCACCATTGACGGGCGCGCCTGGCAATGCATCAGCGGCTACGGCCATGCGCCCGAGCACATTTCGCTGTATTGCGCAGAATTGCAAGTCCTGATCGGTGGCGACATGATGTTGCCGCGCATCTCCACCAACGTCAGCGTCTACGAGCAGGAACCCGAATCGAATCCGCTCAAGCAGTTTCTGGAGTCAATTGACAAGTTCCGGGCGCTGCCGGCCCAGACGCTCACCCTGCCGGCCCACGGCAAACCGTTTACCGGCTTGCATGCGCGCATTCAGCAGTTGCACGATCACCATGAAGAGCGGCTGCTTGAGGTGGTGCAAGCCTGCTCTGATCAACCTTGCAGCGCCGCCGAACTGCTGCCCCTGCTGTTCAAGCGTGCGCTCGACCTGCACCAGACCACCTTTGCCATGGGCGAGTCGATTGCCCACCTGCATGCGCTGTGGTTTGATGGGCGATTGCAGCGCAGGCTGGGTAAAGATGGGGTTTATCGCTTTGGCGTGAGCGCTTGCGCTGGTCCCGCTGTCTCCTAGCTTACCGGCGTTGAACGCCGAGCTGCCAGGTGCGGGCCGCCCCCTATCCGTTTGCGACTTCCCTGCATCAGAAAATCATGCGCGCGATCAGCAACCCGGTAGCAACAGACACCACGGTGGCCACCAGCCCTGGAATCATGAACGAGTGGTTCAGAACGTAGCGCCCAATCTTGGTTGTTCCCGAGAGGTCGAAGTTGATCGCTGCAATCAGTGAACCATAGGTTGGAATGAAGAAGTAGCCATTGACCGCCGGGAACATACCGATCAGGAACTGGGGCGGGATGCCCAGTACCACGCCCAGCGGCATCAATGCACGGGTGGTTGCAGCCTGGCTGTAAAGCAACACAGAGGCCAGGAACAGGCCGAAGGCAAAGGTCCACGGCGCGACTTTCGCCCATTCACCGATGGCGGGAACAATCAAATCCTTGTTGGCGGAAATGAAACTGTCGCCGAGCCAGGCCAGACCAAAAATACCGATGACCGCAACCACGCCGGCACGCAAGGTGGCGGTCTTGGGCACATCATCAACAGCGACTTTTGTCACCAAAAGCATGATCGCAGCGATGGACATCATGATGATTTCGATGACGACCGGCATGGACAGTGGGCTCTTTGCCCCGGGCAGTTGCCGCAAAGCCGGGAAGAAGCCCAACAGCACGACCAGAGCGACCCCGGTCAGGAAAACAAAGGCAGCGAGCTTCGCTGTGGGCTTGAGTGCCTGGCGTTGAGCGGCGGGTTGGGGCGCCGGAATCTCACCAGCAGCGAGCCGCGCCTGGTACACCTTGTCGTCCTTCAGGTCCTTGCCGATGAACATCGAAACGATGGCCGCGGCGATCACGCCGATGAGTGTGGCGGGCACGCAAATCAGCAGTATCTCGCGCAGACCCCACTCTGTCATGCCCTTTTCAGCAAACATGCCGATCATGGCCGCCGTGGCCGCCGCCACCGGGCTGGCGGTGATGGCCTGCTGCGAGGCGATGGTGGCCACCGCCATGGGGCGTTCTGGTCGGATGCCATTGCGGTGCGCCGTCTCATAGATCACCGGCAGCAGCGGGTAGACGATATGCCCCGTTCCAGCCAGGAAGGTGAAGGTCCAGGTGGTGAGCGGCGCGACGATCGTCACGTACTTCGGATTGGCACGGATGATGCGCTCGGCGATTCCGACCAGAAAGTCGATGCCGCCAGCGGCCTCCATGACTGACGCGGCCATGATGACGGCCAGGATGATCAGCATCACATCGACCGGTGGCGAGGTTGGCGTGATGCCAAAGGCACCGACCAGCACCATCAGACCCACCGCGCCCCACAAACCCAGGCCGATGCCGGAGGACCTGGCCCCCATCCAGATGGCCGCTAGCACGACCAGGAATTGAAGAACAATTGAAACGGTCATTTTGCTTTCTCTCTTTCTTTCTGGGGTAAAAATCTGGCGATTGCGCTTATTGCTCGAATTTCGGGCTGATCAGGTTCTCGAAGGAGAACACCTCATCCCAATGCTGTTGCGTCAACAGTTTGCGCTCAAGGACGACGATGTCGTGCAATGATTTACCGGTCTCGTAGCATTCGCGTGCGATCTCCGCGCACTGCTTGTAGCCCAGTGAGGGCTTGAGCACCGTGATGATTCCGAGCGAGTTCAACACCCGGCTGTGCATGTGTTCCACGTTGGCGGTGATGCCCCGGATGCAGTTGAGGTTCAGACTGTTGACGGCGTTCTCCATGGTGGAGATCGACGTGAATAGCGCGAACGTGATGACGGGCTCCATCACGTTCAACTGTAATTGCCCCGCTGACGCGGCCAGCGTGACCGTGAGGTCCAAGCCGATGACGAGGAAGCTGGTCTGGTTGACGACTTCAGGAATCACGGGGTTGACCTTGCCCGGCATGATCGAGCTGCCCGGCTGCATCTGGGGCAGGTTGAGCTCGTTGAAGCCGCAGCGCGGACCGGAGGCCAGCAGGCGCAGGTCGTTGCAGATCTTGGTGAGTTTGGACGAAGTCCGTTTCAACACACCCGAGAGCAGCACGTAGGCGCCCGTGTCGGAGGTCGCCTCGACCAGGTCGCCCGCGAGGATGAAGGTGCAACCGCTCACCTCGGACAGGTGTTTGATCGCCAGCTCCGGATAGCCCGGCGCTGCCGTCACCATGGTGCCGATGGCGGTCGCGCCCAGGTTGACTTCGTGCAGGAACTGGCGAACCTCGGCAATGCGTTGCACTTCCTCGCCCATGGTCGTGCCCCAGCCATGAAATTCCTGGCCAAGTGACATGGGGACCGCGTCCTGCAGGTGGGTTCTGCCCATTTTCAGCACATTCTGGAACTCCCGGCCTTTGGCAAAGAAGGCCTCTTGCAGTTGTTCCAGTGCAACCATGTAGCTGTTGAGCCGCAGGATCAAGGCCAAGCGAAAGGCGGTCGGATAAACGTCGTTGGTCGATTGCCCGAAGTTCACATGGTCGTTGGGGTTGCAGTATTGGTACTCACCCTTCTTGTGCCCGAGGTGCTCCAGCGCGATGTTGGCGATCACCTCATTGGCGTTCATGTTCGTGGAGGTGCCAGCGCCACCCTGAATGAAGTCGGTGACGAACTGGTCGCACATTTCACCGGCGATCAAGCGGTCGCAAGCGATCACGATCGCGTCGGCGATTCTGGCGTCAAGCACGCCCAGATCGCGGTTGGCCAATGCGGCAGCCTTCTTCACGTAGCCGAAGGCCTTCACGAAGTAGGGCTCGTTTGACATCGGGATGCCGGTGATGTGGAAGTTCTCCTTGCCGCGCAGGGTCTGCACGCCGTAGTAGGCGCTGTCGGGCAGTTCTTTTTCGCCCAGGAAGTCTTTTTCGATTCGAGTAGTCATTGTGTTTTCCACGGTTGGTTGTTGGTAGCTGGTGCGCCGGTTATCACCTCGTGCCAGCAGAAAGATGCAAGGCGTGGCACCGCGCCACAATCCCATCCCGGCCTGTGCTCCCGCTGGCGGCGGGTACGGCATGCAGCCGGAGATAAGCGGGCGGCTTGGCAAGCGTGAAACTGGCCATGAGGCACCGGTTGAGTATTTGCATGCCAGTCAGTCTAAGCCTGCCCCTCTGATTTGAAAACAAATTAATTGGCGAAAAACATCTTTATGCAAAAAATGCATGGCCAAAAAATGCGAAGCAAAATGGGGCGCTGCAGACACTCTCCATCGAGATGAATAGCGGGCCGGGAAGCCATGATCGTGCGGTGGCAGGATCACGCCGAGGACGGGTGTCCCTTCTACCAAAATATCGGCTCATCAAGAGCAGTTGATGCCTTTGAAGATGCCGCTCATCCCCGCCATCCGCAATTCGTCGCACCGCGCTTGAAGTGAGTGTTCAACGTTCATAAACTCCTTTCCACGCAGCCCAAGCTTGCGATTGAAAAGGAGATTTTGATGTGGAACGCAATGAAAACCAAATCCCTTGCAGCGGCGGTGGTGGTCACCAGCCTGCTCCATGGCTCACTACTTTGGAAGATGAATGATGTGGCCACTGAAGCGGCGTCCGTGACGTCGCAGACCAGCGCCAACAGCAGGTTGGCTGGCTCGACAGAATCCAGTTCGGAAATCCGCTATGTGACGCTTGAACCGGTCCTCATCGTCGGCAGATACAAGCCTTTCCTGCCGGATCAGATCGGGACCCAGGCCGATATTTTGTCATTAACCTCCCAAGGTCAGTGCATCACCGGTCGCGCCAACCCAGTCACCGCGAATAAGCAGCAAAACGGCACACTGGATTATTGCTAAGCGTTTCCGACGCCACACCCACCGCTGTCGAAGCGGCCGGGTTCGGACCATGCTCAAATCTGGTGGAACAAATGAACATGGTTGCGACTCACCGCCAATCGTTCGGTGCGCCCTTTCAAGTGCAACTCGCCAGCGTCACCCGGCCCATGTGAGAACTGCCTCACCTTGTCCAGGTTGACGATGGTAGAGCGGTGAATCTGGATGAATCGATCCGGGTCAAGTTCAGCCGCCATTTCCAGGATGGACTTGCGGATCAGGGCTTCGCCACCCTCCCAGACCACCAATGTGTATTTGGTGGCTGACTTCAGGTAAAAGACTTCCTCGACCGGTATCAGACGAACCACACTGCCGACCGATGCCTTGATCCACTTCAGGCGATGTTGCGATTCCAGACGCTGACGCCATTGCTCGTTGATGCAGTTCAGGACGGTAACAAGCTCGGGTCGGAATTCGGGCGTCGTCAGTTGCAGTCGCGCACGCAGTCGCTGGACGGTCTCAGCCAAGCGCTCTTCTTCAATCGGTTTGACGAGGTAGTCAATCGCTCCCCGGCGAAAAGCTTCCACCGCATATTGTTCAAAGGCCGTGACAAAGACCAACTCGGCGCGTCCACTCATGCAGCGCGCTACTTCAATGCCACTCAGGCCCGGCATATGGACATCAAGAAACACCACCTGGGGCTGGAGTCGGTCAAAAAGCTCGACCGCTTCGGTCCCATTGCGTGCTTGCGCCACCACCTCCAGCTCGGGCCATAGACGAGTCAGATGCGAGACCAGTCGCTCACGCAACAGCGGTTCGTCGTCCGCAATCAGGGCAGTTGCGGTGGGCATTTCAGGTGGAAACCGTCAATCGCAGGTCGACACGCAAGCCATGTGGCGTCTGCTCGCTGAGTTCGAGGCGGGCATTGACCCCAAAGAGTGCTTGCAAGCGGGCCTGTAAATTTGTCAAGCCGGTGCCCATGCCTGCGCTCTCGGCCATGCCAACCCCGGTGTCCGCCACCCAGATCTGTACCGTGCTGCCATCCACACGGCGCGCACCTACCTCAATGTTGCCGCCATCACAAGCCGGATCGATGCCGTGACGGATCGCATTTTCCGCCAGTGTCAACAAGGCCATGGGGGGAAAACGCAGGCGCCGCAGGTCCGGATCGATGCGAAAAGACACTGTCAGGCGGTCCGGCATGCGCATGGTCATCAGTTCAAGATAGGCGCGCAGCAGCTGCTCTTCATCCCCCAGCGTTGCCGCTTCGCGCCGCAATTGCGGCAGGGCGGCGCGCAGGTACGCAATCAGGCTGCGAAACATCGGCACCGCCTGCGGTGAGCCGCTTTCCACCAATTCCTGGACATTGGCCATCGTATTGAGCAGGAAATGGGGCTCAATTTGGGCGGTCATCAGTTGCAGCCGGGCCAAGTCTGCCTGGCGCTCCAGCATTTCGCGCTCCAGCGCAAACTGCAAGGACTCGGCTCGCGCGTGCGCATCGCGGTCGCGGTACAGGGCGCCCAGGGCAAACAGGGTGCCGATGATGGCGCCGCCCAAGGTCACCATCACATAACCGCGGACCAGGGGCACCGAGTTAAAGAAGACCGACGGCACGCCGTCCGACGACAACAGTTTGAGGGTCAAAGGTGCGAGCACTGCACCCACGGCAACCGCCAGCAACTGAGCCATTCGACGCGGCATTAATTTCTGGCGCCAGATGCCCGCCAGCGTCGGGGCGAACACGACCCCCATGCCGAACAGCATGGTCTCGGCGACCAGCTCTATAAACGGGTTGACGAACCAAAGTTTGAACACCAGAGCAGCAATCATCACCACCGCGGCAGCGAGCGCCAACTGCCGCCGCCGCGGCGCTGCTCGTCGGCGGTCCCAGTTGCCCGCTTGAGTCAGGGGGGAAGATTCAGTGAAAATCATAGGGTCAAGGTCAGCACGACACTTCCCCCAAGAACGATGGCTGCGGGCATGTCATTCTCCAAAATGGTGGTGTTCGGCCAAGGTCACACCGACGCAAAAATTGGATTCCAAAAATATAAAAAATTCAACTGTGAACGGATGGTTGATATGCCAACAGGGTCAATGCCACAAAAAACAGGGCAACCCAGGGGGGACAGGACACGTCGGCGACCGAGCTCACCCGCAGCCAGTATGCCTCTCAGGGCGGATGGGATTTTCAGTTTAGACTGACAAATATTTTTCAAAATTGCTAACCAGGAGGCGATCATGCGCATTCAATTCCCGATTCTGGCCCTTACTTTTATCGTTGTCGCGCAGTCGGCGACGGCGGCGAACATCATCGAGTTGTGGGACCAGGTGAAGGCACCGCCGGCGCCCAGTCTCTCGGCGCCCACCGTGAAAGCCAACGACACAGCCCTGCTCCTCCTCGACATAGAGGCATTGACCTGCAATCAGGAACGTCGCCCTCGTTGCGTCGAGGCCGTGCCGGCGATGGCGATGTTCCTGGCGAAGGCAAGAAACGCGCACATGCCGGTCATGTACAGCAACACCGCTGGCGGATCGCGAGAAACCATGTTGCCGCAGGTGGCGCCAAGGGACGACGAAGCCATCGTCAAAGCGAGCGTCAACAAGTTCTTCGGGACCCAGCTCGACGAATACCTGAAGAGCAAAAATGTCAAAACCGTGATTATTTGCGGCACCAGCGCCTCCGGCGCTGCGCTCCACACCGCGACCGGTGCCGCCCAGTATGGCTACAAGATCGTGTTGCCGGTGGATTGCGTGCCCGGCAACAGTTTGTATGAGGAGCAGGCCAGCGTTTGGAGCCTGATCAACGGCCCCGGCACGGCCGGGGCCATGACCGCTACCACGCTCGACGCGATCAAGATCGAATAGCACGGCTTGCGTCCTGGGCTAGCTCGGGCTGCGTTTGTCGTGTCCCCCATGTTCTGGACAAGCCGCTTCAGCCTGTGACTCAATGCCCCATTTCTTCAACGAGGCCTGCCATGACGGACACCACCCACTACCGAATTTGCCCCCTGTGCGAAGCCTGCTGCGGGCTGGAGATCAAGGTGCGGGACGGCGTGGTCACCAGCATCAAGGGTGACGCCCGTGATGTCCTCAGCCAAGGTTACGTCTGCCCCAAAGCAGTGGCGCTGAAAGACCTGCACGACGACCCGGACCGGCTGCGTACGCCGCTGATCAAGCGCCGCGGCCAGCACGTAGCCGCCACTTGGGAGGAAGCATTTGCCGAGATTGCACGCCGCTTGCCGCCGTTGCAAGCCCAGTACGGTCGCCAGGCAGTTGCGGTGGCCGTGGGCAACCCCACGGTCCACAAATACGGCTTGCTGAGCTACTTTCCAAGACTGGCGCGCGCTCTGGGCACGCGCAACGTGTTTTCAGCGTCCAGCCTGGACCAGGTGCCCAAGCAACTGGCCTGCGGCTTGATGTTTGGCCACTGGATGACGGTGCCGCTGCCCGACATCACGCGCACGCAGTTGCTGCTGGTGATCGGCGCCAACCCGCTGGCCAGCAATGGCAGCATGTGGACCGTGCCCGACTTTCGCGGCAAAGCCAAAGCCCTGCAAGCCCGCGGTGGCCGCCTGGTGGTGATTGACCCCAGGCGCACCGAGACCGCCGCCATCGCGGATGCGCACCACTTCATTCGTCCCGGCGCCGACGTATTTTTGTTGGCGGCCATGGTCAACACCTTGTTTGCCAACCAGTGGGTGCGATTGGGCGCGGTGGCCGACTGGGTCCAGGGCGTTGAAGCGGTGCGGCAAGCGGTGGCCGCCTTCACGCCTGCGGCGGTGGCGGCGCGTTGCGGCATGGCGGCAGACACCATTGTTGAACTGACGCGTGAACTGGCCCACACCGAGCGCGCCGCCGTCTACGGCCGCATTGGCACCTGCACGCAAACCTTTGGCACGCTGGCCAGTTGGCTGGTGGATGCGCTCAATGTGCTCACCGGCCACCTGGATGCACCGGGCGGCGCCATGTTCACCCAAGCTGCCGCCTTTGCCAGCAACACGTCGGGCGCCAGCGGCACAGGGCGCGGCGTGGCCACCGGCCGCCACCGCTCGCGTGTGAGCGGCGCGCCCGAGGTGATGGGCGAGCTGCCGATGACCTGCCTGGCCGAAGAAATTGAGACCGCGGGGGTCGATCAAGTTCGCGCCCTGATCACGGTGGCCACCAACCCGGTACTTTCTGCGCCCAACGGGCCACGCCTGGCGAAAGCGTTTCAGGCGCTGGACTTCATGGTCAGCGTGGACATCTACCTGAACGAGACGACGCGCCATGCGGATGTGATTTTGCCCGGTATGTCGCCCCTGCAAGACGACCACTTTGACGTGTCGTTTCCGCAGTTGTCATGGCGCAACCACGCCCGTTACAGCCCCGCCGTGCTGCCGGTCGAAGATCGACCAGCCGAATGGCAAATCCTGCTCAAACTGGCCGCCATCGCGCAAGGTCAACCGGCTGACGTGGATGTGAATGCGCTGGATGACGCGCAGTTTGCGCAAGATGCACAACGTTTGTTCGGCGTGCAAGCCGTTGCGGTGATGCATGCCAGCGCGCCGCTGCGCGGGCCGCAGCGCCTGCTCGATGTGGCCTTGCGCACGGGGCCCTATGGCGATGCTTTTGGCCTGAAGCCCGAGGGCTTGACGCTGACCAAGGTGGCGGCCGCCAACGCCAGCGGTGGCATTGACCTGGGCGAGTTGCAGCCGCGTGTGCCAGCGCTGTTGCGCACCCCCAGCGGCAAGATTGAGCTGGCCCCGCCCCTGTTGCTGGCCGACCTGCCGCGCGCCTGGGCCGACCTGCACAGCACGGCGCCCGATCTGGTCGTCATCGGGCGGCGCGATGTGCGCAGCAACAACAGCTGGATGCACAACCTGCCGACCCTGGCCAAGGGGCCGTTTCGCTGTACCGCCTTGCTGCACCCGGCTGATGCGGCGCGCCTGCAACTCGCCGACGGCGCGGTGGCGCGCATCAGCAGCGGCGCGGGCAGCATTGAGGCGCAGGTGCAAATCAGCACGGACATGATGCCCGGCGTGGTCAGCCTGCCGCACGGCTGGGGCCACGACTTGCCCGGCACTCAATTGACGCTGGCCGCCCAGCGCCCGGGTGCCAACCTGAATGTGCTGCTGGGCGATCAGGCGCGCGATCCGCTCTCCGGCAACGCCGTACTGAGCGGGGTGGCGATCAGCATGATGGCCGTGGCTTGAGTAGCGAGCGTTCGAACTCGATGTGCTCGATCAGGCCAAACAGGCGTTCGTCAATGTCCAGAAAAGACATGTGGCAGCCAAAGCCGTCGCGGCCCTCATGCGCCGGGACGCAAACCCATCCACGGTCAGGCGCCGACGACGTCGTATTGCACCCCCAAACATCAGGCAAGGTGCCCCCGCTGTGCGTCGCTTGTCGGTGTATTTTTGGTCGTTTTTATATGAAAATGATAGCTACTTACCCATACTAATCGGGGGCTATGGCCTGATTTCTTCGTATGGGCACCCCATCACCCCCCTGCCATGAATGAGCCTGGTTTTGTTAGAAGGATTCCGGAAACCCAATATCGACGAACAGCGCTTCAAGACGGCACTTGTGGCCCGCCTCCATCTCCGCCAGACTCTGGAAAATTCCTTTCAGTTCCTGATCGGCACACTGGGCGGCCATGCCGGCGTAAAACTCCATGGCCCGCTGCTCGGTCTTCATGGCCAGTGCGATGGCTTCGGCCGGTTTCATGTGGGTGGACAGCGTGGGTAAGTCAACTTCTTCGGCGACCTTGTAGTCCATTGCGGGTTTGTGCATCTTCATGGGCAGCGTCGGGTCTGCGCGCAAGCGCTCCAGCAACTCCATGTGCGCCAACTCATCCTTGGCCAGATCGGCAAATATGGCCCGCACGCTGGTGTCCAGGGCCGTCTTTGCCGCCTTGGCGTAGAAATCGTTGGCTTCAATTTCGCGCGCGATGGCGAGATTGAACAGTTTTCCTGTTTCTTCAAAATTCATTGTGTAGTCCTTAAGATGCACGTTCAAGGCGTGCCGCGCAGACCTTGAATTCGGGAATCTTGGCGATCGGATCGAGCGCGTCGTTGGTCAACCGGTTGGCGGGCGCTTCGGCGAAATGAAAGGCCATGAACAAAGCGCCTTTATCGATGCGGGTGGTGACGTTGGCTCGCGTTGTGACCTTGCCCCGGCGGGTTTCTACGTGCACCATTTCACCCTGCCCCACCCCCAGTCTGGCGGCGTCGTCGGGATGGATTTCCACCTCGCCGTCGGGCACCAGGGTGTTGAGCGTGTAGGAGCGACGCGTCATGCTGCCGGTGTGGTAGTGCTCAAGCAGACGGCCCGTCGACAACAGCAGCGGGTATTCGCCACACGGCAACTCCATCGACGGGCGGTAATCGAGCGCAGCCAACAGCGCCAGGCCACGGGTGAACCGTTCCTTGTGCAAGATCGGCGTCCCCGGATGATCCTCGGTTGGGCAGGGCCAGCGCAGTCCGACTTTTTCCAGACGGGCATAGGTCATGCCGCGGTAGGAAGGGGTCACCATGCGCATTTCATTGAACAGCGCCAGCGGGGTTGCCGGGAAATCGACCGCCCCTAATCGTGCCGCCAGGTCGGCAATGATTTCGTAATCCTGACGCACACCGGGCAGGGGGTCGATCACCGGGCGGCCAATCTGGACACGTCGCTCCGTATTGACGTAGGTGCCCAGCTTTTCCGCGAAGGAGGCCGCAGGCAACACAACATCGGCGAGTTGCGCAGTTTCAGTCAGGAAAATATCCTGCACGACGATGAAATCGAGCTTCCTCAGTTGTTCTTCGGCATGGCGCAAATTCGGGTCGGCCATCATCGGGTTTTCACCCATGATGTAAAGCGCCTTGATCTGCTCACCGGCCTGGTCAACCATCACCGTGACTGGCAGGCCGTTTTCAGTGTCCATCGTGGACGCATCGATGCCCCAGGCCCGGGCGAATTTCTCACGCACGCCAGCGTCGCCCACCGGCTGATAACCGGAAAAAACATTGGGCAGTGCGCCCATGTCGCAGGCCCCTTGTACATTGGACTGGCCGCGCAGCGGATTGATACCGCCGCCTTCGACACCCAGATTGCCCGTGATCAACGCCAGGTTGGAAATGGCCTTGACGTTGTCAACGCCGTGCGAGTGCTGGGTGATGCCCATGCTGTAATAAATGGCAGCCCGCCCACCCGTGGCATAGAGCCGGGCCATGGCGTAAAGGTCATCCCCGGAAATGCCGGTGATCGCCGACACGAGCTCAGGCGTATAGGCTTGCAGGCTTTGGTAGTACGCGTCCCAGCCTTCGCAGCGGGCATCAATGAAGGCCTGGTTGTGCCAGCCATTGTCGATGATGATCTTTTGTATCGCCATCAGCCACGCCACGTCGCTGCCGCCTTTCTGGCGGATGTGGATGTCAGCCACCTTGGCCAAGTCGATTTCACGCGGATCAACAACGATCAGCTTGACACCGTTTTCCTTGACCGCTTTTTTAATCATGCCCCCAAACACCGGATGACACCAGGTGGTATTGCTGCCCGTGATGAGAATGACTTTAGACTTCATCACCTCCTGCATGCTGTTGGTCATGGCGCCAGAACCCAAGGTGGCAGCCAGACCGGCAACGGTTGATGCGTGGCATAAACGGGCGCAGTGGTCAATGTTGTTGGTCTTCAGCACGCCTCGGGCGAAGCGCATCATGGCGTAGTTTTCTTCGTTGCTGACCTTGGCCGAACTCAAACAGCCAATGGCACGCGCGCCATCCTTGGCCATCACTTTCTGGAGCCCGGCTGCAGCGGCAGTCATGGCTTCTTCCCAGCTGGCTGGCACCAGTTTGCCGTCCTTGCGAATCAGCGGCGTCGTCAGGCGCTCGGGGCTGTTCACAAAGTCCAGACCAAAGCGGCCTTTGACGCACAGGCTGCCCTGGTTGGGTAAATCCTGCCAGTTCTCTTCCGAGCCCAGGCCGTAAAGAATTTTGTTGCCCTTGGTAACGATGTCAATATTGCAGCCAACCCCACAGTAAGCACAAATGGTACGGGTTTTCTTCAGCTCCCAGGTGCGCGCTTTGCCCTCTGCAGACTGCGGGACCAGGGCGCCCGTCGGGCAAACCTGGACGCATTCACCACAGCGCACGCAAGACGATTCGCCCATCGGCAGATCGTCATCGCAAATGACCCGCATGTCATGACCGCGCCCGCCGAAACTGAGCACTTCGTGCATGACCACCTTGTTACAGGCATCAACGCAGCGGCCACACTTCACACACTTGCTGGCATCGAAGATGATGGACTCTGAACTGGTGTCACAGGACCGCTCACGGTGCACCGGATCCACCAAGTACGACGGCTTCTTGATGCCGAGAAAGTGAGCGGCGGTTTGCAGCTCGCAGTCGCCGTTTTTTTGGCAGGACATGCAATCATGGTCGCCCACGGACAGTTGCAGATCAATGACCAATTTTTGCGCCGCCACCGCTTTCTCAGTTTCGGTGCAAACCTTCATGCCCTCCTGAACGAGGGTGGTGCAAGTCGTTTGCAAACCACGCATGCCATCGATTTCGGCGACGCAAGCGCGGCACTTGCCGGCCGTCCCGGAACGGGGGTAGTAACAAAGCGAGGGAATATAAAGGCCGTTATCCCGGGCAGTTTGCAGGACGCTGGCGCCCGCTTTGGCTTCGCACGCGATGCCGTTGATAGTGATGCGCATGGCGATGCTCCTTATGAGCGCAGCAACGCGTCAAATTCGTTGCGAAACTTGGTGACCATCGCTCGGATAGGCAGTGAGAATGCCTCCCCTAACGGGCAGATCGTCAGACCGACGATGGTATGGGTCAGGGCAAGGATGCGGTCAATGTCCTGCGTCTGGCCTTGGCCCGCCAGTAATTTCTCGATCAGGCACTGGATGGCAACCGAGCCGTCACGGCAGGGCGTGCACTGGCCACAAGACTCGTGGGCATAAAACTTGATGGTGCGCAACGCCAGTTTCGGAATGGAGACTGTGTCGTTGACCACCATGATGCCAGCCGAACCGAGCACGGTGCCGGCGGCAGCACAGGAGTCGTAATCCATTTTCAAATCCTTGATCTCATCGGGCTTCAGAATGGGCGCGGACAAGCCGCCAACAATGACCCCCTTGAGTTGGCCTTTGACGCCACCGGCGGCGTCAAGAAGGGTCGCCAGCGGCGTACCGAGCGGGAACTCATAGACACCCGGTCGATGCACGTGGCCACTGATGCCAAAAATCTTCGGCCCATAGCCGGTGGAACTGCCCATAGCGCGAAACCCTTCGGCACCATGGTTGAGAATGAAAGGCAAGCAGGCCAGCGTTTCGACGTTATTGACGATGGTCGGACAGCCATACAAGCCTTTGCTGGCCGGAAATGGCGGCTTCAGACGCGGCGTGCCACGCCCGCCTTCCAATGACTGAATGAGCGCCGTCTCATCGCCGCAAACATAAGAACCGGCGCCCAAAAAAACGACAATATCGACATGCGCCAGCAGGCCGGCCGCCTTGGCTTCTTCGATGGCCTTTTCGAGAATAAAAGAAATCCAGCGAAATTCGCCACGAATGTAGATGAAAGCTTTCTTGGCGCCGAAGGCGTGGGCCGCGATGGCTATCCCCTCCACCAGCAGGTGCGGGTCGTACTCCATGATCTGGCGATCCTTGAAGGTGCCCGGCTCGCCTTCGTCGGCGTTGGCAATCAGGTAGACCGGACGCGGATCGTCTTTCGGCAGAAAGCCCCACTTGGTTCCAGCCGAAAAACCGGCTCCGCCGCGACCTCGCAACACAGCGCGCCCGACTTCATCGGCCACCTCCGCCGACGTTTGTGCCAACGCCTTGGCCAAGGCGGTATAGCCTTCATCAGCCTGATAGGTCGCCAGTGCAGTGGAATTCGGGGTTAAACGGTGCTTCAACAGCACGCTGCGTTCGCCACCGACGTGATTGACGGGCTCCGAGGTCGGCATTTCGCCTGTTCTTAGCGCGGCAATCAGTGCGTCGGTCTTGGCGATCGTCATCGACTCCTGATAACTATCGTTGACCTGAATCACCGGACAGGTGCCACAGGCACCCAGGTCCTGGACCCGGGAGAGCGTAAAGAGGCCATCGGCGGTGGTTTCGCCGACCGCAATGCCCAGGCTCTGCGCCAGATGGGCGAGAATTTCGTCAGCCCCCATCAGCATGCCCGGCACATTGGTATCGACCTGCAGGTGATACTTGCCAACCGGGGCTTTATTGATCATCGTGTAATAAGTCGCTACACCATGCACCTTGCTTTTGGAAACCTTGAGGTGCGCAGCCACCTGCCGGGCGTCTTCCTTGAGCAGCTGATTGTTGTTTTCTCGCTGCACCAAGTCGAGACAAGGCAACAAGGCAGATTCACGTTGGGGGTAACGCGCCGCCAGCCTGTCGATGCGCTGAAGAATATGTTCGGTGATCATTGACCGGCTCCGTGCTTCAATTGAACTTAAGCCTTCTTGACGAACGGTTTGTTATTCAATGCAAAGGACACCAGCATCCCCGCCGCCAGGAAGCCCGCGCCGATCAGGAAGATCAGACTGGCGGCCCGGGTGGGATTGTCCTTGAGCGTGTCTTTGATGATGGCCACAATTTGCGGTCCAATCAAACCGCCCATGGCCCACGCTGTCAACAGGCAGCCATAGACCACGCCCATGACCTTGTTCCCAAACACCGTCAAAACGAATGAAGGTGCGGTACCAAAACCGCCACCGTAACAAAGCAGGACGTAACAAACGAGAGCACCAAAAATGTACGGGTTGGTGACTTGCGTCATGAGCAAGAACACCACGATCTGCGAGGCCAGAATGGCGCGGAACGTCTGGATGCGGCCAATCTTGTCGGACAGACTGCCCCAAAAGAAACGCCCAATGCCGTTGAACACCGAACTGACGGCGATGAGCGTGCCCCCCGCGGCAGCCAAGGCCGCCGCCGTCATGCCGGGGTCGGTCACTTTGAACAAGTCCTGGATCAAGGGCGACTGGAAGCCGATGAACATAATGCCGGCGGTGATATTGCAAAAGAAGACAAACCACATCAACCAGAAGCGACTGGACTTCACACACTCACTGGGCGTGACGCTTTCGTCATGGTCATCTGCTTTGGCTGCGGCCGAACCCTGCCAGCCCGGCGGAGCGTAGCCAACGGGCGGGTTTTGCAAGACGTAGGCCGCAATCACGCCCGGAATACCAAGGACAAAGGCCATGTAATAGAACACGGTCGGCCAGACAACAGTGGTCACGCCGTTCTCGGTCACCGAGCAAATATCCAGCAAAAACGGGCCAATAACCTTGCTCATGAGCAGAGCGCCGAAGCCGAAGCCCATGACCACCATGCCGGTAATGAAACCCTTCTTATCGGGAAACCACTTGGCGGCGGTCGCCACCGGGGTCACGTAACCGAGCCCGAGCCCGATACCCCCGATCACGCCGAGGCCCACATACAGCAGAGGCAGATTCTTGCTCACCAAGGCAAAGCCACCGATAGCCCAGCCGAGCGCGTAAAGCAGTGCACCAGCGACCGCCAGTTTGCGAGGACCGTGTTTGGGCAATAGAACACCGCCGACGGCAGCGGAAAGACCTAGAAAGCAGATGGCCAAAGAAAGAATCCAGGCCACTTGCTGGTTATTCCAGCCCGCATAGTTCATCAACGGTTTTTGAAAGTAGCTCCATGAATAAATCGTACCCAGAACCAATTGCAGTACCGTGCCCATGATGGCCACGAGCCAGCGATTGGGCGCCGTGTTGGCATCCTCGCCTCTGGCAAACGGCCTTTGGAACCCCGGGTCGCCGGCAGTTGCCGCGTTCACTTTAAGATTGCTCGACATGGTTGACACTTGTCTCCTGTGGTGTGCGCCCACTTGTTGCGGGTGGCGGAGAGTGTCAATGCAAGGTCAGCAGTTGGTCCAATTGTTAATGAACATGACCCGATACAGAAACATTATGGCTTCTAAGGGTATACCCCATGTTCAAGCCGATTCAGGTCACCGCACGGGACCTCGACGTCTGGGCCATTCTGATTAAGGCAAACCGGCATGAGATGCGAGGTGTTGCAACCAAGTGGGGTCGTCGGCCATGTCAAGCGCTGCACGAAGAGCATGGGATGGACGATCACTGAACGAGTACATGAATCCTATCGGCGTCAACACCTCCGGCGCATTCAAAGGCACGGTCTCCAGTTCAGAATAACCGCGCAGCACGTTGACCAGCGCCCCCGGCAAAATGCTGCTGACTTCGCCCGCCAACACCGTCATGCCCAGGGCCAGTATGGAATTGGTTTCAATCACTGGCTTGATGACAATGCCAGCTTGCCGGAAAGCGTCCTCCACAATGGCTCGGTTGTGCATGTCCGGTGTCAACAGGCACAGTGGAAATTGCGCTGCGGCTTGCCACGACATCGGGCGCCTCTTGGCGCTCAAGCCTTTTCTTCCGGATTGGGCTTTGCGGCGCAATAAAAAATAACGTTCGGTGTACTGATGAATGGTGGTCAATTTTGCGGCCTTTACCTGTAATCGGCCAGTAAAGCCAAATCCAAGATCCAGCGAAAGGTCCTGCAGACCAACCTCAATATCAGACGAACTCATCGCCCACAAGACCAGAGAAAGACCCGGATGTCGGGCCTGCAACACCCCGGAAAATCGCGCAGCCATCGGCATCACCGTGGGCACCGCAGCCAGCGTCAGGGTGCCTGTGGGATGACCGGCTGCGCTTTTGAGATCTTGTTGCAGCAGTTTCTGTTCCTGCAGCATCCGCTGGGCGCTGACAAAGATACGCTCGCCCTCGGGCGTGAAACTTTGAAACGAGCGACCTCGTTTGACAATGGCGGTACCAAACTCTTCTTCCAGGGCGCGAATGGCATTCGACAAGGCGGGCTGGGTGATGTGACAGGCTTCGGCGGCGCGCCCGAAGTGCTTGTGCTGGTGAAGCGCAGTCAGGTAGATCAGTGATGTAAACAAGTTCATAAGTGCTGGAAGTCTATGGGTTCTGTCGCGATAAGCCTAGCCGCAATACTGTTCAGATAACGCCCTATCACCGTTCGGGCTGAGCCGCCTGTCCTGAGCTCTGTCGAAGGGGTCGAAGCCTGGCAGCCCTTCGACAGGCTCAGGGCGAACGGGCTTAAGTGAACAGCATTGATGCTAGCCGTGCGGGTCAAACACCATGCCGGGCTGCACATCAAAGCCGCGCAAGAATTCGGCCACGCCCAGTCGTTTGCCGCCGGAGCGCTGCAACTGCGTGATAGTTACTATTGATTTCATAGCTGCCACCGCAATACCAACGGGGTCTACGGCCAGAATTGATCCAAATTCTGCAGCAACAGGCGGTTTTTCAGTCGAAAGCTCGGCCAGCCAGATTTTGAGCGTTTCCCCATTCAACACTGCGCTGGCGCCCGGGAATGGATTGAAGGCACGGATGCGTTGCGTGATCAGCGCCGCACTTTGCGTCCAGTCAATCGCCGCCTCGTGTTTTTCAATTTTGTGCGCATAAGTCACGCCCTCAGCGGCCTGTGCCAGCGGCTGCAAACGGCCTTGCGCGGCCAAGTCCAGCGCTTGCCGCATCAGTTGCCCCCCCAACTCGGCCAGCCGGTCCTGCAAGCTGCCGGTGGTATCCGCAGCCGTAATCGGGATCGCCTGCGCCAGCAGCATGGCGCCGGTGTCGAGCCCGGCGTCCATTTGCATGATGGTGACGCCGGTTTGCGCGTCGCCCGCCTCAACGGCGCGGTGAATCGGTGCCGCGCCACGCCAGCGCGGCAGCAGTGACGCGTGAATATTGAAGCAGCCACGGACGGTCACCGCCAGCACCCACGGCGGCAGGATCAGGCCGTAGGCCGCCACCACCATGGCATCAGCCTGCGCCGCCGCCAGCGCCTGCTGCGCGGCCCTTGCCGCCTCAGGGTATTTGCCATCCAGGCGCAAGCTGCGCGGTTGCGCCAGCGCCAGCCCGTGCTCCAGCGCAAACTGCTTGACGGCACTGGCCTGCAGCTTCAGGCCGCGCCCGGCGGGACGGTCCGGCTGCGTCAGCACCAGCGCAATTTCATGCCCGCTGGCGTGCAACTGGGCCAGCGCGACGCGGGCAAATTCGGGCGTACCGGCAAAGACCAACCTCACGCACGTTCCTCGCGCAGGCTTTTGAGCATTTTTTTCTTGATCCGGTTGCGCTTGAGCGGCGACAGGTATTCAACAAACACCTTGCCCAGCAGGTGGTCCATCTCGTGCTGGATGCAGACGGCCAGCAGGCCTTCGGCTTCAATCAGGCGCGCCTGACCCTGGCGGTCCAGCGCGGTCACGCTCACAGAATCAAAACGCTCAACGCCGTCGTAAATGCCCGGCACCGACAGGCAACCCTCTTCGTTGAGGTGGGTCTCGGCGCTGCTCCAGACCAGCTGCGGGTTGATCAGGACCAGTGGCACATCACGTTCTTCAGAGACGTCAATCACGATCAGACGCTCATGCACATCGATCTGCGTCGCCGCCAGACCAATGCCTTTGGCCTCGTACATGGTTTGCAGCATGTCCACGATCAGGGTTTGAACGCGCGCGTCCACCACCGCCACCGGCTTGGCCACCGTGTGCAGCTTGGGGTCGGGATAACAAAGAATCGGAAGTAAGGCCATGAGTTGATCAGTTGGGGACAGCGCTTGACGCGGCGCGCTGCCGCGCAAGGTTGAGGGATATGTCGCTATTTTCGCTACTTTTGGCGCCTTGCGCAGCCCACCGGGTGAGGAAACGTTGCCCGATCAGGGGCTTGAGTGCAAAATCGTGCGTCACTTATCATGATCTCCTCCAGGTTGGCCAGCGCGTCGCCTGGCGCCCCCAACCGCCTGAAGCCATTTGCTGCGCAGAAACCTATGACCAAAAACCTGATGCCAAATTTCACCGTTGCAGCCAAAGTCATTGGGGTCAGCCTGGCGCTGCTGGGCAGCAGCCTGGTCAGCGCACCCGCCGGCGCCCAGAATTTCCCGATCACGGCGGGTCAGAAAGCCACCGCCACGCAGGTGGCGCAGGCGGGCGTGCCGGTGAGTGAATTGGCGGCCAATGCACCCGAGCGCTATACCGTCAAACGCGGCGACACCCTGTGGGCCATCTCTGGCATGTTCCTGAAAAGCGCTTGGCGCTGGCCCGAGTTGTGGGGCATGAACCTGGCTGACATCCGCAACCCGCACCTGATCTACCCCGGGCAAACGCTGTACCTGGAACGGCTCAACGGGCGCGCCACCCTGCGCAGCCGGCCCGCGGGGTCCGAGAACGCGCCGCTGGATACCGTGCGCGTGTCGCCCCGCACCCGGATTGAACTGTTGGCCAGCGACGCCCTGCCGACACTCAAAAGCCACTTGATCGAGCCGTTTCTGGCCGAGCCGGTGATCGTGGACGAGAACGGACTCAGCTTGGCGCCGCGCATTGTGGCGGCGCAGGATGGCCGCGTCTTGCTGACCCGGGGTGACCGGGCCTACGCGCGCGGTCAGGGTGCGGCCGTGCTGCTCGATGCGCCCGGGCAAAAGCAGAAAGCCTACCGCGTGTTTCGCAACGCCACACCGCTGAAAGACCCGGTGACGGCTGAAATCTTGGGCTACGAGGCGCAGTACGTGGGCAAGGCGCTGTTGGTGCGTGGTGAATCGACCCAGGCCTCGGTTGATAAGGACGGCAAACCCCGCACCGACATCATCCCGGCGACGATTGACATTGTGGCGGCCAAAGAGGAAATGCGCGTGGGCGACCGGCTGCTGCCCGAGCCGCCGCCGCAGTTGCTGAGCTATGCGCCGCGCGCACCGCAAAACCCGGTGAACGCCCGCATTGTCTCGGTTTATGGCAGCGCCGTGGTCAATGCGGCGCAAAACCAGGTGGTGGTGATCAATCTGGGCACGCGCGATGGCATCGAAAGCGGCCACGTCCTGGCCATCCTGAAAGACGGAGCGCGCCTGATCGACAAAACCGATGCGGCGCGCCCCGAACTGAAGTTGCCGGACGAGCGCAATGGTCTGCTGATGGTGTTTCTCACCTTTGAAAAGCTCTCTTATGCGCTGGTGCTCGACATCACCGATGGCGTCAAAGTCGGCGACCGCTTGGTCAACCCGCGCTAAAGCGGCGTGACACGCGCTTGACGCCCGCACACCCCAGGTTCCGGTGGAACGCGACGAACTGGCCGCCTGGCTGCGCCTGACGCTCAGCAGCGGCATCGGCAATGATAGCGCCCGCAAACTGCTGGCCGCGTTTGGCCTGCCCGCGGCGGTGTTTGAGCAGTCGCCCACGGCGCTGCGGCAGGTGGTGAGCGAAAGACAGGCCACGGCCCTGCGCAACGAGCCGCCGGAGTTGGCGGCGCTGCTGGCGCAGACCTGGGCCTGGCTGCAGGACACCGGTGTCGGCAGCGCCCGGCGCCAGATCGTGGTGCTGGGCGATGCCAACTACCCGGCGTCGCTGCTCAACATCGAAGACCCGCCGCTGATGCTGTACCTGCTGGGAGGCGGTGAATTTATATCAAATCAGGCTGTAGCCCCCATACACCATGGGCAGACAGCTATCAATTTAATTGACAACCCGCTTTCCTTGTGTCTGGTCAACAGCCTTGCCGTGGTTGGCAGTCGCAACCCGACGCCGCAAGGCGCCGCCAACGCGCGCCAGTTTTCCAAGGCGCTCGGGCTGGCCGGCTTGACCATCGTCAGCGGACTGGCGCTGGGCGTGGACGGCGCGGCGCACGAAGGCGCGCTAGACAGTCTGACGCCGGGTTCTGATCGGCTCGCCACGGTGGCCGTGGTCGGCACCGGGCTGGACCGGGTCTACCCGAAAAGACACCTGGCGCTGGCGCACCGCATCGCCCAGAACGGCTTGCTGATCAGCGAGTACCCATTGGGCACGCCGCCGATGCCCGCTAATTTTCCCAGACGCAACCGGCTGATTGCTGGGCTGGCGCAGGCCACCCTGGTGGTCGAAGCCGCCCTGAAGTCCGGCTCCCTGATCACCGCGCGGCTCAGCGCCGAACAAGGCAAAGACGTTTTTGCCATCCCCGGCTCGATTCATTCCACGCAGGCGCGCGGTTGCCATGCGCTCATCAAGCAAGGCGCCAAGCTGGTGGAGTCGGCGCAGGATGTGCTGGAAGAAATGAAAATCAACCTCGGCCTGCCAACAGCTCTCAATTTAATAGCTGATGACGCTTGTTTCACGGGCACTAGCGGCTGTTTTGGCACGCAAGCGGCGTTGCTCGACGCGATCGGCTTCGACCCGGTCGGGCTGGATGCCTTGCAATCACGCTGCGGCATCGACACCGCCGCTCTGCAAGCGCAGTTGATGTCGCTGGAGCTCGACGGTCTGCTGGTGCGCTTGCCCGGTGGTCTGTTCCAGCGCCTGAGCCCGGGATAAATCGAGGGTCCGCCCGCGTCGGGACTCGGGTGGGCCGGGTCTGGGATCAGTTAAGCAAGCGCTCCGGATTGGCTTCCAGCTTGCCCAAGGCATCGCGCGTGGCGCGCACGGTGAGTGTTTCTTCTTCTTGCGGCAACAACAGGCCCGCCTGCAAGTAAGCCGCCAGGCGCCCGGTCTGCATCAGGTAGCTGTGCCCCGTGGTCGACGCAAACAGGTGCAGGTGTTTGCGTTCACTGCGCCAGGCGAACTGCACCTGAGCCAGCTTGCCGTTATGGTCCAGCGTGAACCAGGCGCCGACTTGCAACTCCTGTGCCCACGCCAGCATCGCCGCACTGGGCTGGGAGCCGCCATCCGCCACCACGTCAATCGTTGAGGCATCAATGCCCAGCATCATTTCAATGCTCTGGGCGTCCAGCGGCAAATCGCCCAGGCCGTCATCGGTCACAAAATTCTCAAGGTGAACCAAGTGTTCGGCCATCGCCGCAATCTGCTCACTGCCAATGAGCTGGGTCTTGGACAGGAACGCGTCAGCCAGGGTGTCGCTGATCGTCTGGATATGACGCTGCTGCTCGGACGGCGCCACACCCAACAACGTCATCCCGGCGCGCAACTTTTGCAGCAATAGCGGCAAATCTGCGATCACGCGGGCACGGTCGTTGCGGTTGGGCTTGGCACTGGCGGCCCAAAGAAGGTCGGCCGCGGTTTTTTTGAATGCCAGGGTGTCGGTGTGCTGCGGGCCTTTGCGCACCGCGACCACCGCCAGCACCTCGGCCCAGACCTTGAACAAAAACTCACGAATCTCGTCGCGCACCGGCATATCTTTGAGCATGTTGCGCATCTCGATCGTGTACTGGATGGTCAGCGTTTCCTTCTGCTCCACCTGCTGCGCCACGCTAACCGCTTTTTGGGTTGACGCGCGTCCGGTCAGGAATTTGGCCAGGAATTTCTGAAACTCGTCATAAACCAGTTGGTACACTCGGCGCCCGGTTTCAGGGTACTGCTCAATCACCTGCACCACCCGCTTGATCTCGGACTCCAGGGCACTGCCGCCAATGCCACTGGCGTCAAAGCCCATGACGCAAGAACCCATGCGGTCAATCAATTGGCGCGCCGGATGATTCAGCGTGCCAAAAAAATCCGGCTCGGCCAGCGCCAGCCGCAGCACCGGCATTTGCAGGCGCGCAAACCAGACCCGAATGCCGGGCGGTATGCGCTCCTCCTGCAAAATGGCCTGGAACATCAAGGCGACAATTTCAATGATGGCCTTTTCACTTTTGGTTTCGGCCTTGTTCTTCAGATCGGTGGTACGGCGTCGCAACTCGCCCGCCACCCGGGCCACGGCCGCCGGACTGTCCTCGTCGAGCAGCGTGCCAGCGCTCGAAAAGACACCCACCGGCGGGGAACGCACCGCCATTGCCGCCACCAGCGCGGGCGAGGGCGACTCATAATGCGTGGCTTCAAAATCCGCGGCGCCCGACCCCAGCAACAGTCTCTTGAGCTGACCCAACATCCCCTGCGCCCGGCTGCGTGCCCGCGTCAAGGGGGTGTTGGAGGTCATCATGCGGGTCTCTTCCGAGGCGCTGCCAAAAAACCCACTTGACTGCGACACCGCGTGACCTGCCGAGCCTGATTGCGACCGACGCCCCGACGCCGCACCCCCACTGCCATGCTCATTGCCGCCCCCCGTGTCAGTGCCCGCCTGCCCCGACGCTCGGTGGGCGCTCTCGTCAGGCGAAGCGCGGACCGGTGCCGGTGCTGGCGAGATCACCGGGCCGCTGCGGGGCGGCGCCGGCGGAAGGCGCCGGACACGGTCTTTTAATTCGATTGTGGGCAGCACCCCTTGCTTGATCAACAAGGTGTTGGCGTTCGCATAAGCCTGATTGATACGCTGCCCCAACAGGGTGCGCGCCACGTCGTTCACCTGGGACCAAACATCGCGCGGCATGCCCACTCCCGCCCATTGTTCGATCAGCAGCAGCAGCAGCACTTCGGGGCGAAAAATATCGTGCTCCTGCAGGTCTTGCGTGCCCTCCAGCAACTTGATGCGCACGCACAGATCGTTCAACTCGGCGCTGACTTGATCCACCACACCCAAGACCAGCCGCGAGGCGATGATTTTGTCCTCAGCCACCTCGGTGCCGACCAGTTCCAGATCCGTGTCGGACGCCCTTTGGGGTGCCGCCGGTGGCGTCAAGGATGCCTGCCAGGCGGTCAGGGTGCCTTCGACCCAAGCCGCCTGACGGCTCTGGTAAAGCGTCCAGGCATCGCGTCGGCTTTGCAGGTCGCGCGAAGACGCTGTCTCGTTAATCAAATCGGTCAGCCGCTGTCGCGCCGCCACACCCAACTCCACCATGGCGCGGCCCACCTCGGCCAGAAAACGTTTGCGCGTCTCTTGAGCGAGCTGGATGCGTTGCGCCATAGCGGCCGGTGTGGACATCGTTTGATTCTAGTCAGAGGCCAACTGCGCTGGCAAGGGACGCTCCGCCACGGCCCGGATCGCCCGGCAGCGCGACGTCTGGATCAAACGGTGGCGCCGGCATTGGGGTCATTCGGGTCTTCTTCTTTTTTGGCGCCGCCCTTGATCAGGTCTTCACGCTGGATGCCGAGCCACATGGCAATGGCGGCCGCCACAAAAACTGAAGAATAGATGCCAAACAAAATACCGATGGTCAGTGCCAGCGCAAAATAGTGCAGCGTGGCGCCCCCGAACAACAACATGGACAACACCATCATCTGGGTCGAACCGTGGGTGATGATGGTCCGACTGATGGTCGAGGTAATGGCGCTGTCGATAATTTCATGGGTGTTCATCTTGCGGTAACGCCGGAAGTTTTCACGAATCCGGTCAAAAATCACCACCGACTCGTTGACTGAATAACCCAACACCGCCAGCACCGCGGCCAGCACCGGAAGCGAAAACTCCCACTGGAAAAACGCAAAAAATCCCAAAATAATCACAATATCGTGCAAATTGGCGATGATGGCGGCGACGGCAAACTTCCATTCAAACCGGATGGCCAGGTACAACATGATGCCGACAATCACACTGGCGAGCGCCTTGATGCCGTCAACGGCAAGTTCGTCGCCGACCTGAGGCCCCACAAACTCGGTACGGCGCATCACCGCCGACGCGTCCGCCGCTTTCAGAGCCGTCATCACCTGCACGCTTTGCTGGGCGGAGCTCACGCCTTTTTGCACCGGCAGGCGAATCAGCACATCGCGCGCCGTGCCAAAGTTTTGCACCTGCACGTCGTTCAAGCCGAGCTTGGCCACCGTGCTGCGCACCAGATCCAGGTCGGCCGGTTGCGCGTAGGTCACCTCCATCAAGGTGCCGCCGGTGAACTCGACGGACAGGTGCAGACCGCGGCTGAACAGAAAGAACACCGCCGCCAGAAAGGTGATGAGCGACACCACATTGAAAATAATGGCATGCCGCATGAACGGAATGTCGCGCTTGATTTTAAAAAATTCCATGAATATCTCGCTGTAGTTCGCGCTTATTTCGAGGGAGCCTGAGCCTCGGGCTCAGGGCGCCAAATGGTCCCGATGGACACCGTCTTGAGCTTGTTTTGGCGGCCGTACCACAAATTGACCAGGCCTCTGGAAAAGAAGACGCCGGAGAACATGCTGGTCAGAATGCCGAGCACGTGCACCACGGCAAAGCCGCGCACCGGTCCAGAGCCAAAGGCCAACAAGGCGAGGCCCGCAATCAGGGTGGTCACGTTGGAATCCAGAATGGTGGCCCAGGCCCGGTCGTAGCCGGAGTGAATGGCAGCCTGCGCCGACGCCCCGTTGCGCAACTCTTCACGCACGCGCTCATTGATCAGCACGTTGGCGTCAATCGCCATACCCAGCACCAGCGCCATCGCGGCCATGCCCGGCAACGTCAGGGTGGCTTGCAGCATCGACAGCACTGCCACCAGCAGCAGCAGGTTGACGGCCAGCGAAATACTGGAAAACAATCCAAACAGCACGTAGTACATGCACATGAAGATGGCCACCGCAACGAAGCCATAGGTGACGCTGTTAAAACCCTTGGCAATGTTCTCCGCGCCCAGACTCGGGCCAATCGTGGTTTCCTCGATGATTTCCATCGGTGCGGCCAAGGAACCGGCGCGCAGCAGCAAGGCCGTGTCGGTGGCTTCCATCGCGGTCATGCGCCCCGAAATCTGCACCCGGCCGCCGCCAATCTCGGAGCGAATCACCGGCGCCGTCACCACTTCGCCCTTGCCCTTTTCAAACAGCAAGATCGCCATGCGCTTGCCAATGCTCTCGCGGGTGACATCGCGGAAAATCCGGGCGCCCTTGGCGTCCAGCGTCAGGTTGACCACGGCTTCCTGCGTCTGGCTGTCAAAACCAGGCTGGGCATCGATCAGGTTTTCGCCCGTCAAGATCACCTGTTTTTTCACAATGACGGGTTGGCCACTGCGCTCCAGAAAGCGTTCGGACCCAAACGGTACCGCCGCCGTGCCGCCCTCGGCTGCGCGGGCTTCGCCGCTCTCGTCGACCATGCGCACTTCGAGGGTCGCGGTGCGCCCCAGAATGTCTTTCGCCTTGGCGGTGTCCTGCACGCCCGGCAGTTGCACCACGATCCGGTCCAAGCCCTGTTGCTGGATGACAGGCTCGGCCACCCCCAGCTCATTGATGCGGTTGTGCAGCGTGGTGATGTTCTGCTTGAGCGACTGGTCCTGTACCCGGCGCGCTGCCGCCGGTTTGATGGAGGCCGTCAGTTTGTAATCGCTGCCATCAGGTCCATCCACCGATTGCAGGTCGGTGAACTGATCGAGCAGGATTTCCTTGGCCGCCGCCAAAGTCTGGGCATCGCGAAACCGCACTTCAATGGTCTGGCCATTGCGATTGATACCGCTGTGGCGCACATTCTTCTCGCGCAAGCTGGTGCGAATGTCACCGGCCAAGGATTCCGCTTTTTTGGTCAGCGCAGCCGCCATGTCCACCTGCAACATAAAGTGCACGCCGCCGCGCAAATCCAGCCCCAAATACATGGGAAATGCGCGTAGCGCAGTCAACCAGGTCGGCGAGCGCGACAGCAAATTGAGCGCCACCACATATTTTGCGCTGGCCGGATCCGGGATCAGGGCTTTTTGAAGCGCATCCTTGGCGCGGAGCTGGGTCTCGGTGTTGCCAAAGCGCGCTTTGACCGAGCTGCCGTCCAGCGTCACCGCATCAGCAACCAGGCCGGCCGTCTGCAGGACTGCCTGGACTTGCACTTTGGTGCTGCTGTCAACCTTGACGCCCACCTTGACCGCCGACACCTGCACGGCCGGGGCTTCACCAAAAAAATTGGGAAGGGTGTACACCACCCCCACCACCAGCGCGATCACGATGATCACGTACTTCCAGACCGGGTAACGATTCATGATCGCGCTTCTTGAGGTTTTAACTGCTGCTTACTTGATGCTGCCCTTGGGCAAGACCAGTACCACGGCACTGCGTTGAACTTGAACTTCAACGTTATTCGCCACTTCCAGCGTCAAATAACCCTCGCCCAATTTGGTGACCTTGCCCAGCAGGCCGCCCACGGTGGCGACTTCATCGCCCTTGGCCAGGGCCTCAATCATGGCGCGATGCTCCTTTTGTTTTTTCATCTGCGGGCGAATCATGACGAAGTACAAAACCACAAACATCAGCACCAGCGGCAGCATGCTCATGAGCGTCGATTGCATATCGCCGCCAGCGGCGGCAGGAGCGGTTTGGGCGAAGGCAGAGGAAATAAACACAGGCAACTCCAAAATAATTAGTCAAAAAACAAGACCCACCGCAGTTTCACACGCGGGCTGGTGCAAAAAAGGGTCAACCGGACATTGTATGCGGGGCCACCGACCCGCGAAACCGGATCATCTGATTCTGCCAATTTTGGCGCGCAACGCTCAGATGGCGCGCCTTGATGTGGCCAAAGCCCCTGATTTGTTCGGGAAGACGGGCAATCTCCAGTGCCAACTGGTAACGCGCGGGGTCCCCGTCTCCCGCCAGCGGGGGACGTCCCAGCACGCTGAGCAGCTCATCCACGCTGGCCCGGTATTCGGTGATCAGCGCACGCTCTTGGCGCCGCTCCTGTGTCTTGCCAAAAATATCCAGCGCCGTGCCGCGCAGGCCCTTGAGCTGCGCCAGCAGCTTGAAGGCCAGCAACATGGCGGGGCCATAGGGCCGCTTTTGCAGCTCGCCCCGCTCGTTCTTGCGAGCCAGCAGCGGGGGCGCCAGGTGGTAGTGAATCTTGAAATCACCTTCAAACAAAGCGGCGATCCGGGCGTTGAAATCGCTGTGGCTGTGCAAGCGCGCCACTTCGTACTCATCCTTGTACGCCATCAACTTGAACAGGTAGCGTGCCACCGCCTCGGTCAGTGCCAGCTGCTGGGGGCCGACCGATTCGTCCACGCTTCTGACCTTTTGCACAAAAGCCTGGTAGCTTTCAGCGTAAGCGGCATTCTGGTAGGCGGTCAAAAACAGCACCCGTTTGGCAATCAACTCATCGAGTGAAGGGGGTTGGGCAAACGCCACCACTTGCCCCGGGTTGAGCAGCTTCTCAAACGCGGCCGGGTCGTGCGCCGCGCGTCGGCCCCAGGCAAATGCGCTCTTGTTTTGCTCGACCGCCACCGCATTGAGTTCCATGGCGCGCAGCAGCGACGCCAGTCCCAGCGGAATCCAGCCTTGTTGCCAGGCAAAACCGAGCAGCATCGGATTGGTGTAAATGCTGTCGCCCATCAGCCGGGTGGCTGCCGCATCGGCATTGAAGGCGCCGATCGCATCGGCCCCGACGGTCCGGGCGATCTCCATGACGCAGGCCTCTGCGGCGTTGACCCAGTTGGCGTTGCTGACAAAAGCGGCCGTCGGCGTGGCGTGGGCGTTCAGCGCCACCTGGGTGCGTCCGGCGCGCATGCGCAGCAGGGTTTCCGCGCTGGCCGCCACCACCGGGTCGCAGCCGATGATCAGATCAGCCCCCGCCATGCCGAACCGGGTGGTACGGATCGCGTCCTGGGAGGCGCCAATCAGCACATGGCTCCAGGTGGCGCCGCCTTTTTGCGCCAGACCACCCGCATCTTGCGTCACGATGCCCTTGCCCTCCAGATGCGCCGCCATGCCGAGCAGCTGCCCGATGGTGATGACACCGGTGCCGCCGACACCGGCGACCACGATGCCCCAGACCTGGCGGTCCTGGCCGGTCAGCAAGGGCAGCATCGGCTCCGGCAACGCGCTCCATGCCGCATCAAACGGTGACGGTCCCTGGCCCTTTGATTTCTTTCTGAGCTGACCGCCCTCGACCGTAACAAAGCTCGGGCAAAAGCCCTTGACGCACGAATAGTCCTTGTTGCAGGTGCTTTGGTTGATCTGGCGCTTGCGGCCAAATTCGGTCTCCAGCGGCTCCACGCTCAAGCAATTGCTCTGCACGCCGCAGTCGCCACAACCCTCGCACACCCATTCATTGATGATGACGCGCTTGGCTGGATCAACCAGGCTGCCGCGCTTGCGACGGCGCCGTTTTTCAGTGGCACAGGTCTGGTCGTAAATGATGACGCTGCAGCCTTTGATCTCCCGAAACGCACGCTGAATACGATCAAGCTGGTCACGGTGCTCGATGGCGATGCCCGCGGGCAAACCGGTGCTGCTTTGGTACTTTTCTGGCTCGTCCGTCACCACCACTATTTTGCTAGCGCCTTCGGCCCGCATGCTCTGGGCCATCTGCACCACCGAATGTCCTTCCGGGCGTTCGCCAATTTGCTGGCCCCCGGTCATGGCAACCGCGTCGTTGTACAAAATCTTGTAGGTGATGTTGACACCCGCCGCGATGGCCTGGCGAATTGCCATCAGCCCGCTGTGAAAGTAGGTGCCATCGCCCAGGTTGGCAAACATGTGCTGCTCGGTGCTGAAGGGCTGCTGGCCGACCCACGGCACGCCCTCGCCGCCCATCTGGGTGAAGCCCACGGTGGCACGGTCCATCCAGATCGCCATGAAGTGGCAGCCAATGCCGGCCATGGCGCGCGAGCCCTCGGGTACTTTGGTCGAGGTATTGTGCGGACAGCCCGAGCAGAACCAGGGTTGCCGCTCCGCGCCCTTGATGCTGCTCACCTCGAGCACCTGCATGGCCTGCTCCTTGGCCTGCAGAACAGCCAGCCGGGCGTCAATGCGCGCTGTGGTGTCGGCGTCCAGGCCCATTTTCTTCAGACGCTGGGCGATGGCGCGGGCAATCAGGGCCGGTGACAAGTCGGCGTTGGCGCGCAACAAGGTGTTGGCACTCGGGTTCGGCATCGACCATTCGCCACCGCTGCCGTAGGGGGCGCCTGCGGCGCCGCTGTCCACCTCGTTGAATTTGCCCAGCACGGTGGGACGCAGGTCGGCACGCCAGCTGTACAACTCTTCTTTGAGCTGGTACTCAATGATCTGGCGTTTTTCTTCCACCACCAGAATTTCCTGCAGGCCGGTGGCGAATGCGCGCGTCAGCTGGGCCTCCAGCGGCCACACCACGCCGACTTTGTGCAGACGAATGCCGACCCGCTGACAGCTGGCGTCATCGAGCCCGAGGTCGAGCAGGGCCTGGCGTGTGTCGTTGAAGGCCTTGCCGCTGGCCATCAGGCCAAAACGGTCGTTAGGGCCCTCGATCACGTTGTAGTTGAGCCGGTTCGCCCGCACATAGGCCAGCGCCGCGTACCATTTGTAGTCAAACAGGCGCGCCTCTTGCGCCAGGGCGTGGTCAGGCCAGCGAATGTGCACGCCACCCGGCGGCATCTCAAAATCGGTCGGAATTTTGATCTGCACCCGCTCTAAATCAATGCTCACGGTGGCGCTGGATTCGACGATCTCCTGAATCGTCTTCATGCCGGCCCAGACGCCGGAAAAGCGACTCAGGGCAAAGGCATGCAGCCCCAAGTCGAGGATTTCCTGCACGCTGGCCGGAAAGAACACCGGCGTACCGCAAGCCTTGAAAATATGATCGCTCTGGTGCGCGGCGGTCGAGCTTTTCGAGATATGGTCATCGCCGGCCACGGCGATCACGCCGCCCCAGGGCGTGGTGCCCGCCATATTGGCATGTTTGAAGACGTCGCCACAGCGATCCACCCCCGGGCCCTTGCCATACCAAATGCCAAACACGCCATCAAATTTATTGCTGCCGGGCGGCGCAAAACCAAGCTGCTGGGTGCCCCACAAGGCGGTGGCGGCCAGTTCTTCATTGACACCGGGCTGAAACACGATGTGCTGCGCCTGGAGGTATTTCTCGGCCTTGACCAAGGCCTGGTCGTAATTGCCCAACGGCGAGCCGCGGTAACCGCTGATGAAACCGGCTGTGTTCTTGCCAAGCCTCTGGTCACGCGCCTGCTGCAGCATCGGTAGCCGCACCAGGGCTTGCACGCCACTCATGAAGACGCGGCCATGCTCCAGTGCGTATTTGTCGTCCAGCTTGACGGCGCTGAGCGCCTGGCGGATGGGTTCGGGCAGCGGTGCATTCATGGTGGCTTGGTCTCCTGCGTGCTGACGGCATGCCAGCCGTGGCGTCAAAATTTCAAGGATTGACGGCGAAGTGTAGACCTGTCATGCAGACAAGTGCCTCTGCCCTGAAATTTAAAGAAAACAGGCCTCTAGCCCATGCTGTATAAGTGTTTGTTGCTATTTAAAATATAGCTAATTCGAGCTAAGTTTGCTTTACCGGGAGCGGCTTCACCAGTTGACCTCGCGCTCGGCCGTGGCGCTGATCATGTGAATAGACAGGTCGGCGCCGTTGTATTCTTCTTCCTGGCTCAGGCGCAGCCCCATGATGACTTTGAGCCCGCCATAAACCAGCAGTCCGCCCGCCACGGCCCAGGCCACGCCCAGGGCGGTGCCAATCAGTTGCGCCCCCAGCTGCACACCACCCAGGCCGCCGAGCGCTTTGCTGCCAAAAATCCCGGCCGCCAGGCCGCCCCAGGTGCCGCACAACCCGTGCAAGGGCCAGACGCCCAGCACGTCGTCAATCTTCCACCTGTTTTGCGTCAGGGTGAACATGCGCACAAACAGTGCGCCCGCCACGGCGCCCACCACCAATGCACCTAATGGGTGCATCAGGTCGGAGCCGGCACACACGGCCACCAGTCCGGCCAAGGGGCCGTTGTGCACAAAGCCGGGGTCGTTTTTGCCCGCCACCAACGCCGCCAGCGTGCCGCCGACCATGGCCATCAGCGAGTTGACCGCCACCAGACCCGAAATTTTGTCCAGTGTTTGCGCGCTCATCACATTAAAGCCAAACCAACCCACCGTCAGCACCCAGGCGCCCAGCGCCAGAAACGGAATGCTCGATGGCGGATGCGCCGAGATACCGCCATCCTTGCGGTAGCGATTGGCGCGCGCGCCCAACAAGATCACGGCGGGCAGCGCAATCCAGCCGCCCACCGCGTGCACCACCACGCTGCCGGCAAAGTCATGAAACTCGGCGCCGGTGAGGCTTTTGATCCAGCTCTGCACGCCGAAATGCTGGTTCCAGGCAATGCCCTCAAAAAACGGGTAAACAAAGCCGACGACGACCGCCGTGGCGATCAGTTGCGGCCAAAAGCGGGCGCGCTCGGCAATGCCGCCCGAAATAATGGCCGGAATAGCGGCGGCAAAAGTCAGCAAGAAAAAGAACCGGACCAGCTCGAAGCCGTTCCTGACCGCCAACTGCTCGGCGCCGACAAAGAAATGGGTGCCATAGGCCACGCCATACCCCACCAGAAAATACGCCACGGTCGAGACTGAAAAGTCCACCAGAATCTTGACCAGCGCATTGACCTGGTTCTTGCGGCGGACCGTGCCGAGTTCCAAAAACGCAAAACCAGCGTGCATGGCCAGCACCATGACGGCGCCGAGCAAGATGAACAAGGTATCGGCGCCCTGTTTGAGTGCTTCCATGAAAACCTCTTGGGGTGAAATGAGTTGAATTGGTGCGTCAGTCGGTTAATTTCCGACTGCGCACCAAACTAAAGCAAAAAACGCGCCAAAACGGTTTCAAAGGGGCGGCCAGCACCGGCGCAACGTCCGAGGATGACGATGCTGCGGTCGAGGCGAAGGGCGATTAACCGCCTTGTTTGCAGCGTTTGCCGGGGTTTTTCTTGTTGTTGGTGGCGGTGCCACGCTCCAGGCTGCGCATTTGGCCGTGACCGGCGGTGTAGCACACGCCTTTGGGGGCGACAGGACGGGGGCTGGCTTTGCGCTCAGCTTCAGTACGAAATTCTTTGCTCATGAAACACTCCAGATAATTTTAAAAAACAGGCGATTATCCCCGCATCGAGGATCGGGCGATGGGCCCGGCTTGGCGTGGACTATTCACGGTCGGCCTGATCCAGCGGCTCAGCACCGGCTGCGCGCGCCGCGCGGTGGCCGGGTTTGGCCAACAGCTCCAAGTAAAACGCAGCGCCACCGTCTTTGGCCAGCGCATCAATCAACTCGGTGATGGTGGCGAAATGGACCACCGTGGCGCTGGCTTCAGTGCTGCCAAACTTGCAGTCAAAATCCCAATAGTCCACGCCTTCGGGCAGCGGCACCCGCCGTTGCCGTTTGACATACTTGCGGATCTCGTGCTTGGTGGCTTCCAGCACCCGGTCCCGGTTTTTACCTTCAATATCTAATTTAAACGTTTTTTTCACGCTGGCCTTCTGAGAGTAAATGCGACACCGCCCCACCTCGGGCGTTATTCGCGAACCTTCGATTATGCGTGGACGGCGTTGACAGGGGGATTGTCAGTGGCGGGCGTTTCAGGCCTGGGCACTCTGGGGTGTCGCGCGCGCGATGATGGCGCCGGCATCGACACCGCGCGGCAGCGTGCCGTAGTTGTGCTGACCGGCCTGCCCCAGGCGTGACTCGCAGAACGCATCACTCACGAATGCCGGGGCGTGGCGCACCAGCAGGGAGGCCTGTAAAGCCAGCGCCATGCGGTCGACCACATCACGCGCGCGGTATTCAAAATCGCCCAAGTCTTTGAGATCGCTCGCCAGTGCGGCAATATGCCGGTCCAGCAAACCCTGGGCGCCGCGCGCCTGGGTCACTTCGGCAAAAAAGGCCTCGGCCACGGCCGGTGTTTTTGACAGAGCGCGCAGCACGTCCAGGCATTGCACATTGCCGCTGCCCTCCCAGATGGTGTTCACGGGCGCCTCGCGGTACAGGCGCGGCATCATGCTGTCTTCCATCACGCCGCTGCCGCCAATGCACTCCATCGCTTCATAGGCGTGGTTCGGCGTGCGCTTGCAAATCCAGTATTTGCCCACCGCCGTGACCAGCCGCACCAGCAGGTCTTGCTGTTCATCGGCGCGCTGGTCCATGGCGCGCGCCATGCGCATCGTCAGCGCGGTGGCGGCTTCGCTCTCCAGCGCCAGGTCGGCCAGCACGTTTTGCATCAGCGGCTGCTGGTTCAGCACCTGGCCGAACGCCGAGCGAATGGAACAATGATGCAGTGCCTGCGACGCTGCCATGCGCATGCCGGCGCTGGAGCCGATCATGCAGTCAAAGCGGGTCATGCTGACCATTTCAATGATGTTGCGCACGCCGCGCCCCTCTTCACCCACCATCCACGCCAGCGCGCCACGCAGCTCGGTCTCAGACGACGCATTGGACGCATTGCCCATTTTTTTCTTCAACCGCAGTACCTGCATCGGATTTTTGCTGCCGTCCGGGCGCCAACGCGGCAGCAAGAAGCAAGACAAGCCGCCCGGCGCTTGCGCCAGCACCAGAAACGCGTCGCACATCGGGGCCGACACAAAATACTTGTGTCCCACCAACTCATACGGCTGGCCGGGACCACCGCCGCCAACCGGGTAGGCGCGCGTGCTGTTGGTCCGCACATCCGAGCCGCCCTGTTTTTCGGTCATTGCCATGCCGATGGTCACGCCCTGCTTCTGCTCCACCGGGACGTTGCGCGGGTCGTAAACGCGTGCTGTGACTTTGGGTTCCCACGCCCCGGCCAGGTCGCTCTGCAGCCGCAGCGCGGGCACGGCGGCGAAGGTCATGGTGATCGGGCAGCCATGCCCGGCTTCTACCTGGCCATGCAGAAAACTCTTGGCAGCACGGGCGACGTGCGCGCCCGCGCGCGGTGCGGTCCAGGGCGAGGCGTGCAGCCCATGCTCGATCGAAGTTTTCATCAGCTGGTGGTAGCTGGGGTGAAACTTCACCAGGTCGATGCGGTTGCCAAAACGGTCATGCGTATCAAACTCGGGCTGAAACTTGTTGGCCAGGTTGCCCAGCTCAAGGTAGTCGGCCGAGCCTGTCATCTGGCCAAACGCGCTGAGTTCGCCGTCCGCCCACTGGCCGCCCTCGCGCTGCACCGCCTCGCGCAAGGCGGCGTCTTGGGTGTACATGTTGTAGTCACACAGCTCGGTGGACAGGTTGCTCACCTCGTGGGTGTCGGCCAGGTAGAGCGCGTTGGGGGCGGGGTTAAAACGGGTGTTCATGATGGGTCTCCAGTTATCTTGGCAGCATGATTCGACTGCTGGCGGGTGTCAACTGATTTTGATCCGCCCCTGTCGCCTGGGTGCAAGCGGCTACCAGTCCACCAGACTCAAGCCGATGCTCAGCACGGTGCGTCGGCGGTTGTAATCGACCAGCGAATCGCCATAGCCACTGAACAATTGGGTGTGAAAGCGCAAGGCGTCCTGGCTACCGGGCAATCCACTGGTGCTCAGTTGCTTGAGCCATTCCAGCCGCAGCGAACCGTTGGCGTCGGCGCGCAGCGAGTGGCGCAGCGTGACGCCGAAGGTATCGTTCAGGTTCGGCGTCCAAAAAGCGGCCACTTCAGCGCGCCCGATCTTGTTGCTGATGTCGGGGTTGTCATCATTGGCCTGGTCTTCATTGACCCGCTTCCACAGTTTGGCATCGATCCGGAACTGGTTGCCCTTTTCCATGCCGGCCATCAACACATTGCGATTCCAGCTACGCGACAGCGGCAGCGGTTGGCCGTTGGACTGGTGCACCAGGCTCAAACCGCTGTAACGCAGCCGCCAGCCCAGCGGCAATTGAAGATCAGTCGGGTAGATGTAGGTGATTTCAGGTTCGTGGTCGGTGGTGCGAAACGGTCGCGACAGATCACCACTGAAGATTTGCCAGTTGGACTGCTGGCTGTAGCCAAACCAGATCGAGTCGCGTTTGAGCTCTTGCTGCCCGGTCAGCAGGCCCTGGGCGATCTTGGTGCGCACCGAAAGCTGGATGCGGACCTCGTTGGTGCCATAGCCCAGCGCCGTCGTGGCCGAGTGGTCGGGCACCGGCGAGCTGGGTTGGGTGTTGACGCTGTCAGCACCGATCCACGCCAGACTGATGGGGTGAAAACCGCGAATGCCAAAAGTGCCGCAGTCACTGCCGGCTTCCAGCTCCCAAAACCGCGACAACTCGGAAAACTGCTTGTTCTTGCAGTCGTGCGCGGCCGGTGCCGTCATGGTGATCGTCACCGGCGCGGGTGCCACGGGCGTCGCGGGCACCGTTTCGGGCGTGGCCACGGATTGCGCCAGCGCCGAGGCGCCTGGGGAGGGCGGGCGGCTTGCGGCCGCGTCGAGTTGTTGCTGCGCCCATTGATCAAAACAGGCCAAGCGCGCCGCGCTGTCGCCGCTCAAGCCCGCGCACGCTTGCCAAGCCTTGGTTTCTGCCGGAAAATTTATGGAATTCTGGGCTCTAGCCCCGTCGTTACTGAACAAGCAGCTATTAACACAGTAGCAAATAATGGGTTCATGATGGGCGTGCTTGGGTGGACAACGTGGGTCGCTATTCTAGGTTTCAAAGGGGACGCGCTTTCTGGCCGGGCGCAGCGATGGTCGGGGCGGCTTGCGCCACCTGCGTCTTTTGCGCAAACTCGGCCCGCAGCGCCCGCAGCTTGGCGCGCGGATCTTCTTTGGTCGTGGCCTGGTCCAGCGCCATTTCGGCAATGAAGCGGCTGGGCAGGGCGGCCACCATCTCGCGACCTTTTTTGCGTTTGCGCGTCCAGCTCACCGCCAGGCTGGCTTTAGCGCGGGTGATACCCACATACATCAGACGGCGTTCTTCCTGCAGGTGCAGGGCGGTGGCCTCAACCGCCGCTTCATGCGCGCGCTCAGACCCGCCCAGCGAGGCGGCAGCCGAGTCGCTGTTGTCTTTCAGCTTGAACGGCAGCAGGCCCTCGGTCACGCCGACCAGCATCACATGCGGCCACTCCAGCCCCTTGGCGGCGTGCAGCGTTGACAGCGTCACCACGTTCTGGTCGGTTTCGCGCTCGCTAATGGTGGACAGCAGCGACACCGTTTGCGCCACCGCCAGCAGCGACTTGACCTCGTTGGCGGTGCTGACCCCGGCTGCGTCGTCGAGTTGCCCGCCGCAGCGCGCGGACATCCAGTCGCAAAAATCGAGCACATTGGTCCAGCGCGCCGCGGCCAATTTTTCGCTGTCCTCGCCGTCATACAGATGCTTTTCATAGCCAATGTCCTTGAGCCACTCCAGCAAGAAGGCCTTGGCTGATTCGGCCCCCAGCGTGCGCCGGGCGCGGAACTCCAGGTCATTCACATAGCGGCCAAACTCATGCAGGCTGCCGACGGCTTTGCTGCTCAGCACGCTGCCCAATGAAGACGAAAACAGGGCCTCGAACAGGCTGATCTTGTATTGGCCAGCAAAAACGCCCAAAGCGCTGAGCGTCTGGTGGCCGATGCCGCGCTTGGGGACCGTCACCGCGCGCAAGAACGCCGGGTCATCGTTGTTGTTGATCCAGAGCCTGAACCAGCCACACAAATCCTTGATTTCGGCGCGGTCAAAAAAGCTGGTGCCGCCCGACACCTTGTACGGGATTTGCGCCTTGCGCAGCGCTTTTTCGAAGGTTTTGGCCTGGTGGTTGGCGCGGTACAGCACAGCAAAGTCGCGGTAATTGACAGCCCCCGCGCTTGTCGCTGCGCGTACTGCGCGGCCCGGCGCGGCGGCGTTTCCTGCTGCAGGCGTTCCTGCTACCCCACCAGCCGCGCGCAGGCTCTGGATGCGCGCCACGGTGCGCTCGGCCTCGTGCTCCTCGCTGTCGGCGTCCAGCACCCGCACCGGCTCGCCCTCGCCCAGATCGCTCCACAGGTTTTTCGGGAACAGCTTCGGGTTCGGGCCGATCACGTTGTTGGCGGCGCGCAGGATGGCGGAAGTCGACCGGTAGTTCTGCTCCAGCTTGATCACCTTGAGCGTCGGGAAATCGACCGGCAGGCGTTTCAGGTTGTCCAGGGTGGCGCCACGCCAGCCGTAAATCGACTGGTCATCGTCACCGACGGCGGTAAAGCGCGCTTGCGTCGGCGGGTTGCCGCCCACCAGCAGCTTCAACAACTCATATTGCGTGGCATTCGTGTCCTGGTACTCATCCACAAGGATATGGCCCGCCAGCCCTTGCCAACGCTGCCTGACTAGCTCATTATTTTGCAGCAATTTGAGCGGTAGGCTGATCAGATCGTCAAAATCCACACTCTGGTAGGCGGCCAGGCGCTCCTCGTAATGCGCCATGACGCGGGCCGCGATGCGTTCGTGGTCATGGGCGGCCAGCGCGCCAGCCTGTTGCGCATTGAGCCCCTGGTTCTTCCACAAGCTGATGCTCCATTGCCAGCTGCGCGCCGTGGCCGCATCGACCGTGCCACCCGCGTCCTTCAGGATGCTGGTGACATCGTCGCTGTCCAGAATCGAGAAATTGGGTTTCAGGCCGAGCGCCGCGCCGTCTTGGCGCAACAGACGCACGCCGAGCGCGTGAAAGGTGCAAATCACCACCTCCCGCGCCGCCTTGCCGATCAGCTCCTTGGCCCGTTCCCGCATCTCGCTCGCCGCTTTGTTGGTAAAGGTGATGGCAAAAATGCGCTGCGGCGCCAGCCCGGCCTGAATCAGCCGCCCGATCTTGTGCGTGATCACCCGCGTCTTGCCCGAGCCCGCGCCGGCCAGCACCAGGCACGGCCCGTGCATATAGTTGGCTGCTTCTTGTTGCGCCAGATTCAGACCGGCAGAAAGGGGGGAGGGGGATGACGACATTCAGATGCTTCGGGCGCAGCCGCGCATCATACAGACCGACGGCGCCGGGGCAGCAACAGCCAGCGGCTATTGCAGCGGCTCGTTCACCGCCGCAGCAACAGTCTCCGTGGATTCATTTGCTCTTATAATCATAGCGTTATATCCTTGATTGACGCTGGCTATAGCCCTATTTGTTAAAAAAATTGGGTTTAAAATACAGTTGGCGCGGCGAAACCGGCTATTGCCCTGTTTTTGCAGGACACTACGCGCCAACACACACGATGAAGACACCCCCCCTTATTTTTAAGTTCGCAGCGCTCTGCGTCCTGGCCGCCACGCAGGGCGCCAGCCTGGCCCAGCCCCTGAGTTTTGACGCGGCCTGGCTGCGCGTCAAAACCGATTCCGACAAGCTCGCCGGCGCCAACGCCGGTGTACAAAGCAAGGCCTTGCAGCTTCAGGGTCTGCAGGGCCTGGGCGGTCCGTCGGTGAGTGTTTTTGCTACCTCGTTCATCTACAACGCCAATCTCGCCGTTGATCTCGGCCCGCTGAATCAAAAGCTGACGCAACTCGAGCAGGGCCTGCCGACCTCCTTGCAACACCTGCTGGGTTCACTGGCGCTGCCACAGTTGCCCGCAAGCTACAGCTTCAACCAGCACGACACGGTGACAACCGGTTCTTTGTCGGCCATTTGGCCAATTTATGCGGGAGGCGTCTCGGATGCGGCGCGCGGCTTTGTTTCAGCGCAAATGAATGAAGCCCACGCCGAGGCCGATCAAACGGAGCACGAGCTCGCGACGCTGCTGGTGCAACGCTATTTTGGCGCCCAGTTGGCGATCAAGGCCGCACAACTGCGCCAAGCCGCCGTCCATGCCATCGGGCAACACGACGACGCCACTGAGAAGATGCTCGTCGCCGGCGTCCTCTCCAAAATCGAGCGCCTGCAGGCGATGGTGGCGTTTGAAGAGGCCAAGCGCAGCGCGCTCAAAGCCCAGGATGACGCCGAACTCGCGGCGGCGGCCCTGGCCCGCACGGTCAAATCCGAAAGCGCCGTGACACCGGTGACGCCTTTGTTTGTGCTGACCCAAGCGCTTGAGCCGCTGCCATATTTTCTGGATGCCGCCTCGCAGCACCATCCCGCACTCGCCAAAGTGGCGGCCAAAAAAACACAGGCCGAACAACTGCATCGAGGCCAGGAGGCGCTGAGAAAGCCACAGGTATTTGTTTTTGGTCAGCATGAACTTAAAACCCAGAATGCCGACTGGATGGCGGGCGTCGGCGTTCGCTGGACCCTGTTCGACAGCATCGACCGCGACGCGCTCGCGGCCTCATCGCAGAAGATGGTCGAGCAGGCGCAGCACATGGATGCGCAGGCGCGCAGCGATATTGCGCTGCTGGTCGAGAAGAATTGGCGTGCCGTGGAACAGGGCCGACGGCAATTTATAGCCACGCAGGCCGGGCTGCTGTTGGCGGCAGAAGTGTTGCGCCTGCGCACTGCCGCCCTGCGCGCAGGCACCGGAACCGCACTGGAGCTGATTGATGCTGAAGTGAATCAGGCCAAAGTCCAGACGGAACGCGCCCAAATCGCCTATGACTACGTGCTGGCGCTGGCCCATCTGCTCGAGAGCTGCGGTCTGTCGGAGCAGTTCAGCAGTTACATCGCGCGTGCCGACGTGAAAGTGAACTGATCATGAAAACAAAAAACTTGTCCTGGGCTGTTGCGGGCGTCGCGCTGCTCGGCGTTCTGGGCTATGGCTTATGGCGGGCGGCGCAGCCGGAGGCGGAGGTGTTTCAGGGGCAAATGGAGGCCCAGGAGACCGACATCGCGCCCAAGGTAACCGGGCGCATCAGCCAAATCCTGGTCAAAGAGGGGGACCATGTGGCAGTCGGCGCGCTGCTGCTGCGCATTGACAGCCCGGAAATCAGCGCCAAATATGCGCAAGCCACGGCGGCGAGCGAAGCCGCGCTGGCGCTCTCACAGAAAGCCCAAAACGGCGCCCGGCCAGAAGAAATCCTGATGGCCAAAATGAACTGGCAGCGCGCCCAGTCCGGTGCCGATCTGGCTGACATATCGTTCAAACGCGTGGCCGGGCTCGCCAAGGACGGGCTGATCGCAACGCAAAAACGCGATGAAGCCGAGGCCAATTTCAAGGCCTCGCGCGACGCCGCGGCCGCGGCCAAAGCCCAGTACGACCTGGCGCGCGCGGGGGCCCGCTCCGAGGACAAGGCCGCGGCCCGGGCCCAGGCCCGGCAAGTGGCCGGCGTGGTGGCCGAAGTAGCCGCCGCGCAGGTCGAGACCGAACTCAAGAGTCCGGTGGCCGGCGAGGTCGCCAAAGTGCTGGCCAAGACGGGCGAGTTGTCACCGCAAGGCGTTGCGGTGGTCAGCGTCGTCGACCTGCAAGACCAGTGGGTCGTTTTGAATGTGCGCGAAGACCAACTCCAGCGCTTCATGATCGGTTCCACGTTTGACGCCGACTTGCCCGCACTGGTCCGGTCGGGCGCGCCCGCCGGGGCTCGGCCAGGTGTCAAATTCAAGGTATTTTTTATCGGCGTTCTGCCGGACTTTGCCACCTGGCGCGCAACCCGCGCCGGGCAAGGGTTTGATGCGCGCACCTTCGAAGTCCGGGCGCGCCCGCTCGCGCCCATCGCCGGTGCGCGCCCCGGCATGAGCGTGCTGCTTCGGTAAATTTGCCGCCATCGTCCATGCAGCGTCTTGGTGCCATGGGCACGCCCGCATCCTCTGGCCACGGCCACGGCCACTTTCGGGTCGCGGCGCAGCGTGAATGGCAGCTGCTCAAAAAAAGACCCTGGGACCTGGCCATGATCTCGTGGGTCCCGGCGCTCGCGGTCGCTTTGATTTGGTGGATATTCTCGGCCGGCATACCGAACCAGCTGCCCATCGCCGTGCTGGACTTGGATCACAGCAGTTTGTCACGGCAATTGGTCCGGTTTTTGCAGGCCGCTCCGGGTTTGAAGGTGCTGGAGAGCGTCGTGGACCCGGCGCAGGCCGCGCACGCGCTGCGCCGAGGCGACGTGTACGCCGTGCTTGAAATTCCGCGTGATTTTGCGCAAACGGTTCTGCGCGGCCAGGCGGCGCAAGTCACGCTCTCGCACAACGCCCAGTTCGGCACCCACTCGGGCCTGATCCAGCGCGACGTTCGCAGCGCCGTTGCCACCTTGTCGGCGGGTATAGAGATGTCGGCGCGCAACAAACGCGGCGAGTCTGCCAGCGCGGCGCGCCTGTCCCAGGAACCGCTGCGCACCAGCACGATCACGCTGTTCAACACGGCCCTGAATTACGAACAATTTCTCGCCGCCGCGCTCATTCCCGCCGTGCTGCACATCTTGGCCATGACGGCCGGTGCGTGGGCCGTCGGACGTGAGTTGCGTGACCGCACCGTCAATCAGTGGATTGCGCCTGAAGCCACCGTCGCCCAGGCGCTGGGCGCGCTCATCGGAAAGCTGTTGCTCCCGGTGCTGAGTCTGAGCCTGACGGGCGCGCTGGCCCTGGCTTGGGTGGCAGGGGGGCAGGGTTGGCAAGCCGCGGGCTCATTGGCCTGGGTGGTGCTCGCGCTAGGTGTTTTCATGGCTTTGTCGGCCGCGCTGGGTGCTTGGGCCGCGGCGCTGTCACGCTCCCTGCGAACCGCCTTATCGGTCACCGGTTTCATCACGGCCCCGGCGTTTGCCTTCAGCGGGGTCGGTTTTCCCCTGCTGGCCATGCCGGTGTTGGCCCGGTGCTGGGCCCATGCCATGCCTTACACCCATTACATCGGGGTGCAAATCGAACAATTGCAGATGGGCGCCCCGCTGCGCTACTCGCTCGCCACCGTCCTCGGTCTGAGCGTGGCGCTGGCGGGCGTGGCGCTGGCCTGCACGCTGAGCTTGCAGCGCGCCAGCCGGGACCCGGCCTCCTGGGGCAAGCGCTGATGCGCGCCGCGTGGCAACAAGTCGCCCAAGCCTGGCTTGAAACAGTGCGCGCGCTGCGCCAAGACTTCGGTGTGCTGCTGCTGCTTGTGGCTGCGCCCCTGGTCTACGCTTTTTTTTACCCCTGGCCCTATTCTTTGCAAGCGGTGCACCGGGTGCCGGTGATGGTGGTCGATCTGGACCACACCAGCCTGTCACGCCAGATCACGCGATGGGCGGGGGCCAGCCCGCGTATGGCGCTGCGCGGCGTCACCGGCAGCGAGCAAGACGCGCAGCAAGCGCTCTGGCGCGGCGAGATTGAAGGCTATGCCATCCTGCCCCAAGACATGAAGCGCCATCTGCTGCGCGGCACATCAGCCGTGGTCAACGTGGCCGGTGATGGCGCCTACGCCTTGCTGAACAAGGCGGTGCTCTATGGTTTTTCTGAAGCCGTGGGCACGGCGTCGGCCGGCGTCGAAATCAAAAAACTCCAGGTCAGTGGCCAAAGCGCCTTGCAGGCGGGCGCCACGCGCAGCCCCGTCAACGTTCAACTCGTGGCACTTTACAACCCCACCGAGGGCTACGGCAGCTTTGTGGTGCCGGCGGTGGCCTTGTTGATCCTCCAGCAGACCCTGTTGATCGGCGTGGCCATGTTCATCGGCACGATGGTGGAGACCGGGCGACACCGGGCCAATGCCGCGGGCTGGATCGGGCGCATCCTCGGTCTCGCAAGCTTTGGCTACTTGAGCGGCTTGTTTTACTTTGGCTGGGTGTTCCTGATTCAGGACTACCCAAGAGCCGCCAACCTGTCGGGGGCACTTGTCTTGCTGCTTGTCTATATTCCTGCTGTTTGCACGCTGGGTGCGCTGCTCGGGGTCTGGTTTGGCAACCGGGAGCGGGGCATGCAGGTTCTGCTCTTCACGTCGCTGCCGATGGCTTTTTTAGCGGGCTTTTCCTGGCCGGCCGAGGCCTTGCCGTGGCCCTTGCAAGGCTTACGCTGGCTGATTCCCAGCACCGCAGGCATTCAAGCGTCCTTGCATTTGAACCAAATGGGCGCTTCACTGGCCGATGTCCGTGCTGACCTGGCCTGCCTGGGCGGACTGACCGCTGCCGCCAGTGCCATGCTGATCGCGTTCACGCGCCCCAAGTCGCTGGGGCCATAGCCGGGTGCTGCAAATCAGCCTGATCACCTTTCACCTTTCACCTTTCACCTTTTTGCCCAGGCCTGCAATAACAACAAAAAAAGGCCCCGAAGGGCCTTTTTTTGTTTCAGAGCTGAAAGCAGCTTAGAAGCGGTGGCGAATGCCCAGCGCCAAGCTGTTGCTGTCGGTGCCAGCGCTGGCGGTGATACCACCGATGTAGCCGTTGCCACCGGGAGCGACCTGCGCCAGGTTCTTGTTATCGTAGTGAACCAGTACCGCGTTCAGGTCGGTGCGCTTGGACAATGCATAGGTGTAGGCCGCGCCGTAGGAGCGGACGTCAGCATCGGCTGGGCGGTTGTCGTTGTAATTGCTGTAAGCCACCGAGATCGTGCTGGCGCCGGTCACATAGCGATAGCCAATGTGGAACAAGGTGCCGTCTTGTTTGAAAGCCTCGATAAACTTCGACTGAACAAGATTACCAAACGCTAGCACCGGCGCTGGCGAACCCGGGGGGGCGATCAAGCCCGCGATGACGGACAGGTTGCTGGGGTTGTCGTCCGTGATTTTGGCTACGAATGAACTGACTTTGCTGCTGCCAAAGTTCATGGAAGCACCGAGCACCGCCGTGGTCAGGGATTTGTTGCCCAACTCGTTATTCGCCGTGTTGTAGCCAAAACCCACCGCGAACATGTCGGCCTTGTAGTTGACGTTCATGCCGAGCATGCGACTCTTGGCAGAATCGCCTGCGACCTCGCCTGCCGCGTACATCAGGGAGCCCGAAATGCCGTCCTTGACGAAGCGGTAGGCCAAGGAATTGGATTTGCGGATTTCCAGCACCGCCGGGAAGGCCACGATTTGCCCTGCGGCCAATCCCGACTGGGTTTCCATGATGTCGTAGGTGGCCGTGGTTTCAAAGGCTGGCGTGTACTGGCGCCCCGCCAGAAAGCCGCCAAAAGGCGTGACCAAGCCGACGAAGGCCTGGCGGTCAAACGCGCGGTTACCGGCGGCGCCTACATTCACCCCGAACTCATTGGCCAAGGCCGCATCGATTTTATTGACAGTTCCCTGCACCATGCCAGCTGGTAGCGACAGGGCTGCGTCTGACGGCAGACCCAACAGTGCTGCGTTCGAGAACCGGTCCGACAACTGGGATCCCGAGATCGGTCGGTTGCTGTTCGCGCCGGTGTCCAGTTCAACCCGGCTTTCCAGTGTGAAGATAGCCCGATAGCCGTCACCCAGGTCTTCATTGCCTTTCACCCCCCAGCGCGTGCCTTCCATGATGCCGCTGGCGACTTGCGTCACAGTGCCATTCTTCAAGCCGCTGACCGAGGTGATGCCCGCGTCAACCAGGCCGTACAGCGTGACGCTGGGGGCCGTTTGCGCGCTGGCCAGGCCGGCGCAGCACAAGGCAGCAGCGACAGCAATGGAACGTGCAGCGATGGGGAGAACTTGGTTACGGCGGGTAACAAGGTTTGACATGGTTTTCCTAGGTGGTTTAAGAGTTACTTCAGCCTTGGATTCTCTGAGAATCCGGCTGCACCAACAAGACGCGGACGCGACAGATGCACGGTTTTAGTCTTTTTGATCACAGGGGTTTTCCCTGATTTGGTGCCTTCAACGTATGCACAAGCTCAGCCAACATTACAACGTTGTAATGTGACCACGTTTTTTAAAAAAGTCGCCGAAAATATTGTCGCCAAGCAAAGAAACTTTGCTTGGCGACTTGGTAATTTGGTCTAATCTAGCTTGAGTTATTTGCATCGTCCCGTCCAAAATCTTCGTACAAAAAGTGTTTTGGTTTTTATTTGTTTTTGGAATTTCTAATATGAAAAAAAGTTTGATTGCACTCGCCGTGCTCGCCGCTTCCGGCGCTTCTTTCGCCCAATCCAGCGTGACACTGTATGGTGTTGCTGACGTTTATTTGGGTAACACGAAAGTAACTGACCACACCGGCGTTAGTACCACGACCAATTCCATGAATAGCGGTGGTGTCAGCACCGATCGTTGGGGTTTTAAAGGCACTGAAGATTTGGGCGGTGGCCTGAAAGCCAATTTCTTGCTGGAGCAAGGTTTTTTCATTGACACGGGCGCAGCCAAGGGCACGGGAAAAAATGCAGCTGGTTTGCCCGTAGCCGGTACGCAAGCCTTTGCCCGCCAGTCCTACGTTGGTTTCTCAGGTGGCTTCGGTGAAGTCAAATTGGGCAAAATGTGGACCGCTTTTGATGATGTCAGTGGTACCGCTGATGCTGTTTTTGATTCAGTCCTGTCTCCAATGTATCGGGTCTTTACCAGCACCAACTACAACGCCAACCCCGGCAACTCTTTCTATTACACCTCCCCGACCTTCAGCGGCGTAAGCGGCACAGTCAGCTATAGCTTGGGTGAAAACAAGACGGCTACGCAAGGGGCTGGTTCGAATGCAGCCTTCAATGTGCAGTACACAGGCGGCCCGGTATATGTGGCTTTGGGTTATCAATCCGAGAAAGACAATGGCAACGTAAGCTCGCGTGATTTCACCCGTGTCAATGCTTCTTATGATTTGGGTGTTGTCAAGCTGATGGGCAACCTTGGCCGCACCAAAGCGAACGACAAGTCGACCAACGAATGGCAACTGGGCGTTGATTACCCGGTGGGCAGCGCTTTGACGCTGTCTGCCAGCTACGCGTCTTCCAAAGGTGGCGTCCTGACCAATTTTGTGCCGACTGCAGCCGGTACACCTGACGTCAAGCGCACTGGCTTTGGCCTCGGTGCTTCTTACTCGTTGTCCAAGCGTACATCGTTGTACGGTGGTTACAGGGCTACCAAGGAAGATGCCAATGTCAATTTCGCCCCAGGCGCTGTTGATGCCGAAACCAAGTTGTTTGCTGTTGGCATGCGCCACGCATTCTAATTAGAGCGGCTTGCCGGTTTACCCGGCAAGCCGGAGCTAAGTCAGATAAAAACCACCTTTCGGGGTGGTTTTTTTTTGGCTGATCGTTCTCAATCCCGACTAAAACGTTGTATCTGACCCACATAAATGGATTCAATTGGGCGCTGTGCCCCAAAGCCTTTGCGCTAACCAGCGCGCTCTGGTCAAATCCAACTCAGCTTCTACTCAAGAAGTGATGCGAAGCACAGCAAGTGCTTCATCGATATTAACTTTGGAGTATTTGAATGAAAAAATCCCTAATCGCCTTGGCAGTGCTCGCTGCCTCCGGCGCTGCCATGGCCCAGTCTTCCGTCACGCTGTACGGTGTTGCTGACATTGGCTTTGCCCGCGAAGACAACGGTACCGCTACGACGAATCGCCTGGACAGTGGCAATTTGAATGGTAGCCGTTGGGGCCTGAAAGGCGTTGAAGATCTGGGCGGCGGTTTGAAAGCGATTTTCACGCTTGAAGCCGGTTTTGCCCTGGACACCGGCGCACAGGCAAGTGGAACCAGCTTTTTTAACCGCCAATCGTTTGTTGGCGTGACCAGCGACTGGGGTACCGTCAAGCTGGGTCGTCAAATGAACCCGGTCTACGCTACCGCCTCCACTTGGGATTCATTTGGTGATGCGCTCGCTGGTGACTCCTCGCGTTTGTTCAGCTACAACGGTAGCCGCACCGACAACATGGTGTCCTACAACTACGCATCCAACGGTTTCTACGGCGAGTTGCAGTATGGCCTGGGTGAAGTTGCAAACAACAACTCGATCACCGGCGCCAACGCTGCTGGCCGCACCGCTGCAATGTTTGTCGGTTACAAAGCCGGCCCGTTTGATGTCGTGCTGACGCATCAGAACATTCATAATAATCCTTACAACACTGCCACCAAAATGACATTGCTGGGCGGT
>JANYHL010000070.1 GCA_025359085.1 Gammaproteobacteria bacterium
GTGCTTTGCGATTTGGGGTACCAGCTCGCTCAATGTGCGCGTCAACTCATCCACACTTGGCACACCGGCATGTGATTTGGAAAGCTCCTGCAATAGCCAGCAAAACGCCAGTTCGCTGTCGGTATTGCCGACCGGGCGAAAACTGCCGTGCAGGGTGGGCGCATAGTTTTTCAGATCGCCATTGTGGGCAAACACCCAGTAGTGGCCCCACAACTCGCGCACAAACGGGTGGCAGTTTTCCAGCGCCACGGCACCCAGGGTCGCCTTGCGCACATGGGCGATGACGTTATGGCTCTTGATCGGATAAGTGCGCAGCATTTTGGCAATCGGCGAGGTGGCCGCTCCCTCTTTGTCGACGAAATAGCGCACGCCCTTGCCGGGTTGGTCCGGTGTGCTGCTCTCGCTTTCAAAGAAGGCTATGCCCCAACCATCGGCATGGTGGGCGGTGCCGCCGCCACGTTGCGAAAAACCGGTGAAACTCAGCGTTAGACTGGCGGGCAGATGGCTGTTCATTCCAAGCAATTGACACATGGCCGCATTTTAGAGCTGGCCCGGCTTGGTGATCGGGTCAATCCCAATGAGCTCGTCAACTTACCATGCTTGGCTCGCCTGTCAGGGACTTTTTTTAACTGTCACTGGGGCATTCCCAATTAGATACCAAGCTCAGGATGCGTATCTCAAATTCGCTGGCGTGTCGGGTATCACCGATCTCCTGGCCTAATCGGAACATCAGGGTTCGGACTTGTTCACCGCTCGTAGCGAAGCGTAGTTCTTTCTCATACTCCAGCGCCACCATGCGAGCGACCGGCCCCAGATAGAACGTGAGTTCATGGACCACTGTTTCAAACAGCTCGGAGCCGCGGAGCCGCAAGTCTGTGGGGCCCGGCGACGTATCCTGTCGCACGGTCAAGGGGGCGAACGATGCTGCCCCGGCCAACTTTCCTGGCTTCGACGACACGAAATCATCATCCAGATCAGGGGCTGTCGCGAGTTCCTTGAAAAAATCGAAGTTAGCCGGCAAACTCTCGCCCGCTGCGATGCATGTCATATCTTGCCTGAAGGAGTACTCTCCAGACTGAATCCGACGGATCAGAGAAGTTGCTTTCTCGCGTTGGTGCAAGCGGTAGTTATAGGAAACGATTCGTCCATTTTGCAATGCAATCCTCACCGAATGATCCAGTTCGGTCCGGATGAACATGGTTCCGGTACTCTTGCTGATCACGAGGGCTTGCAACTCGTCAATGAGTTCAGCATAGCTCAGATGTTGATGTTCGCGCAGACTCATCAGATCCGACTCCAACTGTGGTCAAGGGAAGGGATCAACCCTGCTCGGATCTCTTGGCTAGCATGGAGAGAGATTTCTTCAAACTCGCTCTCATACGTTCGAAAGAGCGGATCAGTACCCCGATCTCGTCCTGCCTTTGGGTCTCCAGCGTGTGATCGATGTTTCCCATACTGATGTCGTTGGCTTGTTCCGCAAGTTGCACCAAGGGATTGATAATCTCGGAGCGTAGATAGAGGTGTGCGCTGACGAAGCTGACCACAAAGATCACTATTGTGATGAGAGCCAGAAAAATTAAAGACAAACGCTGGCTTTGTATCTGGTCGCTGACATCGCTTAGCGCTAACACAACACCCACTTGTTTTCCCGCAGCATCCTTCAGCGGGAACGCGCCCCGGGCGAAGGTCGAAGCCCCTTCCGTGACCGTGCCCAGATAGGTGGCCGCCTTGACTGAACGAATTTCTGACCCTAAGGCCATGGAAGCCACAGAATTGGGGTCGCTCATGGTGCTGCTGACCATGACATAGTCCTTCATGGCATCCCAGTTGTCAGTCTTGCTCGTTGCTTTCAGGGCACCGCGGTAATCGTCTTCATTGAGAAAACTCTTTTCTACCAGGACGGCGACATCGATACCGGTTTGTTTCTTCATCAAACGATCAAAGTGATCGATCTCTTCGCCGAACTCCAGGTAGCCCACCACGCTTCCATTGTGGATGTAGGGCATGACGCGGCGCAGCGCGAAGGCCGTCTTGCCAAGTTCGATCCCACTGGATTCCTTCCCCGATGCCCTGGCGCGCAGGAACGTTTCACGGTCGATGGTGTCGCCTGATAATTGTGTCCCATGCGCCCGCAAGTAGCATGTTCCATTCTTGTCGATGAAGTACATGTGCGTGATGCCGTAACGTGATTTATTGCTACGGTAAATGTCCTGCACAGCGGAGATGAGCGCCTGCCGATCCTGGTGGTCAGCAAAGATTTGACTGACGGTAGTGTTGGTGGCGAAAGAATCCATGGCCGCGCCAAGCATTTTGGAATCGTTGTCCACGAGAAGATTGAAAACGCCTTGAGATTGCTCCACGACTTTCTGGGCATTCAGATTGATACTCTGAGTCGCAGAATAGTAAAGAACACCCGCATAGCAGGCAGCCAACAAGATTTCAAGGGCCAGAACACCGCCCAGCATCTTGATGCGAATACTTCCCTTGAACATTCCGAGATTCATGAGGTTCACCTTTCAGATAATGATGTCGTTTCGATCACAAGACAAAAATGTTTTGCCTTGGATCGCCCTAAGCGCGACGCCGAGGCGCGTACCGAATAATTCAAATTCATTTGGGGTTATCCATGTTGAGGCGGGAAATCACCTCGAACCGCATGAATCCAGTCTTCTTTGAAGCCTGCGGTTAAGTCTACGCTTCGGCGTAGTACCCGAACGTGGTGCAGTTCCTTCGGGAATCTGTATTCCTTGATCAGCATCAAGCTTGTGCCATATTGAGTCTGCGCATGCAGCTTGAAAACCTGGCTGAATCTGAACACAGCCATGGCTGCACTCTGGTGCAAAATGTTCGACATAGACAAAGTAGTCGTGAGGAGACATTTTGCATACCAATTTCAATCTCGATGAACACGTCGGGCCGGGCACGCGGCGCAACAAAGTGGTAACGGCGCAGGAGGCGGTGCGGTTGATTCATGACGGCGACACCGTGGCCACCAGCGGTTTCGTGGGCATTGGATTTGCCGAGGAAATTGCGGTGGCGCTGGAGGCGCGTTTTCTGGAAAATCAGCGTGAAACGGGCGTCGGCGTGCCGGGCCAGCTGACGCTGGTTTATGCGGCCGGTCAGGGTGACGGCCAAACGCGCGGTCTCAACCACTTCGGCCATGCCGGCATGGTGCGCCGCGTGGTGGGTGGGCATTGGGGTCTGGTGCCGGCCTTGCAAAAATTGGCGGTGGACAACGCGATTGAGGCCTACAACCTGCCGCAAGGCGTGATTTCTCATTTGTTTCGCGACATTGCCGCGGGCAAGCCCGGCACGCTGACGCATGTGGGGCTGGACACCTTTGTCGACCCGCGCTTTGGTGGCGGCAAGATCAACGCCCGCACCACCGAGGAGCTGGTGCGCCTGATGGAGATCGATGGCCGCGAGTACCTTTTTTACAAGGCGTTTCCGATCTCGGTCGGCATCATTCGCGCCACCACCGCCGACCCCGACGGCAACCTCAGCATGGAGCGCGAAGCGCTCACGCTCGAATCGCTGGCGATTGCCATGGCAGTGCGTAATTCGGGCGGTATTGTCATTGCCCAGGTGGAACGCTTGGCCGAGCGTGGCACTTTGCATCCGCGTCAGGTGCGGGTGCCCGGCGTGCTGGTGGATGCGGTGGTGGTGGCGAGCGACCCGGCGTACCACATGCAAACCTTTTCCGAACAGTACAACCCGGCCTATTCGGGTGAAATCAGGGTGCCGATCGATACCTTGGCGACGCTGGCGCTGACCGCGCGCAAGGTGATCGCCCGGCGCGCGGCGCTGGAACTGCGGCCCAACAATGTGGTGAACCTGGGCATTGGCATGCCCGAAGGCGTGGCCGGCGTGGCGGCCGAAGAAAAGGTGATTGACCTGATGACGCTGACCGCCGAGCCCGGCGTCATCGGCGGCATTCCGGCCAGCGGCATGAGTTTTGGCGCGGCCGTCAATACCCAGGCGGTGATTGATCAACCCAACCAGTTCGACTTTTACGACGGCGGCGGGCTCGATATCGCAGTGCTGGGCTTGGCGCAAGCCGACGCGCAGGGGAATTTGAACGTCAGCAAGTTCGGGCCCCGGCTGGCGGGGGCGGGCGGCTTTATCAACATCAGCCAGAATGCCAAGACAGTGGTGTTCGTCGGCACGTTCACCGCCGGGGAGCTGGATGTGCGGGTGGAGCATGGGCGACTGCGGGTGGTGGCGGAGGGCACGACGCGCAAGTTTGTGCAAGAGGTGGAACATCGCACCTTCAGTGGGCGTGAAGCGCGCCGACGCGGACAGCGGGTGTTGTATGTGACCGAGCGTTGTGTCTTTCAATTGATCGGTGACGGTCTCCAGGGGGCGCTGGAGTTGATCGAAATTGCACCCGGCATTGACCTCGAGCGCGACGTGCTGGCGCACATGGATTTCATGCCGGCGATCAGCCCGCAACTCAAATTGATGGATGCCGCCTTGTTTGCCGAGGGCCCTCTCGGCCTGCGTGAGCGCCTGCTCGCCACCCCGCTGGCACAACGCTTTGAACTGGACCGGGCGCACCGCGTGCTGTTCATCAATTGTGAAGGACTGGCCATCGACGCCCTGTCCGATATTGCCGAGGTGGAGCGCATGGTGGCCGAGCTGTTGACGCCGGTGGTGACCAGCCCGGCCGAGCGGGTGGCGGTGGTGGTCAATTACGACAGTTTTACGATTCTGCCCACTTTGGTGGACGCGTACTCTGTCATGGTCAAGCGCTTGACCGCGCGCTTTTACAGCCGGGTGACGCGCTACGGCACCGGGGGCTTTCTGAAAGCGCGACTTGATTGGGACAAATGAAAACAAGAAGTGATGACGCGCCGACCAGCGCGATGAAGGGCGTGATCCTGTGCGCTGACGATTTTGCGGTGAACGCCAGCGCCTCACTGGGCATTGCCACGCTGGCCGCCATGGGACGCATCAGCGCCACCAGTGTCATGGTGCTGTCACCGCGCTGGGCGCAGGACGTGGCCTTGCTGCAAGATCTGCGGGGCCGCATCGACGTCGGATTACACCTGGACTGGACCAGCAGCTTCGCTGTTGCCGCCGGGCACGGCGTGTCGCTGGGCGCGGCGATGCGCAAGGCCGTGCTCGGTGGCTTCGAGCCCGGGTCAGCACGCGCCATCATTGAACGTCAGCTTGATCTGTTTGAAGCCCAGTGGCAGGCGCCGCCCGACTATGTGGATGGCCACCAGCATGTGCAGCAATTCGCCGGTATTCGCCAGGCGCTGGTGCAGGCCTTGAGCCGCCGTTATGGCAGCGGCAGTGGCCGTGAACAGGGCCGTCAGCACCGCAGGGAGGAAGGTCAAAGCGGTTCAAACCCTGCAACACCTTATGTGCGCATTTCGTGCGCACCCGCTGGCGCGGCGGATTTTAAAAGCCGGGTGATCGCGGCGATGGGTGCATCTGCTCTTAAAAACATAGCTTCTGACGCTGGTTTGACGGGGGCTACAGCCTTGTTAGGCATTTATGATTTCGCGGGGGGGCAGCGTCGCTATGGCGCTCTCATGCAGGCCTGGCTGCGCGCGGCCCCGGCGGGCAGCATCATCATGTGTCACCCGGCGCTAGCCGCTGAGCCCGACGACGGCATAGGTGTGGCGCGGGCCGAGGAATTCGCCTACCTCAACGGCCCGGACTTCTCCCAAGCGCTGGCGCAGGCCTGCGTGCAGCTGGTTCGGGGCGGGGCCCTGACCGCTAAAATCCGCCGGTGACTACTTCCTTGACTGAACGACAAAAATCCTGGCTGACCCTGGCTGGCTTGTGGCTACTGCTGCTGTTGATGGCCGCGCTGCGGCCGCTGGCGGTGCCCGATGAAGGCCGCTACGGCGAGATTGGCCGCTGGATGCTGCAAAGCGGCGATTGGCTGACGCCGCGCCTCAATGGCCTGCCGTTCTTTCACAAGCCGCCGCTGCTGCATTGGTTGCAGGCGGTGTCGCTCGCCACCTTCGGCATCAACGAGCTGGCCTTGCGTCTGGTGCCGGCACTGCATGCGGGCTTGATGCTGGTGGCGCTGTACCTGTCGGCACGAACTATCAGCACCGAGACCATCGCCCGACGCGCCGTGCTGATGTTGGGCAGCAGCCTGACCTTTCTGGTGGGTGGCCAGTATGTGAACCACGACATGCTGGTGGCCACCTGGATTGGGGTGGCGATCTGGTGCTTTGCCTTCGCCTTCATGGCCGGTGAGAAACCCAATGCGGTGCTGGCTCGGCTCGGCTTTGCCGCCTGTGCCCTGGGGATGCTCAGCAAAGGGCTGATTGGCATTGCCCTGCCAGGCGTGGTGCTGTTCATCTGGCTGCTCTGGACGCGCCAATTCAAAAAAGTGCTTTACCTGCCCTGGTTCAGTGGGCTGGCGCTGTTTGCCCTGATTGCCTTGCCGTGGTTTGTGCTGGCGCAGCAAAAATACCCGCAGCTGTTTGACTACATGTTCATTGGTCAGCAACTCAATCGCTACACCGCCACCACGTACAACAACCCGCAGCCCTGGTGGTTTTACCTGCTGGCGCTGGCGCTCTTGTTTTTCCCTTGGGTCTTTTTTGCCTTGACCCTGTGGCGTCGGCCAGCCAAGGCAGCCGCGGCGACCGAGGTCGCGCCGCTGGCAACGGTGTGGTGGAGCCTGTGCTGGATCTGGGTCGTGGCCATCATCACCTTCTTCTCCATTCCGAACTCCAAGCTGGTGGGCTATGCGCTGCCGGTGATGCCGCCGCTGGCGCTGCTGGCGGCGCTGGGCTGGCAGCGCACCATGGCGCACCGGGCGCATGCTGGCAAGATTTTTACCGGCTTGTGCCTGCTCAATCTGGCTATTGCGCTGGTGTTGATGGCCAAAGTGGGTGACGTGACCCGCACCGGTCGCGCGCAGGACGTGGCCCAGGCGCTGGCCTGCGCCGCCCAGCCGACCGATACTGTTTATGTGTCGGGCAAGTATCCCTACGATCTGCCGTTCTATGCGCAAACCAGCCGACCCCTGGTGGTGCTGGAGGATTGGCCAGCATTGCGCCAGCGCGCCGGGGATGGCTGGCAGCGCGAGCTGTTTGAAGGTGCTGACTTTGACGCGCAGGCGGCCAGGGTGCTGCAGTCACCCGAGGCGCTGGCGCCGGTGGGTGTCGTGCCGGGCAACTGGTTGGTGGTCCAAACCGGCAACAAAATGGCCGAGCGGCTGGCGGGCTGGAAACTTTTCTACCAAGGGGCGGGTTGGGTGCTGTACCAGTCGGGCAACCCGCTAGCGCCGGAACGCCCAGAAGCGGCTCAGCACAAAGGTCTGCCCGGCTGCAAACACTAGCGCGGCGAACAAGGCCGGTAGCGCGGGCCAGCCCAGTGCGCGCAACAGCAGCATGAAAATAATTTCATTGCTGACAAAGCCTGCCAGCGCCGTCGCGGCAAAGCGGCCCAGGCTGGTGCTGACGCTGGTGCCTGCATCCTTGAAGCTCAACCGCCGATGGCCGGCAAAGCTGACAAAAAAAGCAACGCAAAAACCCAGTGCATTGGCCAGCTCGGGCCACATCTGGCCTTGAGCCAGCGCAAACACCGCCATGTGCGTGAGCGCCGCGGCAGCACCGACCGTCAAAAACCAGAAGGTTGACGCGTTCAAAGCAAGCAAGACTGTTGCAGGATCAAGGGCGGATTGCCCGCCTGTGGCACGTACATGGGCTCCGCCAGGCCACTGCCCGAGCGCTGGCTGATGAGATACGGCGGGCGCTGTTTGACCTCTTCGTAAATGCGGCCTACATACTCTGCCAGCACGCCAATGGAGAGCAGTTGGATGCCGCTGAAAAACATCATGCCGACCACAATCGTGGCGTAGCCCGGCACCGCAATGCCCGAAATAAAGTATTCCCCCACCACCAAAGCGCCGTAGCCCAGGGCAATGAATGAGAGCACCATGCCGGTCAGCGTCAAGGCGCGCAAGGGCGCAATGGAAAACGCCAGAATTCCGGTCAGCGCCAGCGACAGCGAACCGCGCAGACCAAAGTTGCTCTTGCCATCGGCGCGCGCCAGCGGCTGGTAATCAATGGCGGTGCTGTTGAAGCCGACCCAGGCGTACAGCCCTTTCATGAAGCGGTTGCGCTCGGGCAGGCTCTTCAAGGCATCGACCACCTTGCGGTCCATCAGCCGAAAGTCGCCAGCATTGGCCGGAATTTTGACCCGGTTGCCAAAGTTGACCATTTTGTAAAACAGGCCGGTCAGACTCGACTGCAGCCCCGATTGGTCGTCCCGCGTTTTTCGTACTGCATAGACCACGTCCGCGCCTTGTCGCCATTTTTGCAGCATGTCAGGCAGCAGCGCCACCGGGTGTTGGCCGTCGGCGTCCATCAAGACCACCACTTCGCCACGCGCGGCGTCAATGCCGGCGGTCAGCGCAGGCTCCTTGCCAAAGTTACGCGACAGTTGGATATAAACGATTTCCGGGTGGACGGCGCACAGCGCCTGCATCATCGGCGTGGTGTCGTCGCGGCTGCCATCGTCGACCACGACCAGTTCAACGCGCTGACTCAAGGCTGAGAGGGTTGCCAGAATCGGAGGCAGCACCGTGCCCAGATTGCGCGCCTCGTTGAAGGCGGGGATCACACAGGAGATCGAGGGGGATAAGTCAGAACGGGGCATCATGACCGCATCATGCCAAAAGAAAACCCCGCTTCAACAATAGGGGCGGGGTTTTTTTAAAATTTAAGGTGTCGGTTTGCCGGGGCCAGCGCAGGGACGCACTGTCTATTTGCTCAGGCAGTCTTTCATGAACGCCTTGCGCGCGTCGCCCTTGAGTACTTTTTCGCCCGCGTCCTTGTTGCAAGCCTTCATTTTTTCTTGCTGGGCCGCCTTCTTGCTCATCGGGGCAGCAGCTGCGGCAGTCGCTTCAGCGGCGGCGGGCTTGGCACTCAGACAAGCCTTCATGAAAGCTTTGCGCTCATCGCCTTTTTTGCCGGTGGCGTTCTTGTTGCACTGGCCCATCTTGGTTTGCTGCGGTGTCTTGGCGACAGCGGTGGGCGCATCAGCTGCGTAGGCCGTGCCCAGCGAAAGGGACAGGCCCATGGCAAGCAGAGTTAGTAACTTGTTCATCGTAAATCCTTTAGTGAGGGGTTTGGAGGAGAATCGCGCACCTGATTCCAGCACACAACGCCCGGATTGGCAAACTTGATGACACAAGCCGATGCATCCTGGCCTTCCAGGGGTGCCATCGTCCCCTAAAATCAGCCGATGCTCTCTGTAAAAATTGAATTGCTCGAAGCGCTGCGCCAGGCGCTGGAAAAATTGTCCCCTGGCGCGGGGTCCAAAGCCGTCTTTGAGTCGCCCAAGGTCGCTGCCCATGGCGATTTGGCGAGCACCGCTGCCATGCAGCTGGCCAAACCGCTCAAGCTCAACCCGCGTCAGCTGGCAGAGCAGTTGCGCACGCAATTGTTGCTGGCGCCGCCCGTTGCGCGTTGGGTCGAGGCGATCGACATTGCGGGTCCCGGTTTCCTCAACATCAAACTCAAGCCCGAGGCCAAGCAGCAAATTGTGCAGGAGGTGCTGGCGCAGGCGGCGCGGTTTGGCAACCAGGCCGACACCGGTAAACGCATGCTGGTGGAGTTTGTCTCGGCCAACCCGACCGGTCCCCTGCATGTGGGCCACGGCCGCCAGGCCGCCTTGGGGGACGCTATCTGCAATCTATACCAGACTCAGGGCTGGGCGGTCTACCGTGAGTTCTATTACAACGATGCCGGCGTGCAGATTGGCACCTTGGCCAGCAGCACCCAGCTGCGCGCGCGGGGCTTCAAACCGGGCGACCCCGAGTGGCCGAGTGGCGAGAATGCCGCCGCTTACAACGGCGACTACATCGCCGACATTGCAGCTGACTATCTGGCCCAAAAGACGGTTCATTCAGACGACCGTGAATTCACCGCCTGCGGCGATCTCGAGGCGCTGGACGACATGCGGCTGTTCGCAGTGGCCTACTTACGCCACGAACAGGATCTGGACCTGAAGGCGTTCGCCGTCCAGTTTGACAACTATTACCTGGAGTCCAGCCTGTACCTCAGCGGCCGGGTCGATGCCGTGGTTAAAAAACTGATCGATGCCGGCAAGACGTTTGAACAGGACGGCGCCTTGTGGTTGAAGACCACCGAGTACGGCGACGACAAGGACCGCGTCATGCGCAAGGGTGACGGCAGTTACACCTACTTTGTGCCCGATGTGGCCTACCACATCACCAAGTGGGAGCGTGGCTTTGAGAAAGTGGTCAACAGTCAGGACACCGACCACCACGGCACCATCGCCCGTGTCCGGGCCGGTCTGCAAGCGGCCAATGTGGGCATCCCCAAAGGCTACCCCGACTACGTGTTGCACACCATGGTGCGCGTGGTGCGCGGCGGCGAAGAAGTCAAAATTTCCAAGCGCGCCGGCAGCTACGTGACCTTGCGCGACCTGATCGAGTGGACCAGCAAGGATGCGGTGCGTTTCTTTTTGCTCAGCCGCAAGCCCGACACTGAATACACCTTTGATGTCGATCTGGCGGTGGCCAAGAACAACGACAACCCGGTCTATTACGTGCAGTACGCGCACGCCCGCATTTGCTCGGTGCTGACCGCCTGGGGCGGCGATGCTGGCGGCTTGCAGCAAGCCGACCTGACCCCCCTGCAAAGCCCGCAGGCCCTGGCGCTGCTGCTGCTGCTGGCCAAATACCCCGACATGCTGACGGCCGCAGCGGCTGATTTTGCACCGCACGACGTCACCTTTTATCTGCGTGAGCTGGCGGCCTGCTACCACAGCTATTACGATGCGGAACGCATTTTGGTGGCTGACGAGGTAGTAAAACGCGCTCGCCTGGCACTGGTCGCGGCCACCGCGCAGGTGTTGCACAATGGCCTGGCGGTGCTGGGCGTGAGTGCCCCGCAAAAAATGTAAACCGATAATCTTGCGGGACAGACCTTCAGCTCTGTTCCCAACTAAACCGATAACCTTGCGGGACAGACCTTCAGCTCTGTCCCCAACTAAACCGATAACCTTGCGGGACAGACCTTCAGCTCTGTCCCCAACTGATTAGAAAGGGCAAGCATGAAACAACAACGCGGTGGAACCATTCTGGGGTTCATCATGGGAGTCGTGGTGGGTCTCGGGGCGGCGCTGGCCGTGGCGGTTTACGTGACCAAGGTGCCCATTCCGTTTCTCAACAAGGGTCAAAATCGCTCGGCGGATCAGGACGTGGTCGAGTCCGAACGAAACAAGAACTGGGATCCCAACGCGCCTTTGTATGGCAAAAACCCGGCCAAACCGGCAGCACCTGTCAAGGCAGAGGACCCGACGGGCGTTGACGCGGGTGCCGCCGCAGTGCCCGCTGCCAAGGGCGCGGAACTGAAGCCAGCCGTCTCTGCGGACCCCTTGGGGGACCTGGCCCAGGCGCGCGCGGCTGGCGCAGCGGCTGAACCGTTCTTCTATTTTGTACAAATCGGGGCCTTTCGCACGGCTGAAGACGCGGAAAGCCAGCGCGCCAAGTTGTCTCTCGGTGGCGTACAGGCCAAAGTGAGCGAGCGTGAACAGTCGGGCCGAACCTTGTTCCGGGTGCGCGTTGGTCCCCTCAGTAAAAAAGAAGAGGCTGATAGCGTCAAGGAGAAACTCGAGGCCGCGGGTTACGAAACCGCACTGGTGCGGGTACAGCGCTAGCGCGCCTGAACGTTGAACAATTGTCGACCCACTTGATCCCACTATTTTTTTGGAGTGTTTAATGATAAAACGTCGCGATTTTTCCTTGCGCTGCGGCGCAGCTTTGGCGGCCAGTGCCGGGGTGCTGCCAACGGCAGGGGCCCAGACCACCGTGCCGGTCCAGGGCAAGAAGCCCGAACTGGGCACCGACTACCTGCAATTGGACAAACGTGCGGCGGTGGAAGCCCCTGCCGGCAAAATTGAAGTCGTTGAATTTTTTTGGTACAGCTGCCCCCATTGCAGTGCCTTTGAGCCCACCTTTGAGGCCTGGAGCAAGAGCGTGCCCAAGGATGTGCTGGTGCGGCGGGTGCCGATTGCCTTTCGCGACGATTTTGCACCGCAACAGCGTCTGTTCTATGCCTTGGAGGCGATGGGCTTGCTTGAGCAACTGCACCGCAAAGTGTTTGCCGCCATTCATCTGGAAAAACAAAATCTGGCCAAAAGTGAGGCCATCGTGGATTGGGTGGTCAAACAGGGCGTCGACAAAGCCAAATTCCTGGAGCACTACAACTCGTTCTCGGTCTCGACCAAGACCAGTCGCGCCACCCAGCTGCAAAACGCCTACAAGGTTGAAGGGGTGCCCGCGCTGGGCGTTGGGGGGCGTTTTTACACCGATGGTTCACTCGCCAAGAGTATGGAGCGTTCGCTGCAAGTGGTTGAGTTTCTGATCGCGCAGGTTCGCAGCGGTCGCTGACAGAGTCGGCTGGCTGGCTCGGCCGTCGCGCAGTCACGCTGGCCTGGCCTTTGTGTTTACGCAAGGACCCGGCGCCAGAACACCGCCAGCATGCGGTCTATCGTCGGCACCTCAGGTCTTGATCGATCCGGGTAATTCTGATTGCCTTTCCAATGGACGGCAGCCGGTTTAGACACGGCTTCTGATCGTTACAATGAAAAGACAAGAATTTAATGCAAGATTCATGCCTTTATGAAATCAACATCCTCCACTTTGCTCTTGCTCGCGGTCCTGGCTTTGTCCGGCGGGGTGGTCTGCGCGGAACAAGCCGACCGCAACAAGCCCATGAACGTGGAAGCCGATACCTTGCGCTATGACGACACCAAAAAGACCAGCGTTTTTACCGGGCGTGTGGTCCTGACCAAAGGCACGATTCTGATCCGGGGCGCCCGCATTGAGGTGCGCCAGGATGTCGACGGTTTCCAGCATGGCCTGGTAACAGGCGAGCCCGGCAAACTGGCAGTGTTTCGCCAAAAGCGTGAAGGGCTGGACGAGTTTATTGAGGGCCAGGGCGAGAGTATCGAATACGACAGCCGCGCCGACAGCGTGAAATTTATCAAGCAGGCGCAGTTGCGTCGCTACCTGGGCGCGGCGCTGAACGACGAGATGAGCGGCGGCGTGATTGTTTACAACAACCGGACCGACGTGTTCACCATTGATGGCGGCGTGGCACAAGGAGCGCCCAGCGCAACAGGCGGGCGGGTGCGTGCCATGCTGACGCCCAAACCGGCTGCCGCCGCGGCCGCCGCGGCCACCCCCGCCAATGCGGCGTCAACGCCCCCCGCTGCGCTGCGCGCCACCACGACGCTGGGCGGGGACCCCAAGTGACGCCGGCTACCGTGGCCAGTCAGGCGCTGCTACGCAGCGATGGCCTCCATTGTGAGAGTCGGCTTGAAGTCAGCCACCTGCAAAAATTTTACGGCAGTCGCAAGGCGGTCAAGGATGTGTCGCTGGTGGTCTGCAAGGGCGAGGTGGTGGGTTTGCTGGGCCCCAACGGCGCGGGTAAAACGACCTCTTTTTACATGATTGTCGGCTTGGTGCATGCCAGCGCGGGCGACATCAAGATCGATGGCCAGTCGGTGGAGCACCTGCCGATTCACCGCCGGGCCCGGCTGGGCCTGAGCTACCTGCCTCAGGAAGCCTCTATTTTTCGCAAGCTCAATGTGGAAGACAACGTGCGGGCCGTGCTGGAGTTGCAGCGTGACGAATCGGGCCAACCCTTGCGCAAGAATGAAATTGAAAAACGCCTGACTGCCCTGTTGCAAGATTTGCGGGTGGAGCACCTGCGGCAAACCCCGGCGCTGGCGCTGTCGGGCGGAGAGCGGCGTCGGGTCGAGATTGCGCGCGCCCTGGCCACGCAGCCGCGTTTCATTCTGCTCGATGAGCCGTTTGCCGGCATCGACCCGATCGCGGTGATCGAAATCCAGCGCATCATCAGTTTCCTCAAAAGTCGCGGCATCGGGGTGCTCATCACCGACCACAACGTGCGCGAAACGCTGGGTATTTGCGACCACGCCTACATCATCAGCGATGGCAGCGTGCTAGCCCAAGGCACCCCGGCCGAGATCGTCAACGATGCTGAAGTGCGCCGGGTGTACCTCGGCGAACACTTCAAAATGTAAACAGAATATGGCCCCCACGCTTGTCACTGCGTGTACTGCGCTGCCCCCCGAGGAGGCGCCGCCGTGCTGGGCGCGGCGCGGCGCGGCGGCATGAAGCAAGGCCTGTCACTGCGGGTTTCGCAGCATCTGGCGCTGACGCCGCAATTGCAGCAGTCGATCCGGCTGTTGCAACTCTCCACGCTGGAGCTCAGCGCGGAGGTCGACCAGATGCTCGATGACAACCCGTTTCTGGAATTGACGGGCGACGAGTCGGTGCGCGAGGCGTTTGGGCTGGCGCAGGCGGATACCCCGGTCCGCGGCGAGGATCTGGATGCGGAGTACTCATCAAATTCAATAGCAGACTATCAAGCAGAGACGAGGGCTACAGGCGAAAATGATCAAAATGTATCGCCACTCTCGGCCGACGATGCGCAAAGTTGGGACGGCGATGGTAGCGCCTACATGGCGCCTGACGACAGCGAGTGGGGCGGTGACGCCAAAGCCCACAACAACAACCTCAACGGCGACAACGACACCGATGTGACCGAGCTGGCACGCACCCAGGTGTCGCTGCAAAGTCATCTGCACGCGCAGGCGCTGGCCTTGCGCCTGAGTGCCGAAGACCGCGCCGCCCTGCAGTTCCTGATTGAGTCGCTCAATGACGACGGTTATCTGGAAGACACGCTGAGCTCACTCGCGGCCGGACTCGGCGCCAGCGATGAGGCGCAGTTGGAGCAACTGCTTCATCATTTCACGGTCGCCTTGGCGCTGCTGCAAAGTCTGGAGCCGGTGGGGGTGGGGGCGCGTGATCTGGCCGAGTGCCTGAGCCTGCAATTGCGCGCCTTGCTGCAGTTGGGGCGCGCCGACCCGATGCGCAACGCCGCCGTGCAGGTTGCCCTGCGCATTTGTGATCACCCCATGGAGCTGCTGGCCCGGCGGGATGTCAAGCGTCTGATGCTGCTCTGCAACGCGAGCGACGCGGCCGTGCGCGAAGCCATGGTGTTGATTGCTCGCCTGGAGCCCAAGCCGGGGCGGCGCTTTGTGAATGTCGAGCGCAACATCGTGGTGCCCGATGTGCTGGTGATTCAAGTGGGCCAGGGCGACCAGGTCAAATTTCAGGTACGCCTCAACACCGATGTGATGCCGCGCCTGCGCGTGCACGACATCTACGCCAATGCGCTCAAGCAGCACAAGGGCGGCGGCAATGACGCATCCAGCTACGCCGCGCTGCAGCAGCGCCTGCAGGAGGCACGCTGGTTCATCAAGAACATCCAGCAGCGCTTTGACACCATCCTGCGCGTCAGCACCGCCATCGTCGAGCGGCAAAAAAGCTTTTTCACGCACGGCGAGCTGGCCATGCGTCCGCTGGTGCTGCGCGAGATTGCCGACGAGCTCGGCCTGCACGAGTCCACCATCAGCCGGGTGACGACCGCCAAGTACATGGCGACCCCGTTTGGCACCTTCGAGCTCAAGTATTTCTTTGGTTCCGGCCTGGGCACCGAGTCGGGCGGCAATGCGTCGAGCACGGCGGTACGGGCCTTGATCAAGCAATTTATCAGCGCCGAGAGCCCGGCCAAGCCGCTCAGTGACAACCAGTTGTCCGAGATGCTGAAAGAGCAGGGCATCGAATGCGCCCGCCGTACCGTGGCCAAATACCGCGAGGGGCTGCGCATTGCCCCCGCTTCCTTGAGAAAAACCTTGTGAACCAACTTCAACTCTTTTTGCCCTGCGCCGCTGGCGTGGAAGACTACCTGGCGCCCGAGGTGCTGCGCATCACCGGCTTGCCGCCGGGCTGCGTGACCAAGCAGCGCGGCGGCGTGGCCGTGCGAACCTCCCTGGCGCATGCAATGCTGCTCAACCTGCACAGCCGTCTGGCGCAACGCGTGCTGGTGCTGCTGTCGTTCACCGAGTACCGCAACGAGCAGGACCTGTACCGCGCTGCCAGTGAAGTAGCCTGGGAGCGCTGGTTCACGCCGCGGGAAAGCATCAAAGTGGAGGTGACGGCGCAGCACAGCCCGCTGACGTCGCTCAACTTTGCCGCGCTCAAGATCAAGGACGCCGTGTGCGACCGTTTCCGCGTCACGGCGGGCGGCGTGCGCCCGGATGTCAATACCCAGTGGCCCGATGTGCGCATCTACACCCACCTGAGCACCGACAGCTGCTCGCTCTACATCGACACTTCGGGCGAGCCCCTGTTCAAGCGCGGCTGGCGCGAAGACAAGGGCGACGCGCCCTTGAAGGAAACACTGGCCGCCGCCATGCTGGCCGCCAGTGGCTGGGCCGATGGTGACGCCGATCTGCTGCCGCTGTACGACCCCTGCTGCGGCAGCGGTACGATTGTGATCGAAGCGGCGCAGATCGCCTGCAATATTGCGCCCGGCTCATTGCGTCGTTTTGCTTTCGAGAAGTATCTGCCGTTTCGCCGTGCCGAGTGGGACGCCATCAAGAAGGAAGCGAAGGACGCCGAGGTGCTGCGGGAACCGGGTCAAAAACCCCTTATTTTCGGGAGTGACGTGGCGCACCGCATGGTCGATTTCGCCCAGCGCAACGCGCAGCGCGCCGGCGTGGCCGACGTGATCGAGTTTCGCGGCGGCGACGCCTTGCAACGCATGCCGCCTATCGATATCCCCGGCGTCATGCTGCTCAACCCGCCGTATGGTGAGCGCATCGAGGTCGCCGGTGTGGCCAAAGGAGCAGGCCACGCGGGCCGTCAGTTTGATGAGGAGGATGCCCAGGCCGGTCGGTTTGGCGCCCGCGAGTTGCCCCAGACGCAAGAAGGGGGCGAGTTCTTCAGCCAGTTGGCCAGCCACTGGAAGAAGAACTACCCCGGCTGGAGCGCCTGGATACTCACGCCCGACCTGAAACTGCCCGGCAAAATGCGCCTTAAAGAAGCGCGCCGGGTGCCGATGTGGAACGGCCCGATCGAGTGCCGCCTGTTCCGCTTTGACATGGTGAAGGGCTCGGCGCGGGCAATATGATCGTCCTTGACACCAATATCGTGCTCGATGCCTTTGTCTTCCAGGACCCGGCGACCGAGCCGTTGAAGCTGGCGCTGGCCTCCAAAAAAATGCAATGGATTGCCACCAAAGCCATGCGCGATGAACTGGCGCGGGTGTTGGCCTACCCCAAAATCGTGCTGCGCCTGGCGCTCCACCAAACCAGTGCCGCCGACGTGCTGGCGCAGTTTGACGGTCAGTCTCAATGGCTGGATGCGGCCCCCAAAGCCAGCGTGACCTGCCGTGACCCGGATGACCAGAAGTTTGTCGATCTGGCGGTCGCCCACAAGGCCACGCTGCTGAGCAAGGATCGCGCCGTGCTTTGTATGGCAAAACGGCTGCTAGCCCTTGATGTACGGGCGTATGAAGCTATTAATTTTGTAGTAAAAAACGAATCGCCGTCGGCCGCGCACCCCGGTTCTGGCCGGCGCCGCGCCGACGCCTGAGGTCCATCGGCCCGCCCTGCTGGCGCAAGGGCTGGTCCCTTGGACACAGCGAGATCGTGCGTTTGCGCACATACAGCCACAGCCATTTGACTTAGCCTGCGGGTCAACTATGCCGCCCGTCTTGATGGCTCCCGCCGCAATCACGCTGTCGACCCCGCAGGATCTTGCGTTGTCGGGGCGCTGGGCTGCACGCTTCATGGATGCGTTGGCGCCGCAGCTTGAGCTGCTCCGGCTTCCCGCCGCGAGCGCCGTGACCGCTGACGCCACCGGCGTTGAGGCGCTGGACACCTCGGGCGCCTGGGTGCTGCACAAACTGCTGCTGCGCCTGCGCGGCGAAGGTGTTGTCGTTACCCTGCGTGGCCTGCGCCCTGAATTTGCGCAACTGCTCGATGTGGTGGCGCAGCATGTGGCCGACCAGGCCAAGCTGCCCCCGCCACTCGCCAAACCGTCTGCGTCCGCGCTGGAGCGCATCGGGCGCAGTGCGGCGGCGGCGGCGCAAGAGATGGTGGCACTGGTTAATTTCATAGGTGAAACGGCGTCTGTTTTTGCCGCTTGTGTGGCGCATCCGGTGCGATTGCGCTGGCGTCCGGTTCTTTATAACATCCGCAACGCCGGATTCGACGCCTTGCCGATTGTGGGGGTGCTGTCTCTGTTGCTTGGGATTGTGGTCGCCTACCAGGGCGCTGACCAGCTCAGACAATACGGCGCCAACATCTTCGTCGCTGACCTCGTGGGCTTGTCGATGTTGCGCGAGTTTGCGCCTCTGATCACCGCGATCATCATCGCCGGGCGTTCCGGCTCGGCTTACGCCGCGCAGATCGGCACCATGGCCGTGACCGAGGAGATTGATGCCATGCGCACCATTGGGATTGCGCCGCTGGAACTGCTGGTGCTGCCCAAGATCATCGCGCTGGTGATCGTGCTGCCCTTGCTGACGGTGTTTGCCGATGTGTTTGGCGTGTTCGGCGGCATGCTGATGGCGCGCGCGCAGCTCGGTGTGGGCTTTCCCGAGTTTCTCGACCGCTTCGCCAAGGCCGTCAGCATCACCTCGTACCTGGTCGGCATTGGCAAGGCGCCCGTGTTCGCGGCCATCATCACGCTGGTGGGCTGCTTTCAGGGCTTTCGCACCAAGGGCGGCGCCGACAGCGTCGGTCGCCAGACCACCCGCAGCGTGGTGCAGTCGATCTTCCTGGTGATCGTCGCCGATGCCCTATTCTCGATTGCCTTCAGTGTGCTGGATCTCTGACGTGAGCGCCACCGCCCCCGCCCCGGAGACGATCATCGAGATCAACAAGCTGTCGACGCGCTTTGGTGACCATGTGGTGCATGCGGAGCTCGATCTTGAAGTGCGGCGCAAGGAAATCTTTGCGGTCGTGGGCGGCAGCGGCTCGGGCAAATCGACGCTGCTGCGTGAAATGATTCTGCTGCAGTTGCCGAGTTCAGGCACGATCCGGGTGCTTGGCGTGGACCTGCAAGACATCTCGGACGCGGATGCCCTGGCACTGCGCCAGCGCTGGGGTGTGATGTTTCAGCACGGTGGCTTGTTCGGCTCGCTCACGGTGCTGGAGAACGTCGGGTTGCCGCTGCGCGAGCACACCGAGCTCGGCGACGCGTTGATCGATGAGATGGCACACTGGAAGCTCGCCCTGGCTGGACTCAAACCCGAGGTTGGCGCCCAGTACCCGGCGGAACTCAGCGGCGGCATGATGAAACGCGCGTCCCTGGCGCGCGCGCTGGCACTCGACCCCGAACTGCTGTTTCTCGATGAGCCGACGGCCGGGCTTGACCCCGACAGCGCGGCCGGCGTCGATGAACTGGTGCTCCAGCTGCGCGACCTGTTTGGCTTGAGCATTGTCATGATCACGCATGATCTGGATCTGTTGTGGCAGGTGACCGATAGGGTCGCGGTGCTGGCCGAGGGCCGGGTGCAAGGGGTGGGTTCAATGACCGAGCTCGCCCGCATGGATCACCCCGCGATCCGTCCGTTTTTTGAAGGCCCGCGCGCGCGTTCGGCCCAGCCCCACAAGCGCAAACCGACCCGCCAAGCGGTCAACGCATCGACCCCTGGACCCCTTGAGGAGGCATCATCGAAACCAAAGTGAACTATTCATTGGTGGGCGCTTTCGTGCTCATCCTGGGCGCTGTGTTGATTGCTGGCGTGCTCTGGCTCGCCGCGGGCGGCGCGTGGCAGAAGAAATACGATCTCTACGCTGCGACCGAGGACGAATCGGTGGCCGGCCTCAATCTGAATGCACCGGTCAAGTACAACGGTGTCGACGTGGGGCAAGTTCGGGCCATTGATCTCGATGCGACCAACCCCCAGCGCGTGAATCTCTTGTTCGCCCTTGAGCAGGGCACGCCCATCAAGGAAGACACCATCGCGGTGTTGAAGATTCAGGGCCTGACCGGCATCGCCTATGTCGAACTCAGTGGCGGCACCGTGAACTCGCTGCCCTTGCGCGTGACTGCCGGCAACCGGTATCCCGTGATCCGTACCAAGCCCTCACTCAGTGCCCGGCTGGAGAATGTGCTCACCAGTGTGCTGGCCAAGCTCGACAGCACGTCCAACAGCATCAATTCCCTCCTCAGCGACGAGAACCGGGCCGCGTTCAAGAGCGCGCTGGCCGACATTGCCACCGTGGCGCGCACCGTCGCCGCACGCAAGGACACGATCGATGCCGGCATCAGCCACGCCGAACGTACATTGGCCCAAACCTCGCAAGCCAGCGCCAACCTGGCGTCCGTGGTGGATCGCATCGGACGCAGCGCCGACGCCGTTGAAAAAATGGGCAATGAGGTCGCCAAGACCAGCGTCAGCGCCGGCACGGCGGTCGACGCGATCGGCACCGACGTCAAGCGCTTCAGCACGCAAACACAGCCTGAGCTCGAGCGCCTGCTGGGCGAATTGAGCACGTTGAGCGCATCACTGCGGCGCCTGAGCGAGCAGACCGAGCGCGATCCGCGCGGTTTGCTGTTCGGGCGCAAACCGGTCCCGCCCGGGCCGGGAGAATCAGGAGCGAAACCATGAACGCCATGAACAAGACATTATTGGCCCGACCGGGCCGCCTGCTGGCTGTTGCGCTGGCGCTGCTGACGCTGGCGGCGTGCAGTGTGCTAAGCCCGACGTCAACGCCAGTGCCCGCCTTCTATTCGCTTGACAGTGCACCGCTGACGGCGCCAGCGCCAGCCAGCCCGGCGGCACCGACACTCATCATCCATCCGCCGCGCGCGGCGGCCGGCTTTGACAGCCAGCGCATCATCTACGTGCGCGAGAGCCACAAGCTTGAGTACTTCGCGCACAGCGAATGGATAGACCCGCCAGCGCGCATGCTGGGCCCGTTGCTGGTGGCGGCCATCGAGCAGACCGGGGCTTTTTCGGCGGTGCTGCTGACGCCGGGTGCGGCGGGAGGCGACCTGCGGCTCGATACCGAGATTGTGCGGCTGCAGCAGGAGTTCCAGACCTCTCCGAGTCGCGTGCGCTTTACGCTGCGCGCCTACCTGGTCGACGAAAAGACACGCCGCGTGCTGGCATGGCGGCAGTTCGAGGCTGCGGCTGACGCGGCCAGTGACGACCCGTACAGCGGCGTGCTCGCGGCCAACCGCGCGGTGCAGGCGGTGTTGCAGCAACTTTCGGTTTTCTGTGCAGAGGCTGTGGCCAGCGCGACCCTGGCGAAGTGAGACACAGCGGTCTTTCCATCTCTTTCTGGTTTTCAGCAGATGGACTTGGCTCATGACTTCTTTGTTCCCTGTAATGACTCAATCACGTCGCGCATGGCGCGATCCGTTCAAGGCCGCCATGCGAGGCGCTCCGAAGGTAAGTCGGTGGCAAGGCAAAATACGGGATTTTCCAAAACCTGAACAAGGCCAGCACCATGAGCCCCGCACCCAGCAACGCAGCCGACCACCCGCTTGGCCAGACGCCAGAACCTTTGACTCCGGAAGAGTTTGACGAAATCGACGCCATTCTGGACGATCTGCGCACCCGCTATGACGAGACGCCGCAATGGGAGTTCTGTGAAGGCTTCATGGCGGCGCTGATCTGCTGCCGCCGTCTGATCATGCCGTCGGAGTACTTGCCGGAGTTGCTGGCGGTGGGTGTCAACGGCGAGGTCGATGAGGGCTCGTTTGCCGACGATGCCCAATTCAATCGCTTCATGGCCCTGTGGGCCCGGCGCTGGAACGAAGTGGCGCAGGCGCTCAATGCCAAGGTGGAAGATCTGGGCGACAAGGCAGCTTACTTTCCCGAGGTGATGGATATACGTGGCGCCGTCGCCTCGCTGCCCGAGGAGGCACGCGCCGAAATTAGCCATGAAACACCGCCGTCGTACGCGCAAATCTGGGCGCTGGGCTTCATGTATGCGGTGGAGAGCTGGCCCGAAGAATGGGCGGCGCCGCGCGACAAAGAGACGGCCCAGTGGCTGGACGAGGCGCTCGACGCCATTGTGGCCCTGACTGACGACGACACCGACCCGCCCACGCTGTCGGTCTACGATGAAAACGGCGCACCCAGCGTCAGCGCCGAGCGCCTGGACGCGTATGCCAGCGCGATCTGGGCCGTGTACGATCTGCGCGAACTCTGGCGCACCCTCGGGCCACGCCAGCAAACCGTGCACAAGGCGCCCACGCCTGGCCGCAACGACCCCTGCCCTTGCGGCAGCGGCAAGAAATACAAGAAGTGCTGCGGCGCTTGAGATTGATTTACAAACCCTGCGGAATCACCACTTGACGGGGCGCAGAGACGTTGCGCAATGCGAGATTTTTAAACCAGCCAATGGTGTGTTGACATTTCACAGCCTGCTGCTTGGCAAGCTCGGGCGCGGCAAGGTCAGCGCTTGCCAGCCAGAAACTTCCGCAAATTGGCCGCCGCCTGCGCGCGCACTTTGGCTCGCAGCCAGGGCGTCCAACCCAGCAGCAGACCGGGTGTGCCCAAGGCCTGACGCGACCAGCGCCAGAAATCAAAGTGGTCGCGCTGGGTGGCAATCAGTCCGTCGGGGGTGAAGGTGAATTGGGCGTCGATGATGTTGTGCACCAGTCGACCGGTGGCGCTGAAACGGTAGTGCGCCTCCCAGTGCGCGCGCCCGCTGCTGGCAGCGGCCTCGATGCCACTGAATTCGAGTTGCCAGACTTCGCGCCCCTTGGCCTGCGTGGCCGCGCACAGCATGCGCCACATGCCTGCCACCTCACGCTGGCCCTTGAGCGAAAACGCCGGGTCGTCAAAAACGGCGTCTGCCGCATAGCAGCTGGCCATGGTGTCGGCGTCGAGTGCGGCGAAGGCGCTGTAGAACTTGCTCAGGGTTTGGGCGTTGGGGTGCATGGGCGGCGCTTTCTGATGGATTAAATGATCTTTGACACCCAACTGGCCAGCAGACTGAGCACAATCGTGGTGCTCAGCGGAATGAACCAGTCGCGCCCGAACAGTCGAAACGAGAAGTCACCAGGGAGTTTGCCAAAGCCGAGTTTTTGCAGCCAGGGCATGAGCCCGTTGAGCAACAACAAGGCGAGAAAGACGACGACGAGCCAGCGCAGCATGACGGTCAGGGGTGCAAGATGAGCGGCGCCGCGCGCGCTACAGCGTGTGCGTGCGGTCACCTTCGGCAAAACCCAAGGCCTGCCAGGGTGCGCCCTTAAAAAACCCGATGACCTTGAACAGCTCACCCATTTCATGCTCCATGATCAGTTTTTGCGCCCGCACCCGCTCCTGCAGCGTGGCGTTTTCCAGCCGGGATACCAGACCGCAATTGATCAAAAACCGGGCCTGCGTGCAATAGCCCAGCACACCCCAATCCTCGGCCCCGGTCGCCAGCGCGATGCCGGTGAAGTTGACGTGCGCGGTGATGTCTTTCAGCCCAACATCGGTCAGCGGGTCGGTATCGGACTGGTGGCTGCGGTGGCACATCACGGTGCCCATGTGGCGCTGCGGGTGGTAGTACTCGTGCTCGGGAAAGCCGTAGTCAATAAAAAAAGCCGCGCCAGCAGTCAACTTGTCGGCCAGGGTGCGGATGAACGATTCGCCTTGGCTGTGGATTTCGGTCAGGTAGTCGTGATCGCCGCCAATGGCCAGCGGTGGGCGCAGCTCGGTCGGGCGGTCTTGCCAGACAAATTCCGACGCAGCGCCGACTGCCACGCCGCGCTCGAACCAGCCGCCTTTGACCCGGGCCAGCAATTTGACCGGCATGGCGTCAAGCACCTCATTGCCGATCACCACGCCTTGCAGCGTGTCGGGCAGTTGATCGACCCACTGCACGGTGTCGCCAAATTTTTCCAGCTGGTGCTGCTGACGCGCGCGCAGGCTGCCAGACAAATCAACAATCCAGTAGCGCGTCAAAGCTTGCCCCTGCGCTGCCAGTGTTTCCAGCACCTGCAAGGCCAGCGCGCCCGAGCCCGCGCCAAACTCCCAGACTTCATGCGTCTGCGTCACCTGCAAGGCTTGCGCTATCTGGGTCGCCAGGGTCTGACCAAACAGCGGCGTCATCTCGGGCGCGGTGACAAAGTCGCTGCCCGCCACTGTCACGCCCGCCTGCCTGGCATAGGGCAAGACACCAAATTTGGTGCTGTCGTTGGCGTAATAGCCCAGGCCGGGTGTGTACAGCGCCAGCGCCATGAACGCGTCAAAACCGATCCAGCCGCCCTGCGCGGCCATGGCTTCCACGATAATTTGGTTCAAACTGGCCGATATTTTTTCGGCGGGTAAAAAAGACATAGATCAATTTATGAGCGAAGAATCAATCAAAACATCAGATGAACTGATTCGCTGGTTAAAAATGGTGGCGCTACCTGCCTGGGCCAGGCGCGCCGCAGCCGCAATTATGTTGCCGATTTTCGGAGATGCTTTCGCCTTGGGCCTGGGCGCCGGATGGAAGGTGGAGGTTACGCATGGCTAAGTACGTGTTGGTCACCGGCGGCGCTCATCGCCTGGGGGCTTTGATTTGCCGTCAATTTGCACAAGCGGGGTGGGCCGTTTGGTGCCATTACCAGCAGTCAGCCGAGGCGGCGCAGGCGCTGTGCGCTGAACTGGGTCAACACGGCTGGCAAGCCCGGTCGATCCAGGCCGACCTGAGCGACGAAACCCAAAGGCGCGGCATGCTGGAGCAAATCGTGCAGCAGACGGGCTCCTTGCATTGTCTTGTCAACAATGCCTCCAGCTTCGACCCCGACAGCGCGAACCACCTGAGCCTCCACTCGGCGCGAGCGCAGCTGGAAGTCAATCTTCTGGCTCCTTTGTCACTCTCCAGCCTGATGGCCCAAAGCCTGCCGGTGGGGACGGTGCCGGGTGCCCGAAGCATCATTCATGTGCTGGATCAAAAGGTCTTTAACCTGAATCCCGACTATTTTTCTTATACCGTCTCCAAACTCGCGCTGGAGCGCTCCGTCGCGCTTCAGGCGCAGGCCCTGTCACCGGGCCTGCGGGTCTGCGGTGTGGCGCCGGGGCTGATGTACCTGAGCGGACCTCAGTCACAGGCCAACTTTGACACCGCCTGCCAGCTCAACCTGATGCGCCAGGCCACTGACCCGCGCCAGGTGGCGGCCAGTTGTTTGTTTTTGGCCGAAAACCCCTGCATCACGGGCGTCACCTTGGCGGTGGACAACGGCCAGCATTTGCTCCCCTTGCCACGGGATGTGATGTTTGTGGTGGCAGACCTCCTGAAAGCAGCCCCATGACGCTTGATCCCTTGACCTATCTGGCGCTGACTTGCCGCCGCATTTTTTTGCGCGACCATGTGGTGTCGGTGCAGATTGGCGCCCATGACTTTGAAAAAGAACAGGCCCAGCGTGTCATTTTTAATGTGGAGCTGTTTGTGCCGTATCACCATTCAACGCCCAAAGCTGACCAGCTGGCTGAAGTGGTGGACTACGACTTCGTGCGCAAGGTCATCGCCAGCCGAGTCAGGCTCGGGCATGTTGAGTTACAGGAAACCTTGTGTGACGAACTCGCCAGCAGCCTGCTCGCGCACCCCCAGGTGCAGGCCGTGCGACTGTCGAGCTGCAAGCCCGATGTTTATCCGGACTGCCAGGGTGTCGGGGTGGAGGTGTTTCGCATGAAGGAGCAGTCGCTATGAAGTCCAGTCAAGGTCAGCAGACCCTCACCCTCACCGGCCTGCGCTTTAACGCCAACCTGGGCATTCTGGAAGCTGAAAAAACCGCACCCCAGCCGATTCAGGTCGATGCCGAACTCAGCCTGGGCGCGCAGCCGCTGCTGCCCCATGACGACGACATCACCCATGTGCTGGACTACCGCAAGGTGCGCAAAATCATCATTGACGAATGCACCGCTGAGCACGTCAACCTGTTAGAGACCCTGATTGGCAAGCTGGCAAATCGCTTGATGCAGCTGCCGGGCGTGAATGGCGTGCGGGTGAAGATTGCCAAGCTGGAAATTTTTGACGACTGTGAAGTGGCGATTCGCATGGAAACCGGGCAGTGGTAAAAAGGAACCATATGATGAACACAGTCTGGACCGACACCGATACCCCCACCGAAGATGCAAGCCCGCCAAGCGCGGATGCCGCGCCCGCGCGGGCACCCCACAGCGAGCGCGACGCGACGCTGCGCGTGGCCCATGAGATGCACAAGCTTGAAAAACGCCTGTGCCGGCAAGTCGGCCAGGCGATCATGGACTTCAACATGATTGAAGAGGGCGACCGGGTGATGGTCTGCGTCTCGGGCGGCAAGGACAGCTATGGGCTGCTGGACATTTTGTTGAAAATGCAGGCGCGCGCACCGATCAACTTTGACATCGTTGCCGTCAACCTGGACCAGAAGCAGCCCGGCTTTCCGGCCCACATCCTGCCCGCGTACCTGGCCCAACTCGGCATCGAGTTTCACATTGAAACCCAGGACACCTACAGCATCGTCAAAAAAGTCATCGCCGAGGGCAAGACCATGTGCAGCCTGTGCAGCCGCCTGCGCCGGGGCATTTTGTACCGGGTGGCGGATGAGCTCAAAATCACCAAAATTGCGCTCGGCCACCACCGGGACGACATGCTGCAAACCTTCTTTTTGAACATGTTCTTTGGCGGCAAGCTCAAGGGCATGCCGCCCAAGCTGGTGAGCGACGACGGTGGCCACATCGTGATCCGTCCGCTGGCCAATGTGGCCGAAAAAGACCTGACGCGCTGGGCCGCGCACCGCCAGTTCCCGATCATTCCGTGCAGCTTGTGCGGCAGCCAGGAAAACCTGCAGCGCCAGCTCATCGGACAGATGCTGCGTGACTGGGAAAAACAGTACCCCGGGCGCACCGAGACCATGTTCACCGCGTTGCACAACGTGGTGCCCTCTCACCTGATGGACGCGTCGCGCTATGACTTCAAGGGCCTCAAAATCACCGGCGTGCCGAACGCCGAGGGTGACCGGGTGTTTGACGAAGAAACGTTCCCGCTGGCCAAGCTAGCCGGTGTGCAGGTGCTGGGGTCTCTTTGCTGAAGTTATGTAAGAATTAAGGCTCTAGCCCTTATAGATACTGCGTTATTAGCTCATTTAATAATAGCAATTAAAACCTTCCAATCGTCTCACCCACCATGCACGCCACCCGCATCATTGCCGTTCGCCACGGTGAAACCGCCTGGAACGTCGATACCCGCATCCAGGGGCAACTCGACATCGAGCTCAACGCCAAAGGCCGCTGGCAAGTCCAGCGTCTGGCCAAGGCCTTGGCGCATGAGCCCATCAGTGCCATTTATTCCAGTCATTTGCTGCGCGCACGCGCTACCGCCCACGCCATTTCCACTGCGACCGGTCGCACGCTGCAAACCCACACCGGTTTGCGTGAACGCGGCTTTGGTGTGTTTGAGGGCAAGACCTTTGCCGAGCTGGAGGCCACCTGGCCCGAGCAGTCCCTGCGCTGGCGTCAGCGCGACCCGATGTGGGCGCCTGAAGGGGGTGAATCGCTGACTGACTTGCGCGAACGCATCACCCGCACCGCCGCTGAATTGGCGGCGCAGCATCTGGGGCAGCAGATTGTGCTGGTCGCCCATGGCGGTGTGATGGACGTGCTGTACCGCGCCGCCACCCGGCAGGACTTGCAGGCGCCGCGCACCTGGGACCTGGGCAATGCCGCCATCAACCGCCTGCTGTGGACGCCCGACGGCTTTACGCTGGTCGGCTGGTCCGACACGCGCCACCTCGAAGACGACACACTCGACGAGATCAGCACCTGAGGGTGCGCAACGCCAAACCAGGGGTCACGACGGTTCCCACTACACTGGACTGACGCAGGCCCATCAACCGATTCAGCGACTTCAGCGCCCAGGCGATACTTTCTTTCGGGCGCCAACTTTTGGAGAATTTCAGTGCAGCTTGTTTGTCTTGACCTTGAAGGTGTCCTCGTTCCTGAAATCTGGATCGAGTTTGCCAGCCGCACCGGCATCCCGGCGCTTGCGCGCACCACCCGCGACGAGCCCGACTACGACAAACTGATGAAGTACCGGCTCGACTTGCTCAAAACCCACAAGCTCGGCCTGCCCGATATTCAAAAAGTGATTTCCGACATGGGGCCGATGGCCGGTGCGCGCGACTTTCTGGATGCGCTGCGGCGCGACTACCAGGTCATCATCCTGTCCGACACTTTTTACGAATTTGCCATGCCATTGATGGCCCAACTGAACATGCCGGTTTTGTTCTGCCACAAGCTGGAGGCCGATGCCGCTGGCTTTCTGGTGAACTACCACCTGCGCATGCCGAACCAGAAAAAAGAAGCGGTGCAGCGCTTTCGGGAGCTGCAATTCCAGGTGATTGCCGCCGGGGACTCTTACAACGACACCGCGATGCTGGCCGCGGCCAACGCCGGTATTCTTTACCACCCCCCGCAGAACGTCATCGACGAGTTCCCCCAGTTTCCGGTCACGCTGAACTACACCGAACTGCGCGCCGAGATCGACAAGGCGGCTAAGGGCTGACGACTTTTGGAGTTGCTGGGGTAGCTGCTGTGCAGCGTGAGCCATCGTTCGTTTTGACAGTACAGTCGATCCCATGCCAGCATTCAATCACGTCACTCTGCGAACGAAACGGTTGTTATTGCGACCGTTTCGGGAAACTGATGCGCAAGCGGTGTTCTCTATGTTCACCGACCACAAGTTCATGGAGTTTGTCGACTCGCCACCATTTGGATCAGTCGACGAAGCTCACGCTCTGGTGGCACGAGATATGAAAGCATTGGCGTCAGGGGAACGCATTCGATTAGGTTTGGAACGTATGGGAGATGGTGTTTTAATTGGTAATTGCACGTTATTCAACTTGGATTGGAATTCCAAGAAAGCCGAGATCGGCTATGGACTTTTTGGAAGTGAATTTGGCAAGGGATACATGAACGAGGCTTTGGCCTCGCTGCTGAGGTATGGCTTTTCTGTGCTCGACCTCAATCGCATCTACGCTGAGATCGACCCCAAAAATACAAATTCAGCCAAAAGCTTGGATCGAATCGGATTCACAAAGGAAGGACTCCTGCGCGAAAACTGCATAGTCAACAGCGTTGTATCAGACAGCGCAATTTACGGGCTACTGCAAAGCGATTGGAAAAATCGCGATGCAATCGGGGTGCTTTGAATGATCTGTGCTTTGCCGCGCTGATCGTCAGGTTCTCGGAGGCTTGAGTGTCCGGACCCGGTCCAGACGGATGACAACATAAATCGATTATTCGGCTTGGTATAAATCACAAGGCACACGTCACGGCCGTCATGGCTGAGCTTGCCAGCGACCCGCGTGGCCCACGCCAAGTGCCACCTCAAACCCCAAACATATCGCCACCGCCCTGCGCCGCAGGCGGTGTCACGCCCAGGTGCTTGTAGGCCGCCAGCGTGGCAATGCGTCCGCGTGGCGTGCGCTGTAGGTAGCCTTGCTGGATCAGGTAGGGCTCGATCACATCTTCAATCGTTTCACGCTCTTCGCCAATGCTGGCGGCAATGTTGTCCAGGCCCACCGGGCCGCCGTCAAAGCGGTGAATCACCGCTTCAAGCAGCTTGCGGTCCATCAGGTCAAAGCCTTGCGGGTCCACATCGAGCATGACCAGGGCGCGGTGGGCAATATCGAGCGTGATCTCGCCCGCGCCTTTCACATCGGCGTAATCGCGCACCCGGCGCAACAGGCGGTTGGCTATGCGCGGTGTGCCACGGGAGCGTCGCGCAATCTCAAAACCGCCCTTTTCATCGGTCTGTACCTTGAGCAGGCCGGCACTGCGCTTGACGATGCGCGCCAACTCCTCGGCGCTGTAAAACTCCAGCCGCGCCACAATGCCAAAACGGTCGCGCAGCGGGTTGGTCAGCATGCCGGCCCGGGTGGTGGCCCCGACCAGGGTAAAGGGCTGCAAGTCGAGCTTGATCGAGCGCGCCGCCGGGCCCTCGCCAATCATGATGTCGATCTTGTAGTCTTCCAGCGCGGGGTACAAAATTTCTTCCACCACCGGGCTCAGGCGATGAATCTCGTCGATGAACAGCACATCGTTTTTTTCCAGGTTGGTCAGCAGCGCTGCCAGGTCCTTGGGCTTTTCAAGCACCGGGCCGCTGGTTTGACGCAAGTTGACACCCAATTCATGCGCAATGATGTGACTGAGCGTGGTTTTGCCGAGACCGGGCGGACCGAACAGCAGCACATGGTCCAGCGCCTCGTCGCGCATCTTGGCGGCGCTGATAAATATCTCAAGTTGCTCGCGTACTTTGGCCTGTCCCACATACTCATCCAGCAGCTTGGGCCGCAGCGCGCGCTCCACCGCCTCCTCATTGGGAGAAGCGGGCGCGCCAGACAGGATGCGTTTGGGCGGCGGGGCGGCAAAATCGTCGGTTTGAATGCTCACGGCAGTTGGGGGTGCTAAAGGAAGCTTGACTATAGCTTGCAGCGGGGCTCGCCAGCCCCGGCAAACCCTACCCCGTGTATAGAAGGCGTGCGGTGGCCGACGTCATATTGCGCACCTGCTTGGAACGACCCAAAGAACGGCGACAATTGCGCCATGAATACTTCAACCCACTCCAACGCCTTTGCGCCCCTGAAAAACGACACCTTCCTGCGCGCCTGCCTGCGCCAGGCGACCGACTACACCCCGATCTGGATGATGCGTCAGGCCGGGCGCTTTTTGCCGGAATACCGCGCCACCCGTGCCAAGGCCGGCAGCTTCATGGGCTTGGCCACCAACACCGACTACGCCACTGAAGTCACGCTGCAGCCGCTGGAGCGTTTCCCGATTGACGCCGCCATTTTGTTCAGCGACATCCTGACCGTGCCCGACGCCATGGGCCTGGGTCTGTCGTTTGCCCTGGGCGAAGGCCCCAAATTCGCCCACCCGGTGCGCGACGAAGCGGCGGTGGCCAAGTTGGCGGTGCCCGACATGGACAAGCTGCGCTATGTGTTTGACGCCGTCACCTCGATCCGCAAGGCCCTCAATGGCCGGGTGCCGCTGATCGGCTTCTCCGGCAGTCCCTGGACGCTGGCTTGCTACATGGTTGAAGGCGCGGGCTCGGACGACTACCGGCTGGTCAAGACCATGCTCTACAGCCGCCCGGACTTGATGCACAAGATTTTGCAGATCAACGCCGATTCGGTGGCGCAGTACCTCAATGCCCAAATTGAAGCCGGCGCCCAGGCCGTGATGATTTTTGATAGCTGGGGCGGGGTGCTGGCGGACGGCGCGTTCCAGGAGTTCAGCCTGGCCTACACGGCTCGGGTGCTGGCGCAGCTCAAGCGCGAACATGCCGGTGTGCGCATTCCGAACATTGTCTTTACCAAGGGCGGTGGCCCGTGGCTGAAAGAAATGGGCCAGCTGGACTGCGACGTGCTGGGACTGGACTGGACCGTCAACCTGGCCAAGGCGCGCGCCATCGTGGGCGACAGCAAGGCGCTGCAAGGCAACCTGGACCCCAATGTGTTGTTTGCCTCGCCGGCCCAAATAGAAGCCGAAGCCATCAAAGTGCTTGACAGCTTTGGCACGCCCTATTCGGGTGAAGGCACCGGCCCGACGCATATTTTCAACCTGGGCCATGGCATCAGTCAGCACACAGCGCCCGAGAATGTGGCAGCGCTGGTGCAGGCGGTGCATGCGCACTCGCGCAAGATGCGCGCGTGAGGGTGTCTCTGCGGCTGAATGCCTAGCACTTTTTGGCCCAAATTGGGCCCGCCGTGATTGAACTTATGCACAAAAACGGGTTTGTGGCAAGAAAGAGTTCACACGCCGCCGCGGACTTGCTATAAATCAAATAGCGGACGCAACGTATTGATTCATAACGATTTATATTTTTGCCATTTTTGTGGGCAATTTGATCAAAGCCTTGATTTGCAAGGGTTTGGAGACCATCGAGGCAAGCTATCAACAAAGTTATCCACAGATAAATTGGATTTCCATCAAATCACTTATGAATCAAGGGGTTAAGCCAACTTTCGCAAGTCAACCTCAACAAAGGGTTGCAACCGGAGTCGGGGCATGAGTCATCAACTGGCGGTTCTGGTTCACACGCCAGTGCACAGCGCCGTGGTCGGTCCCTTGACTTATGTCAGTGAGTTGCCACTAACCGCTGGCACTTTGGTGCGTGTGCCGCTGGGTCAGCGTGAGCTGCTGGGCGTGGTCTGGGACGCGCCACTTGCGCTCGCGCCGACCCCGTTGGACCCGCAGAAGCTGCGTCCGATTGCCAGTGCGCTGGACGGCATTGCGCCGCTGAGTGCCCGTTGGCGCCAGTTGGTGACCTTTGCTGCCAACTATTACCAGCGATCCGTGGGAGAGGTGGCGTTGGCGGCCTTGCCGCCGCAATTGCGGGATCTGAGCACCCAGCAATGGGGCCGTCGTCTCAATCGCCAGGCCAAAGCGGCCGGCGTCGTTGAGCCCGCCCGGATAGATGCTACTGAATCAGTAGTGCTTAGTGCAGAGCAGACGGGGGCTATCGCCCAATTTAATATAAATTCTGGGCCATTTTTGTTGTTTGGTGCCACCGGCAGCGGCAAAACTGAAGTCTATTTGCAGTGCGTCGAACGGCTGCTCGCGCGTGCGCCCGATGCCCAGGCGATGGTGATGGTGCCCGAGATCAACCTCACGCCGCAACTCGAAGCCAGGTTCCGGGCGCGGTTTGGCCCGCTCTACGGTGACAGCGCCGTGGTTTCCATGCACAGCGGCATGACGCCGGCGCAGCGGCTGAAGAGCTGGCTGGCGGCGCACAGCGGCGTTGCCCGCATTGTGCTGGGCACGCGCATGGCGATCTTTGCCTCCTTGCCCCAGCTCAAGCTGATCATCGTGGACGAAGAACACGACCCCAGCTACAAGAGCGGGGAGGGCGCCCGCTACTCGGCGCGCGATCTGGCGGTGTACCGGGGTCGGCTTGAAGGCGCCAAGGTCATGCTGGGCTCGGCCACCCCCTCGCTTGAAAGCTGGCATCACAGCCGTGCAGTGGCCGATGGGGGGCGCTACCTGCGCCTGGTGATGCCGAGTCGCATCGGCAGCCGCACCGCGCTGCCTGCGGCGCCAGGCGAGGCCGCACGGTTCGCACCTGATCTTGCCGCCGCCAACGCCGGCCTGCCCCTGGTGCGCCGGGTGGACATGAATCACCAGCCCAAGCGTTGCGTGTTTTCGCCACCGCTGCTGGCCGCCCTGGTCGAGCGGGTGGCGCGCGGCGAACAAAGCATGGTGTTTTTGAACCGGCGCGGCTACGCCCCGGTGCTGCACTGCGCCGACTGCGACTGGAAGAGCGAGTGCCCGCATTGCAGCGCCTACCGGGTTTTTCACAAAATCGACCGCACCTTGCGCTGTCACCACTGCGGTTTTGCCGAGCGCGTGCCGAGGGCTTGTCCGGCCTGCGGCAACCCCGACATCGCGCCGATGGGGCGCGGCACCGAGCGGCTGGAAGAAAACCTGGCGGAGTTGCTGGCCGACGTGCGTCGCCCCGACTCGGTCTCCGAGCAATGGCCCGAGGGCGAGCCGGTGCGTATCGTGCGCATCGATGCCGACAGCACCAAACACAAGGGCGCCCTGGAGTCCCAGCTGGCCCGCGTGCACACCGGTGAAATTGATGTGCTGGTGGGTACGCAAATGATTGCCAAGGGGCACGACTTTCGCCGCATCACCCTGGTGGCCGCCATCAATCCCGATGGTGCCTTGTTTTCCAGCGACTTCCGGGCGCCGGAGCGTTTGTTCAGCCTGTTGATGCAGGCGGCCGGGCGTGCCGGGCGCGATGCCGACATCAGCGCCGTCAGTGAAATGTGGCTGCAGACCTTTCACCCGCAGCATCCCTTGTTCGCGTCTTTGAAGTGCCACGACTATCCGACTTTTGCCGCGCAGCAGCTCAAGGAGCGCGAGCAGGCCGGTATGCCACCGTTCAGTTTCCAGGCGCTGGTGCGGGCTGAGGCGCGCACGCAAGACGTGGCGCAAGGTTTTTTGACGGCGGCCAGTGCTGCCGCCAGCGGGATGGAGAACGCCGCTCAGTTGCTGGCGCAACTGACCTTGTACCCGGCAGTGCCCATGAGCATCCAGCGCGTGGCCAACGTGGAACGGGCGCAAATGCTGATCGAGAGCCCGTCCCGCGCTGCGTTGCAACGTTTTCTGGCGGCCTGGCAGGCGGTGCTGCACGCCACCCGCAAACAAGCCGCGGGGCGCGGTTTGATGCGCTGGGCGATTGATGTGGATCCTTTGGCTATTTGAGCTCTAGCCCTCGTACAGTCTTCTTGTATAGCTATTTAAATGATAGTTAAATAGAACGCCAGCGGGCTGCCCCTCAACTGCGCAGAACTTGACATCCGCTGGCGGGTTAACGCCGCTGCACGGCGTCAATGCCAAGCACACAACAGTCTTCAGCGCCGTGCCCGGCCGCAATCAGCTGATCCATGCGGGTTGCCACCAAAGGCAGCACCGCCAACGGTCGGTCGCCCGCCGTCTCGATCATGAGCCGCACATCTTTGCGCGCCATCGCCAGCTCAAAACTCGGGCTGAAGTTTCCTTTCGCCATGTTCATGCCGCGCCCGGCCACGATGGCGTTCAAATCGATAAAGCCCAACAGCTTGATGGCGTCTTCGGCACTCACATCGCTCGCCTGTGCCAGCGTCAGCAGGTCAGCCATCACCGCCGCCGCGCCGATGATCATGGCATTGCCAAACAGTTTGTTGGCGGCGGCCAGGTCGGTGCGCTCGCCCATGTATTGCAGCCGACCCGTCATTCGGGCCAGCTCAACCTGGACGCTTTCGAACAGCACCTTGGGGCCAGCGATCATCATCGTGCCCTGCGCATGGCGCGCCGCTGGCGGGCCCATGAAAACCGGGCAGTGCAGGTACTTGATCCCTGCTGCTTTGAGCCGTTCGGCACGCGCGGCAGTGAGCGAGGGCAGCGTGGTGGTGTGGTCAATGATGATGGCGTCGGCTGAAAGCCCGGCGCGTGCCGCCGCCAGCACTGCTTCAACCACGGCGTCATCCTTGAGCACGATATGAACGCGCGAGGCATTGCGCACCGCCTCGGCCGGGCTGGTTGCGGCGATCACGCCAAACTGCGCCAGCGCTTGAACTTTGTCGGGCGAACGGTTCCACGCGGTGACCGTATCGCCCCGTTTGGCAGCGGCTTCGGCGAAAGCGGCGCCGAGCAGGCCGGTGCCGAGAAAAGCGATGGTTGACATAATTTGGATCCTTGATCGTGCGTTAATTTCAAATACTCTACGACAAATAACATGACCTCGTCTTCAGGTCCAACTTCCTGAACTGTTTCACCGCATCCAGGGTCATCAACCTACAGGCAAGGTGCCATCCACGGGGAGCTCACATGCAAAAGGCCCCGAAGGGCCTTTTTTACCGCACGACCAGGTCGCGACGGATTTTTACTTCTTGGCAGCGGGCTTGACTGCTCTCGCAGGCATGGCCGCTTTGGGCGCAGCTTTGGCAACAACCTTGGCCTTCGGTGCGACCGGCGCCGACGCTGCCGGAGCGGCTTTCAGGGCCGTCCGTTGATCACGCAGCGCATTGATTTCTGCATTGATCTTGTCCTTGCGTTCGGTCAGCTTCGCAATGCTGCCAGTGAACTTGGCAATCGCCTTGGCGATCTTGGACACGGGTGCCGTTTTGGGCGCTGGTTTAGCCGCAGGCTTGAGCACCTTGGCCGGGGCCTTTGCTTTCAGATTTGCTGCAGCCTTGGGGGCCGCTTTTTTCGCAGTTGCCATTTTCTAATTTCCTTTTTGTTGAGCTGGCAAAGTTGTTTTCGCCAGTGCCGGTATTGTGATCAATTTTTTAAGGCAGCTTCAATTTTATTCGGCCGAGGTCAAGGAGCCGCTGAGCCTGTCAGGCGACGCCGAGTCGGGGTGATGGAATTGTGCACGCCCGTGGTGCACACTGAACGAAGGCGAGACGGCCTTTGACAGCGCGCTTGGACACGGTAATGGGGCTCGCACTTTGTCACCCCTTTCGCATCGAGCGCGGTGTCGTTACGATCGACTTCCCACACTCTCATATTCTCCTACCTAAAAAGGATTCCTTATGTCGCAATTCTCCTTTGAAACCACACCCAAAATCATCTGCGAACAGGGCGGTGCGGGGCGTCTCGGGGACATCGCCAAGAGTCTGGGCATCACACGATTGTTTCTCGTCACCGACCTTGGTTTGATCAAGGCCAAATTACTCGATGGTGCGTTGGCCTCGCTGGCCGCCGCGGGCGTCGCGGCAACGGTGTTTTCCGATGTGCTGGCCGACCCGCCCGAGCTCAGCGTGCAAGCGGCGGTGGACGCGGCGCGGGCGGCGGGTGCCGACGGTGTTGTTGGTTTTGGCGGCGGCAGTTCCATGGACACGGCCAAGCTGGTGGCGCTGCTGGCGCGAACGCCACAGCCGCTGCCCGACATTTACGGCATCGGATTGGCTCGCGGGCCGCGCCTGCCGCTGATCCAGGTGCCGACCACTGCCGGCACCGGTTCCGAGGTCACGCCTATTTCCATCCTCACCACGCCCAGCCACGAGAAGAAGGGCGTGGTGTCGCCGCTGCTCTACCCCGATGTGGCGCTGCTCGACAGCCGCCTGACGCTGGGACTGCCACCGGTGGTGACGGCGATGACGGGTGTCGACGCCATGGTGCATGCGATCGAGGCTTTCACCACCAGGCTAAAGAAGAATCCACTCTCTGATGCGCTGGCAATCAAGGCACTGCAGCTGCTGTATGCCAACCTGCCCGGGGCAGTGAACGAGGGCCGGGACGCGACGGTGCGCGAAAACATGTTGCTCGGTTCTTTGTTTGCTGGCATGGCCTTCGCCAACGCTCCGGTTGGCGCGGTGCACGCGCTGGCCTACCCGCTGGGTGGCCACTATGGTCTGCCCCATGGCCTGACAAATTCCCTGGTTTTCGTCCCGGTGTTGAAGTTCAATCTTGCTGCGGCGCAAGGCCTTTACGCGGAATTGGGTCGCGCCATCCTGCCGGAACAGCGGGTTGCCGCGGACAGCGAAGCCGCCGCTGCTTTCGTCGCGGCCATCAGTGAGCGCGTGGCGGCGATGCCCTACGCCCAGACCTTGCGTGATGCCGGCGTCAAGGAAGACGATCTGCCGATGCTGGCCCGCGACGCCATGAACGTTCAACGTCTGCTGGTGAACAACCCCCGGGACGTCGCCTACGACGACGCGCTGGCGATCTATCGCGCCGCCTTCTGATCCTGTCAGGCCTGCGCGCTGGCACGGGCTTTCATCACTTCAACCTTCACTTGAGCTAAGGTCATGGTGCAACTGAACACCCCCCGGCTTTTGTTGCCGAACTCATCCATTAAGAGGAGGCCAGTGCGATATGAGCAAACATTGGAAACGTTAGGGCGTCGGTCCCATCAAGTCCGGGGATGAGAGGTTCAACTTCCATTCGCACGGCTTTCAAAAGTGCCGCCCGTTCTGGCTCATCCAATTGGGCAAAAGCGGGTACCGCCGCCGCCGAACTGGTCACCGAAAATGGGACAAAGTTCTTTGGTTCTGGAAATCGGACCATCGTGGATTCGGCAACGATCTCGATATTTTTGAATCCGGCGGCAGTAAACAAACTTCGCAGTTCGTCGGCATCACTCAATGCAAAAGGCGTCATCACGGCGGAGACTGGCAGCGAGAGGTGGTGCGTTACCGATTTGATCAATGTCTCAAAGATGGGGTGTCTGTTCAGCGCCTGCAATACGATGACCAGAGCTCTTCCACCAGGGGCCAGGACACGATTCATTTCCTGCACGACCGCTGGACGGTCCGGAACAAACTGCAAACCATGCTGGCAGAGTACGACGTCGAAGGAGCCAGCCGGAAAGGGAGACTCATGGCGTTTCCTTCCTGCCAGGTAATCTTCGCACCAGAAGGCAGCTACGCAGACCTGAAAGTGCACATGCTTGTTCAAGCGGGAGCCGAAGCGGTGAATGAAGACCACCGCGCCGATGTGCAGGGCTCTGGTTCCATCGAACGACAAAAATGGACCTCATGCAAATAGCTTACACTGAAACGGCCGCTGGCCCTCGTGACATATGCCTTATATGCTATTGTATTAATAGCACTAACGGGCGGGTCGTCTGACGGGACGCCAGCCTTCGCTGCCCGGGCGCCAGCGCGGCGCAGGTAACGGAAATGTAATCTTGTTGTCATCATTTTGTGTGGGGTGGTTCAACACACTGCAGCCAATTGTTTTTGATTTGGACTGAACCGTCCGGTTGAAGGCTTTGACTGACAAGGAAGCTCCAATGACCTCTGCATCACGCAGTTACGCTATCTTGGCCGACGCTGACTTTGGTCTCGGCGCCTGCACCGTCGGCAAGATGCAGCGAATGGAAGAGCGCCCGCCAGGGCCGGTTACCAAGTAAGGAGTCATCATGAACCATGACCATGAAGAAGATGCGGCCCCGCCCGGTTTCTGGCGTTCACGTTACGCCATGGGTCTGCTCGTGCTGGGGGCCATCGCGACGTACTTTCTGCTGAGTGAGCACCGCGCCCATTTCTTTGGCGCGCTGCCGTTTTTACTGCTGCTTGCGTGCCCGCTGATGCATGCCTTCATGCATCACGGTCATGGAAAACACGGGGGTGACCCTACAGGCCACCACGCTGGCGAGCAAGCATGAGCCACGATGCCCCCGCCTATGGATTGTGGACGCTCGTCGTCTTGAATTCGGCCATTTTCTTGATGTTCGCCTTCATCGTCGCGCTGTTTGTGGAGATGTATGGCTTCCCGCTAACCCTCTACGTGCTGTCGGGCTGGCTGCAAACCCGGTTTCCGAACCTCGACCTGCTGTCCCACAACACCGGCCACCTCTGGTCCACGCTTCTGGGCGAGAAGGGCGACCCGCACTTCGGGCCGCTGCACATCGCGAGCTATGTGTTCCTGGGGTTCGGCTTCTATTTGCTGTCGAGTGCGTGGAATGTCCTGTACCACGCGCAACGTCGGCATACGCTGGCCACGAGCGGCCCCTACGCACGGATTCGCCATCCAAAGTACGTCGCCTTTGTGCTGATCCTGCTTGGTTTCTTGCTGCAATGGCCGACGCTGCTCACGCTGGCGATGTTTCCGATCCTGCTGGTTATGTATGCGCGTCTTGCGATCACGGAAGAGGCCGAGATGCGCAAGCGATTTAGCACCGAGTTCGAAGCCTACGCAGCGCGTACGCCACGCCTTCTGCCGTCATGGCGAAAGCAAACGTCGTCCGTTTGAAGGCCGGTGGACGACAAGGCCCAGCCATGACCAGCAATAAACTGAGCGTCGATGCCGAACTGGAAAAGCTGCAGCGCGAAACATTCGGTTATTTTTTGCATGAAACGAATCCTGCCAATGGTCTCGTGATCGACAAGACTGCGGAAAATTGGCCTGCGAGCGTTGCCGCCACCGGCCTGGCGTTAGCCTGCTACCCGGTCAGTGTTGAACGCGGATTCATGACGCGGGCCGCGGCGGTGGAGCGAACGCTTGTGACGCTGCGTTTTTTCTGGAACAGCCCGCAAGGCCCAGAGCCTGATGCTACCGGCTACCAGGGCTTTTACTATCATTTTCTCGACATGCAGACCGGCCGGCGCGCCTGGCAATGCGAGCTGTCAACAGTAGACAGTGCTTTTCTGCTGGCGGGCGCGTTGACGGCAGGAATGTATTTTGCGGCAG
>JANYHL010000074.1 GCA_025359085.1 Gammaproteobacteria bacterium
TGACCCTGCTCGGTCAAGAAGACCTGATGGCTTTTTTCATCCACCGTGAAGTCACCCGGCTTGGTGACGCCTTCGCCGGTGCGAATGTCTTCTTCGCCTTCCTGGCGTTGCAGCAGGGGCACCACTTTTTTGATCGCGAGGTAAAGGTCAGTCTGGTCTTCGGCCTGGCCGCTGATGATGAGCGGCGTGCGCGCCTCGTCAATCAGGATCGAATCCACCTCATCCACAATGGCGTAATTCAGGCCCCGTTGGACCCGGTCGGCAGACTCGTAGACCATGTTGTCGCGCAAGTAGTCAAAGCCGTATTCGTTGTTGGTGCCGTAGGTGATATCGGCGCGGTACGCTGCCTGCTTTTCCTCGCGCTCCATGTTGGGCAGATTGATACCCACACTCAAACCCAGAAAGTTGTAGAGCTTGCCCATCCACTGCGCATCGCGATTGGCCAGGTAATCATTCACCGTGACGACGTGCACGCCCTTACCTGTCAACGCATTGAGGTACACCGGCATGGTGGCGGTCAGTGTCTTGCCTTCGCCCGTACCCATTTCGGAAATTTTGCCGTTGTGCAGCGACATACCGCCCAGCAATTGCACGTCGAAATGGCGCATTTTCATCACACGCTTGGAACCCTCACGCACCACGGCAAACGCCTCGGGCAACAAGGCGTCGAGCGTTTCACCTTTGTCGATTCGCTCCTTGAACGCCTGCGTCTTGCCACGCAACGCTTCGTCAGACAGCTTTTCAAGCTCGGCCTCCATGGCGTTGATGCGCACCACATTTTTGCGGTACTGTTTGAGCTGGCGGTCATTGCGACTGCCGAAAATTTTGGTGAGAATATTAGTGGCCATGAATGCAAGACCGACCCGCCAGCCCACCGGGGCCAACAGAACAGCGCAATCCTTTTATTAGTCTGGATGAAATGAGGTCACTGTCGCGAAGTGCAAGCGTTTGAACGAAATACGCAACGCGGAGATAACCAGAATGAGATTTTACCTTTGCCCAGCCCGGTGACTTCAGGGCCGACCCGGCCGGGCGGGCGCGGCTGCCACCAGCTTGGCCAATTGATGCGTTGCCAGGTTTTGCCCGGCCGTTAGAAACTTCTGCGGGTCTTGCGGAATACCCAGCACCAGCACTTCAAAGTGCAAATGCGCGCCGGTAGAGCGGCCCGTGGTACCGACCTCGGCAATTTTCTGCCCACGCTTGATCAAGTCCCCCTTCTTGACCAGTATTTTTGAGGCATGGGCATAACGGCTGATGAGCTCATTGCCGTGATCAATTTCAATCATGTTGCCGTATTCGGGATGAAACTCCTGCGTCACCACCACGCCACCGGCAGCAGCGACGATGGGCGTTCCAGAAAGGGCCGGGAAATCCAGCCCGGTGTGCAACGCCGTACGGCCGGTCAGCGGGTCCAGGCGCCAGCCAAAGGCAGACCCCACCGTGGCCGATATCACCGGCGGCTGTGTCGGCACCATCATATTGCGGACCTTCTGCTCAAACAAGCGCGACTCCAGCACCGTCAACAAGTCGGTCCGTTGATCGGTCAGGCGCGCCAGGTCGTCCAGCGTGGCTTGCAATTCTTCCATCGACAAGGAGCGCCCCGACACCAGCGGACCGCCCTGGCCGGGCTGGGTCTTGATGTCGGCCGGGTTAACCCCGGCCAAGCCCGAAACACGCACCCCCAAGGACTCCAATTGGGTTAATTTGGCCTGCATTTCACCCAACTTGCGGGCCAATACATCGAGGTTTTCGCGCATAAAACGGTCGCGCTGGGCAAACTCATCCTTGACGACCACGCGCAGCAAGTCGCCGACCACCGGCCAACCTTCTCTGGCACCCTTCAAAAACACATAGTGGTAGACCCCCGCCGCCAGCAATATCAAGGTCAATGAGGCCAGCAACGCCGCCAGAACCAGCTTGGCGCCACTGAGGTGTATGGCATGACTCTTGGCGAGCCAGGCATCCGTGATAATCAATTGCATTCCAATAGTTCCTCAGTAAGCCACCCATGAACCGCCGCCACCATGCCGTCTCGCTGCTACAAGCGAGTCAGGACTCGCCCACCTTGGCGCGACTGACTGAACTCACGCGTGACTCGGTGGCACGACTCAAGGCGGTTGAATCGCTCCTTCCTGCCGCCCTGTTTTCAGCGATCCAAGCCGGCCCCATTGAAGGCCCGGTATGGTGTCTGATTGTGGAGAATAACGCAGCCGCAGCAAAGATTCGCCAGTTGTTACCCGCACTGCAATCTCATTTGCGGGTCAAGGGGTGGGAGGTTAACTCAATTCGGCTCAAGGTCCAAGTGACGCGCCCGCGCTAAGCCCCCACGCCAGCAGCATCGCCCGTTAGCTCGAATAATGTGCTAATGCTTAAAGGTAGGAAAGCACTTTTCCCGCGACCACCCTGAAACAAGGACTCCACCATGCTTATCAAAACCAATCGCGATGGCTTTGCCCAGCCGCTCGCCAGCGAGATCACCGATCGGCTGGTTTATGCCGGCCGACGAGATCTGATCAAACTTCTGGCCTCTGGCGCCGCCGGGGCTGCGCTCACCGCCTGGGCGTCGCGTGAAGCGCTGGCGCAAGGCACTGCCGCCAGCCCCCGGCCTGGCAAGCTGGCGGCACTGCCGAGTGTCAAGTCCGCTGTCCCCGGGGCAGTGACGCTGGACAAGCTCACCGACTACAAGGACGCCAGCAGCTACAACAATTTTTATGAATTTGGCACCGACAAGGCGGATCCGGCAAAAACCGCCCACACCCTGAAAACCAGCCCCTGGACGGTCGAGATTGAAGGACTGGTCAAAAAGCCCGCGCGCTATGCCCTGGAAGACCTGCTCAAGCTCAGTGCCCAGCAAGAGCGCATCTATCGGCTGCGCTGTGTGGAAGGCTGGTCCATGGTGATTCCGTGGGTCGGTTATTCGCTGAGTGAGTTGATCAAAAAAGTGGAGCCGCTGGGCAGCGCCAAGTATGTGGAGTTTGTCTCGCTGGCCGACCCCAAGACGATGCCGGGCGTCGGCTCGCGGGTTCTTGATTGGCCCTATGTCGAAGGCTTGCGCCTGGACGAGGCCATGCACCCGCTGACCTTGCTGAGCTTTGGCATGTACGGTGAGCTGTTGCCCCATCAAAACGGGGCACCCGTGCGTTTGGTGGTGCCGTGGAAGTACGGTTTCAAGAGCGGCAAGAGCCTGGTCAAAATCCGGTTTACCGACCAGCCGCCCGCCACCGCCTGGAACAAGGCCGCTGCCAACGAATATGGTTTCTATTCGAACGTCAACCCGGACGTGGACCACCCACGCTGGAGCCAGGCGACCGAGCGACGCATTGGCGAGGACGGTTTGTTTGCCAAGAAGCGCAAAACCCTGATTTTCAATGGCTATGAGGCGCAGGTCGGGCAGCTCTACGCAGGCATGGACCTCAAGAAGTTTTTCTGATGGCAACGCTTGCGTGGCTGCCATCCGCGACGCAGCTGCGGCCACTGGTGCGCCACCGTCTGGCCAAACCGCTCGTCTTTGGCTTGTCGCTGCTGCCGTTTGGCTGGCTGCTTTATGCGGCGATCTTTAATCAGCTAGGCGCCAACCCGGCCGAGGCGCTGGTTCGTGCCGCCGGGGACTGGAGCTTGCGCTTCCTGTGCCTCGTGCTGGCGGTCACACCGCTGCGGGTCATCTCCCAGACACCGGCGCTGGCCGGTTTTCGACGCATGCTGGGTTTGTTCGTGTATTTCTACGTGGTCCTGCATTTGCTGAGCTACAGCTGGTTTGACATGGGGTTTGACGTGGCCGACATCGCGCGCGACATCGCCAAGCGCCCCTTCATTCTGGTGGGTTTTTCGGCCTTTGTGCTGCTCACCGCGCTGGCTTCGACCTCCTTCAATCGCGCCATCAAGGCCCTGGGTGCCAAGCGCTGGCAGCTGTTGCACAAGCTGGTTTATGTCATTGCCGGGCTGGCGCTGCTGCATTTTTTCTGGATGCGGGCGGGAAAAAATAATTTTGCTGAAGTGGGGGTGTACGCCCTGATTCTGGGCACGCTGCTGGGCTGGCGATTGATCAACTTTATAAGTAAAAAAAGTCGCTAGCCCGCATGGAACATACGATGTCAGCTATTAAAACAATAGTTACGATGACCTCGACCCGACCAGGCGCTCGCCTTGCATCTGCTGCGCCATCGTTTCACGTTGCCGAATAACGTCGGCTTGGGCGCCATTCACCAGAATTTCGGCGGCACGCCCGCGCGAGTTGTAGTTGCTGGCCATGCTCATGCAGTAGGCCCCGGCCGACAGCACCGCCAGCCGGTCCCCCGCCAGCAGCGCCAGGGCGCGGTCATGCCCGATCCAGTCACCACTCTCACAGATGGGGCCCACCACGTCGTACTTGCCCGGGGCCTCCGGGCGCGGGCTCAAGGGCACGATCTGGTGGTAGGCCTGGTACATGGCCGGGCGCGGCAAATCATTCATGGCGGCGTCGATGATGCAAAAGTTTTTTTGCTCACCGGGTTTGAGGTACAGCACCTCGGATAGGCACACACCGGCATTGCCGACCAGCGAGCGGCCCGGCTCGATCATCAGTTGCCGCTGGCCAAAGCCGCGCGCATCCAGCCGGGCCAACAGCGTCTGCCAGAGCCGCTCGGCATCGGGCGGGGTCTCGCCGTGGTAGTCAATACCCAGGCCACCGCCAAAATCAATGTGCTGCAGGGGCACACCCGCCGCTTCAATCGCCTCCACCAGATCCAGCATGCGCTCCACCGCGTCCAGGTAAGGCCCTTCCTGCGTGATCTGTGAGCCAATGTGGCAATCGATTCCAAGCACCCGAATGCCCGCCAGCGTCGCGGCCCGCCGGTAGGTCGGCAACACCCGTTCGTGGGCGACGCCGAACTTGCTGTCTTTCAGACCCGTGGAAATATAGGGGTGGGTTTGGGGGTCCACATTGGGATTGACGCGGATGCTCACCGGTGCACGAGAGCCCAGGGACAAGGCCACCTCGTTCAGCACGTCGAGTTCCGCTTCACTTTCGACATTGAAGCAGCCAATGCCGGCCTGTAGCGCACGCCGCATCTCTGCGCGCGTCTTGCCAACGCCGGAGAAAATAATTTTGTCCGCCTCGCCGCCTGCGGCCAGCACGCGGTCCATGTCACCGCCCGAGACAATGTCAAAACCGCAGCCCGCCTCTGCAAAAACCTGAATCACGCCGAGCGCCGGGTTGGCTTTCATGGCGTAACAGATTTGCACTTGGCGCCCGACAAAGCCGCGCTGGTAAGACGCCAGTGCCGCCAGCATGGCATTTTTTGAATAAACAAAAAGAGGCGTGCCGTGGGTTTGCGCCAGATCACTCAAGCGAATTTCTTCACAAAAAAGAGCATTGTCCCGGTAGGAAAAATGCGGATGACCGGGAAGATTTTGAGGTTTCATTGGGGCACAGCAGTGGCAGCGGCACCGGCAGGTAGGCGGGCAGGCGGCACCGCGACCGTCTGCGCTTGCGGCCCGGGGGTCCCCTTGGCAGCGGCCGGTGCAGTCGGCAAATACAAGGGGCCTTGCTGGCCACAGGCCGACAGGCCCACCGCAGCGCTGGCAAGGACAAGCGTACTGACTAGAATTTGCAAAAATCTCAACATGGTGAAATTGTAATGAACGACCTTGAATTCATGGACCGCGCTGAAAATCTCCTCAAAGCGGTTGAGACCAGTTGCGACCGCATCAATGACCAGGCGCTGGCCGATATCGACAACCAGCGCGTCGGCAGCATGGTGACACTGTTTTTTTCAAACAAGAGCCAGATTGTCATCAACCTGCAAAAACCCTTGCATGAAATCTGGCTGGCGGCCAAGTCGGGCGGCTATCACTATAAATTTAATAGCGAACAATGGCTTGACACCAAGGGCCAGGGTGAGTTTTTTATCAATTTGTCGCGTTGCGCCAGCGAGCAGGCGGGCTGCCCGCTGGGGCTTAATTCCTGAACAAATCCAGAATTTTCCTTCTTTCATCAGCAGGTGGCAGTTCAATCACCTTGTTGCCGTCTTGCGTTCCTGAGGGCTCACCCAGCCCGACACTGGTCACGCCAGCATTGTTGGCGTACTCGGTATAGAACCATTCGCCACCGACGTTGACGACGCCCTCGGGCACGCTCAGTTCGGCCACCGGGACATGGGCGAGCACCTGCTGCATAAACCGGATCCAGATCGGCAGGCTCAAACCGCCTCCCGTTTCACGCGCGCCAAGATTGCGCGGCGTGTCATAGCCGATCCAACTGACGGCAGCCAGAGTGGGCTGGAATCCGGCAAACCAGGCATCCACCGAGTCATTGGTAGTGCCCGTTTTGCCGTACAAGTCAGGGCGCTTCAAGGTCGCCTGCGCGGAGGCCGCCGTGCCGGAGCGGGTGACTTCCTGCAACAAGCTGTCCATGATGAAAGCGTTGCGCGCATCAATGGTACGCATTGATTCGTTAAGCACCGGTGGTTTGGTTTCCACCAGGATTTTGCCCTTTTGTTCGGTCACTTTGCTGATCAGCCACGGATTGATGCGGTAGCCGCCATTGGCAAAAACCGAGTAGGCCGACGCCATCTGCAAGGGCGTGACCGAGCCGGCACCCAAGGCCATGGTGAGGTAAGCGGGGTGCTTGTCAGCTTCAAAGCCAAAGCGCGTGATCCAGTCCTGTGCATTTTTCGCGCCCACCGCTTGCAGGATGCGAATGGAGATCATGTTTTTGGACTTGGCCAGCCCCCGGCGCATCGTCATCGGGCCTTCAAATTTGCCATCGTAATTTTTGGGCTCCCAAGGTTGCCCTCCGGTCACACCGGCGCTAAAAAAGAGCGGGCCGTCATTGATGATGGTGGCCGGGGTAAAACCTTTTTCAAGGGCAGCGGAGTAAATAAATGGCTTGAAGCTGGAACCAGGTTGGCGCCAGGCTTGCATCACATGATTGAATTTGTTCTTGTCAAAGTCAAAGCCGCCCACCAGCGCCTTGATGGATCCATCGCGCGGGTCCAGCGCCACAAAAGCACCTTCTACTTCCGGTAATTGGGTGATTTCCCAGGTATTTTTTGGCGTCTTGATCACCCGAATCACGGCGCCGCGGCGAATCTTGATGTTGGGGGCAGCTTTGTCTGACAAGCCGGACTGGGCCGGCTTGAGGCCTTCGCCGGTAATTTCAACGGTTTCTCCGTTCAGGCGCAGCGCGGTGATCTTTTTAGGCTCTGCCGCCAGCACCAGCGCCGACATCACGTCGCCGTTGTCAGGGTGCTCACCCAAGGCCTGGTCAATCGTGTCCTCCAGTTCCTGTGAATCGGTCGGCAGAGTGATGAATTCCTCAGGCCCACGGTAAATCTGGCGCCGCTCGAAATCCATGATGCCCCGCCGCAGAGACTTGTAGGCCGCTTCCTGGTCAGCTGCACGCAAGGTGGTGTACACATTCAGGCCACGGGTGTAAGTCTCATTGCCATACTGCGCAAACATCAGCTGGCGCACGGTTTCAGCCGCGTACTCGGCGTGCACTTTGGCGTGTTCTGCACTCAACTGGATGGTCAGCTCTTCCTTCTTGGCGGCCAGGGCCTGCTCGGCTGTGATGAAGCCGTTCTCCTGCATGCGATCGATGATGTGCAACTGGCGCGCCTTGGCTCGCTTGGGGTTGCTGATGGGGTTGTAGGCGGATGGCGCCTTGGGCAATCCGGCCAACATGGCTGCTTCTGCCACCGTGAGGGCTTTCAGCGGCTTGTCAAAATAGGCCTCGGAGGCAGCGGCAAAACCATAGGCACGGTTGCCCAGAAAGATCTGATTCATGTAAATTTCAAGAATCTGGTCCTTGCTCAGAACGTGCTCCAACTTGAAGGTCAGCAAGATCTCGTAAATCTTGCGGGTGTAGGTTTTTTCGGTGGACAGATAAACATTGCGTGCCACCTGCATCGTGATGGTGGAGGCGCCCTGGCTCTTGATGCGCCCCAGGTTGGCCAGCGCCGCGCGCAACACGCCTTTGTAATCTACGCCGCCATGTTCATAAAAACGTGCGTCTTCAATCGCCAGCACCGCATCCACCATGACCTTCGGGATTTCCTTGATCGGCGTCAGCTGGCGGCGCTCCTCGCCAAATTCCCCAATCAAGACGCCTTCAACGGAATACACGCGCAAAGGCAATTTGGGGCGGTAGTCAGACAAATCCGAAATGTCGGGCAGATTTGGAAACGCCACGGCCATCGCAATGGCAACAATGATCAAAATCGACAATATCCCTGCCAGTACCAGGCCACCGGCCCATAGCATGATGCGCAGAGCCCAGTTCAGGGCAGTTGCGCCAGAATTGGCATTGGGGGGTGGGTTGGGCTCGTTAGCGGGCGATTTGGAAGGCATAAAAAACTTGGTAGATACTCGTTGTCATTATAAAAATGATGTTCTCATAGCTTTGAGCGCGGTAGTATCCACTATTGTTGTCGGTCAGCTTCACGCAGGCAGTTTGCTTGTCAACGTGAGGCCAAGCCAAGCAAAAAGCGTCTACTTTTGGCAACACTGCTAACCCCCAAAGGAAGGAAAAACCTTTGCGGGACAATAAGCTTACTGCTAGCATTGAAGTGAAGTCTTAAGTTTCGCCGATCTTTCATTGGCTTGTTTCAGGGGATAGTTTTGATCTCTTTGGGGTCCTTGTTTAGCCGTCAACCCGCCCCCATGCTGGGTTTGGATATCAGCTCTTCCAGTGTCAAACTGGTCGAATTGGGTCACAACAAAGCTGGCGATCTGGTGCTTGAACGGTGTGCGATTGTGCCGCTTGAACGCGGCTGGATTATGGACGGCAACATCGAAAAATTCGATGAAGTCGCTGATGCCGTGCGCCGTTTGGTAAAAAAAAGCGGAACCAAAACAAGAAATGTGGCAATGGCTCTGCCGCCCTCGGCGGTCATCACCAAAAAAATAACGCTGCCGGGTGGCATGTCCGACCAGGAACTGGAGATGCAGGTTGAGACTGAGGCGAACCAGTACATTCCCTTTCCCCTGGACGAAGTCAGTCTTGATTTTTGCATTGTCGGGCCCAGCGCCACTTCTGCTGGCGACGTCGAGATTCTTATTGCAGCCTCCCGTCGCGAAAAGGTGCAGGATATTCAGGGCTTGGCGGAAGCCGCTGGCTTGAAGCCGGTGATTGTGGACGTGGAATCCTATGCGTCACGTTTGGCCACCAGTCGCCTGATAGCGAACCTGCCCAACAAAGGCATTGGCAGTGTCGTGGCCCTGTTTGAAGTGGGAGCGCAGACCACCAGCATGCAGGTCATTCGCGACGATGAAGTTCTATACGACCGGGACCAAGCGTTTGGCGGCACGCAACTCACGCAGTTGATCGTGCGTCAGTATGGATTTTCTCTGGAAGAAGCGGAGAGCAAAAAACGCAGCGGCGAACTGCCCGATGACTATGAAACCAGCGTGCTGCGCCCTTTTGTTGAAAGCATGGTGCAAGAAATTGGCCGTGCACTGCAATTTTTCTTCACCAGCACGCCGCACAACAAGGTGGACTACGTGCTGCTGGCAGGCGGCTCGGCGGCCTTGCCGGGTTTGACGGCGGCGGTCACGCAACACACCACCTTCGCCTGCACGTTGGCGAATCCGTTTGAAGGCATGGAAATGGGTGATGGAGTTCGTTTGAAGAAAATAACCCGAGAAGCCCCCTCTTATCTCACCTCCTGCGGACTGGCTTTGCGGAGGTTCATGCAGTGATACTGATCAATCTACTGCCGCACCGCGAGGTTGCGCGCAAACTTCGCAAAGACGCTTTCAATGTCAGCTTGGGACTGGCCGCCCTGGTGGGTGGTTTGCTGGCCGGGGTTATTTTTCTCGGGTTCCAGTCCCGGATTTCAGATCAACAAGGACGCAATCAGTTGCTGCAAACGGAGATCAAGCGTTTTGATGCCCAAATCAAGGATATCGCCGGTCTTGAATCTGAAATTACCGCCTTGCGAGCGCGCCAACAAGCGGTTGAAGACTTGCAGGCCGACCGAAATTTGCCGGTCCACCTGCTGACCGAACTGGTCAAGCAACTGCCGGACGGCGTGTACATCATGAGCATGCGCCAGGAGAATCAGACCGTGACGCTGCAGGGTGTCGCCCAGTCCAACGAGCGCGTGTCTGAACTGTTGCGCAATCTCGGCAACAACACACCCTGGTTTTCCAAGCCCGAGTTGATTGAGATTGTGGCGGGCTCGGTCACACTCCCCTCGCGCGAGCAGCGCCGGGTTGCAAATTTCACCATCCGCGTTCACTTGACGCGTGCCAGCGAAGCCGAAAAGTCGCGCATTGCTGCGGGCACGGCACCCGCTACGCCCGCAGCCTCAACCCCTGTCAAGCCCTAGGCGCAAGCCCCCATGCCAAGCAAACCCACATTGAATTTCGATTTTTCGGCCCGGCAGGAAAAGCTGTTGGGGCAATTTCGCAACCTCGATCCCAAAGACCCGTCCAACTGGCCCGCGCTGCCGCGCCACCTGCTGTTTACCGTCATATCCACTCTGGTTGTGGCGATACTTTGGTTTTTGTGGCTCAACACCTCACAAGAAGAATTAGCCGCCGAGCAAGCCACTGAAGTCAAGCTGCGTGAAGAGTACAAGGTCAAACTGGGCAAGGCGATCAACCTCGAGGCGCTGAAAAAACAGCGTGAACAGGTTCTGCAATATGTAACGCAGCTAGAGAAGCAACTCCCCAGCAAAGCCGAGATGGACGCTTTGCTGTCCGACATCAACCAGGCCGGCTTGGGGCGCAGTCTTCAATTTGATCTGTTTCGGCCCGGACAAGTCGCCGTCAAAGATTACTATGCTGAGTTACCCATCGCAGTGCGTGTCACCGGTCGCTATCACGACATCGGCGCTTTTGCGTCAGACATTGCCAACCTGTCGCGCATCGTGACGCTGAACAACCTGACTATTCTGCCTGGCAAAGAAGGAACGTTGACGATGGACGCCACCGCCAAGACCTTCCGCTATCTGGATAGCGATGAAGTGGCCGCGCAGCGCAAGGCAGCCCCTCAAGGAGCCAAGAAATGATGCTGGTGCATAAGTTGCTCTTCACGAGCCTGGCGTTGGCGCTGGCGCTGGTGCTGGCACTTGCGCTGGCGGCTTTCGGTGCCACTGGCGAGGCTGAACTGCGCCAATGGATGGCAGAGCAAAAGAGCCAGACCCATCCCAAGGTCGCCCCCATTTCCGAACCGAAGCAATTCAAGCCCGAGAGCTACACCCAGGTCACTGCGATAGAACCATTCAGCAACCAGAAGCTGACCCAGGCCCTCAAGCGCGAATCCACCCTATCGGTTTCCAGCGGCGCCTTGATCGCCCCCGAGTTGGCGCGCCGCAAGGAGGCCCTGGAAGCCTCTCCGCTGGATGTCATGGCCATGGTGGGTAGCCTGACCAAAGCGGGGCAACCAGTGGCATTGGTCAAGGTCGACAATTTGTTGTACCAGGTCAAACCGGGCAACCATCTCGGACAGAACTATGGGCGTGTAACCAAAATCACCGAGACCGAAGTCACACTACGTGAAATTGTGCAAGACGCCGCGGGCGAGTGGATTGAACGCCCCGCTACTTTGCAGTTGCAAGAGAAATCAAAATGAACCATCAAAATCACTGGATGACAAAGCGGATGTGGCAACAGACTTTATTGACAGCATCGCTCATGTTGCTGGCACTTGGCGCGCAGGCCCAGAGTGCGATTGAGGCAGTTTCGGGGTCGATTCAAAGCGGAGTTGAGGTCGTCAGAATTGACCTGTCGCAGCCGCTGGCAACCCTCCCGACCGGGTTTTCAATCCAGTCCCCCGCCCGCATTGCGCTTGATTTCCCCGGCGTCACCAGTGCCATGGGCCGTTCCACCGTCGAGATCAACCAGGGCAATTTGAGGTCGGTCAGTGTGATTCAGGCCGGGGATCGAACCCGCGTCGTGCTGAACCTGAAGCAGGCAACCGCCTACAAGGCGCAGCTGCAGGGCAAATCGCTGTTGGTGGTGCTGGATGCCGTGGCGCTTGCCGCGCCGGCAACCGCTGGCGCCCCCGTTTTTGCAGAAAGCCGCAGCCGCGACACCTTGCCGCTGAAAGACCTCGATTTCCGTCGCGGCGATGAAGGCTCGGGCCGCATTGTGGTGTCGCTGCCCAGCAGCCAGGTCGGCGTTGACATTCGCCAGCAGGGGGCAACGCTGGTGGTCGAGTTCATGAAGTCCAGCCTGCCAGAAGGCATGCGGCGCCGTCTGGACGTGACTGACTTTGGCACACCGGTGCAAACTGTGACCACCTTCGCCGTCGGTGATCGCGTACGCATGGTGATTGAGCCTAAAGGTCAATGGGTGCACAGTGCCTACCAAACTGACGAACAGTTTGTGGTGGAAGTCAAACCGGTGAAAGTTGACACCTCCAAATTGACGCAGGGACCGGGCTACAACGGGCAAAAACTGTCGCTCAACTTCCAGAACATCGAAGTGCGCTCGCTGTTGCAGGTTATTGCCGACTTCACCAATTTCAACATCATCACCTCGGACTCAGTCAATGGCTCCGTGACCCTGCGGCTGCAGGACGTGCCTTGGGATCAAGCGCTCGACATCATCCTCCAGGCCAAGGGCCTGGGCATGCGCAAAACCGGCAACGTGCTCTGGATTGCGCCCAAAGATGAAATCAACGCCAAGGAAAAGCTGGAGCTTGAGTCGGTCGCCTCGCTGCAAAGTCTGGAGCCCTTGCGCACGCAATCCTTTCAACTCAATTACACCAAGGCGGCAGAAGTTGCCGCCCAGCTAACCGCCACCGGTGGCGGCACCAGCGGCAACAGCTCGCGCATGTTGAGCCCACGCGGCAGCACCATTTCGGAGGCCCGCACCAACCAGTTGTTCGTGACCGACATTCCCAGCAAACTTGAACAAGTACAGCAATTGATCGCCAAGCTCGATATTCCGGTGCGCCAAGTGCTGATTGAAGCGCGCATTGTGGAGGCGTCGGACACCTTTGGTAAATCGCTCGGCGTCAAGTTGGGAGGCAACGATCTACGCGCGCAAAAGGGTGGCGATGGCGGTTACCAACTCTCTGGCGACAACCGCGTCGTCTTCGGCTCAAGCTACGGCAATGCAGTGGCCAGCAGTGGCGCCGGTGGCGCTGTTGACCTGACCAGCAATTTCATCAACCTGCCGGCCGTCGGTCAGGGTGGCTACAACGCAGCGACCTTTGCCCTCTCGATCTTCAGCTCAGCCGCCAACCGTTTTCTGAACCTGGAACTGTCGGCACTGGAAGCTGATGGCAAAGGCAAGGTGGTCTCCAGCCCGCGTGTGGTCACAGCGGATCAGATCAAGGCGCTGATCGAACAAGGCACAGAGCTGCCTTACCAAATAGCCTCTGCCAGTGGCGCCACCGCCATTGCCTTTCGCAAGGCCAATTTGAAACTGGAAGTCACGCCGCAAATCACCCCCGAAGGCAATATCATTTTGGACTTGGATGTCAACAAAGACACCGTTGGCCAGTCCACTGCGGCTGGCTTTGCCATCAATACCAAACACATCAAGACCCAGGTGCTGGTTGAAAACGGCGGCACCGTGGTGATTGGCGGTATTTTCGAATTGACCGAAAGTGACAATGAAACCAAGGTGCCATTTTTAGGCGATTTACCAGGCGTTGGCAACCTGTTCAAGAGCCGCGGCAGGGTATCCAACAAACAGGAAATGCTGGTGTTTATTACGCCCAAGGTGGTTGCGGACCGGGCAGCACGCTGAGTTTTCTCTATAAATAATGAATTGCAGGAAGATGGATATGAAGTTATTGAAATATGTTGTCGGATTGACGGTTGCGGTGGCACTGACGGCTTGTGGAGGGGGGGGGGGGAATCCGGGGACGGCTAGCACTACGCCGCCAACGGCGGTTGCGTCCATGACCATGGATGTGCTCAGTGGAGCTGGCACCTCGACAACTTCGATTTCTGCTATTGAAATCTCAAAAGTTTCCATTACCTTGAAAGATGCAGCCGGTAGTCCGGTTCCAGGCGCCGTAGTTACTTTCGGGGAAACGGGTGCTGGTTTGCTTACCATCGCGCCCGTCTCGAAGACAGCACTAACAGACTCAAATGGGGTTGCAAGCGTTGAAATTCGTGCAGCTACCGGCTCCTCCGTAGGCGCAACGACCGTTGGCGCTTCCGCTACCGTGGCAAAAGCAGTAGTCGCCGCAGAAAAGGCGATTTCCATTACCAGTGCGCCGACGGGCGGGGGCACCGATCCCTTGGCGCTGGCCAATGCGTTGAACTTTTTGGACGTGAATCCAGCTGATAAATCCATCGTGCTGGCGGGAGCGGGGGGAAATGGACGCTCGGAGTCGGCAACCTTGCGGTTCCGTGTGGTCGACAAAAACAACACTCCGGTGAAAGGTGCTACTGTCACTTTCGCGGTCATACCGGCAAATGACGTCACATTGAACATCCCTAGTTCAACCAGCGATGCGGATGGCGTCGTGGTCACGACGGTGTCGTCAAAGAGCGTGGCGACGGCTGTGGTGGTCAAGGCTACCGTCACTCGCAAAGATAACTCGACCATTACGTCACAGTCGGATCAGCTTCTGGTAACCACGGGTGTCGTGACTCAAGCCGGGTTTGATTTGTCCGCCACAAAATACAACTTGAATTTCGGAATCACTGGCGATAGTTCTGTGATCACTGTGGCAATTGTTGATGCCAACGGAAACCCCGTTGCCGATGGCGTACCTGTCGTGTTTACAGCAAATTTTGGTGCAGTGGGAACTTCCTCCCGAGGCGGCTGCACGACTCTTAATGGTAGTTGTAAAGTTACTTATTCCGTTCAAGACCCCCGTCCCGCCGATGGTGACCGTGCGCGCGTGACCGCTTCCACGCAGATAGGGAATGGGATTGCCGTCAGTGGTTTTCTCGACTTCACGGTGTCCAATCTCGGTTTGGCGAATCTTTATTCGGCTGCATCGGGTGGTTCGATCATCAAAACATTTAGTGCACCTGCAGGAGTCTGTAAATTTACGGTGTCCACATTTGTCGGCACGCCGGCCGGTTTCCCCGCGCCTTCGGGAACAACAATCGAAATCAAGGGCATCACCACTGACTTTAGCGGTTCTGTGAAGACGGGTTCGCCAGTTTTAGATTTGGAAACTCAAAGAACTCCGGTATCTTTCGAGTTCGACGCATCGAGCGCCACATTGAGTCCTGCATGCGTTCCGAATGGATTGCAGACTGCAACGGCTCAAGTCGAAGTTAAATTTACGGCTGGGTCCCGTGTGACAACCTTGCCGCTGATCACCGTTACGTACCCAAGGTAACGAGTTCGAAGCCTTTTTATATTGATTATTCTCATCGGCCTCCCCGGCTCCGGTAAATCCACCGTCGGGCGTCAACTCGCCCGACGGCTGCAGCTCCCCTTCTTTGACTCCGACCATCTGATTGAACAGCAACTGGGCTGCTCAATCCGCGAGTATTTCGAGCGCGAGGGCGAAGACCGGTTCCGCGATGTCGAAGAATCGGTTATCAACGAACTCACACAAAAGCAGACGGGCGTCATATCAACAGGTGGCGGCGTGATTCTGCGGCCCGCCAACCGCCAGCATCTGCGCGAACGTTGCCGGGTGGTGTACCTCAATTCCTCGCCCGACGAGCTGTTCCGGCGCTTGCGCCATGACGTGAACCGGCCCTTGTTACAGGTGGCCGACCCTCTAACCCGCCTGCGCGACCTGCATGCCTTGCGCGATCCGCTTTACCGGGAGACGGCACACTTCATCATCGAGACCGGTCGCCCGACGGTCGCCACGCTGGTCAACATGGTGGTGATGCAGCTGGAGCTGGCGGGTGTGCCTTTCAGCCCCTAAACTCACCCCCCATGAACGCCACCGACCTCCAAACCGTCGCCATTGACCTGGCCAGCCGCAGCTACCACATCGCCATTCGCGGCTCGCTGTTTGACAACCCCTTGAGCTACGCCGAATTGCCCAGCGCCAGCAGCGCGCTGATTGTGACCAACACCACGGTCGGGCCGCTCTATGCCGAGCGCTTGCAGGGCGCTTTGCTGGGCAAGTTCAAACACATTCACACGGTGGTACTGCCCGACGGCGAGGCGTTCAAGACCTGGCAAACGCTGAACCTGATTTTTGATGCCCTGCTGTCGCACGCTTGCGACCGCAAAACCATTCTGTTCGCCCTGGGCGGCGGCGTGGTGGG
>JANYHL010000107.1 GCA_025359085.1 Gammaproteobacteria bacterium
GCCTCAAAGCCGGGCACCAGACGCTTGTAGCTGTTGGTGCCGGGGTTGGTGATGGCGTTGAGGGCGCGGGCGTGCTTGATGATGCCGCCGATGTAGTACAGGGCAAAGTCGCTCAAACCCGCGTAGCCGTCGCCGGCAAACAGGTTTTTGCCGTCTTTCCAGACCGACTGGTGGACGTGCATGCCCGAGCCGTTGTCGCCGACGATCGGCTTGGGCATGAAGGTGGCGGTTTTGCCATAGGCATTGGCCACGTTTTGCACCACGTACTTCAGAACCTGGGTCCAGTCGGCGCGCTGCACCAGGGTGCTGAATTTGGTACCGAGTTCGCATTGACCCGGGGCCGCCACCTCATGGTGGAACACCTCGACCGGAATGCCCAGCGATTCAAGGATCAGCGACATTTCAGCTCGCATGTCTTGCGTGCTGTCCACCGGCGGCACCGGAAAGTAGCCACCCTTGGTGGTGGGGCGGTGGCCGCGGTTGCCGCCTTCCATTTTTTTGCCGGAATTCCAGGGCGCTTCGTAGTCGTCGATCTTGAAGAAACAGCCCGACATGTCGGTGTTCCAGCGCACATCATCAAACAAGAAAAACTCCGGCTCCGGGCCAAAGTAGGCCGTGTCACCCATGCCCGAGGCCTTCAGGTAGGCTTCGGCCCGATGGGCGACGGAACGCGGGTCGCGGTCATAGGCTTTGCCGTCACTGGGCTCAACCACGTCGCAGCTCATGAACATCGTGGTTTCTTCAAAGAACGGATCGATGTTGGCGGTGTTGGGGTCGGGCATGAGCTGCATGTCAGAGGCTTCGATGCCTTTCCAGCCCGCGACCGACGAGCCGTCAAAGGCGTGGCCTTCGCTGAACTTGTTTTCATCAAAATGCGAAACCGGCACGGTGACGTGCTGTTCCTTGCCCCGGGTATCGGTGAAGCGGAAGTCAACAAACTTGACTTCGCTGTCTTTCACCATCTTCATGACGTCTGCGACGGTCTTGGCCATCAAATACTCCTGGTTGAATCGTTGTTGAAAAGTGTATGGTTCGGTGTCACGCAGGTTTTGTGCCAGTTGCGGCGCGTTGACTCAAATAACCAACGCAACATTTTGCCCTGACTTTGAGCTGCTGCTGGCCCCGATTGCAGAAACATCGCATGACAGTCATGAATTTAAGCACCAAATAAGTGCGAATTCAGGGTATCAAAAATTATGAAAATTATTTTTGCACCAATTCAGGGCCAAGCTTGACGCTGAAACGGTGCAGGCCCGCCAGCAGATCGGCATAAGCCGGGGCGACCCGTGCTGGCTCGCCCTTGACCCCCAGTTCAATGTGGCGACCATACTCCGGGTGATCCACGCTGGGCAGGCTGAAGACCTTGACGCCGACGTGAAGCCGCTCGATGTCCTGCATCAGCGGGGTCAACGTCGCTTCCATGGCCCCAAACACGATGACCGATTGCTCGATCCAGGCGGCCGTTTGATGCAACTGCGGGTAATGGGTGTCGAGCACCCATTCGATCATGGGCCAGGCCATCACCGGAAAACCGGGCACGAAATAAACACCCCCACGCTCCCCCACTTCGTGTGGGTCGCTGCCCCCCGAGGGGGCTAATTTCCCTTGGGGCGGCCCGGCGGGAAATTGTCCTTTCGCCTTGCAGAAAAAACCGGCAATGCGGTTGTACGGGTTGGGAATGAGCTGCGCACCGACCGGAAACACGGCCATGTTGAGCCGGTGCAGGTTGTCAGGGTGATCAGGCTGGTAGACCTTGCCTTGTTCTTGGGCAAGGTCTTGCATGCGCTGGCGGATCAGCGTGGCAGCCTCGGGGTGCAGCGCCAATTCAAGCCCCAGGGCGTGGGCCGCGCATTGGCGGGTATGGTCGTCCGGGGTGGCACCAATGCCGCCGGTTGAAAACACCACGTCGCCCGAGGCAAAGGCACGTTTCAGGGTGGCCGTGATGCGCGCGGGCGAGTCGCCCACGTAGTCGGCATAGTCCAGTGCCAGGCCGCGCGCCTTCAGCAACTCGATGATTTTGGGCAGGTGTTTGTCAGCGCGCTTGCCTGACAAGATTTCATCGCCAATGATGATCAGGCCGAAACGGGGCGCTGCGCTAGAGGGAGGTGTTGGCGTTGGCAGTTGGTTCATCCGGCAATGTTAGCGCTTGCACGTCGATGGTTGTGGCGTCAGGCGCGGGCGCGGCGGTGACCGGGGCCGTCTCGGCGCGCAAGGCTTGCAGGGCCGCCAGACAGTAATGGGCAAACCAGAGTGAAGACAGGGCAAAGATCAGCGTGTAAAGCCAGATCGCCAGAGGCAGCAAAATCACAAACGCGGCGGCAAACAACACACCTGAGGCCCACAACACGCTGGGTGCGGCGCCCAGGTAGCCGCAAAAAACACCGATCCCCAACAACCAGCCACGATGACGGCGAAAAATCTCGCGTCGTTCCTCGACGCTGGCGTGCTCGGCCAACGCATCAAAGGCCATCACCCGGTAAGTCAGCCAACCCCAGATCAAGGGCGGCAGCACCAGAAGCAAGGGTGGAACCAGCCACAGCGGCAGCGACACCAGCAAGGCAATCAGGGCCAGCCCGGTCGAGCCCAAAGACCACAACAGACTGAGCACCCACGAGCCACCGTGCTGGCGCTCAAGTTGGGGGAAACGCCGCGCCGCCACCAGCCGGGTCAGCGCCGGTGTCATCAGCAGCGCCACGGTGAGCAAGGACAGCACCACCAGAATGGGCGTCACGGCAAAAATCACGATCAAGGGCGCCAGCGCCAGCTTGAGGCTACCAAAGCCCACGCTCTGCAGCCAGTTCGAGACCGTGTTGACGAGGGTGGAGGCCGCCAGCGCCGCGCGCACCCATTCCACCGTGTTGTTCCAAAAGTAGTAACCCAGCCCCAAAGCGAGCGCCACCATCAGCACCAGCGGCAACAATGACAGCACGATCACCCGCGGGCGCAGGCAATAGGCTAGCGCGCGCCAGAAGGCATCGAGAAACAGGTTCATGGGGCCAAGCATACTCGCGCTCGCAGTATCACCCTTTGAGGCTGGCCAGATCGGCCGCGCTCAGCCAGCGCCACTGGCCTGGGCTCAGGTCGTCGGGCAAACGCAAGCCGCCGATTTGCGAGCGGTGCAAGGCTTCTACCCGGTTGCTGACCGCCGCCACCATGCGTTTGACCTGGTGGTACTTGCCCTCGGTCAGCGTCAGGCGCAGGTGGTGGCTTGCTACCGCCTCGGCGGCGGCGGCGCGCACCGGTTTGGGGTCATCGTCGAGCACCACACCGGCCAGCAGCCGGGCCACCTGGGTGTCGTCGAGTGGATGTTTGACCGTGACCTCGTAGACCTTGGGCACATGGTGGCGTGGTGAATTCATGCGGTGGATGAACTGGCCGTCGTCGGTCAGCAGCAACAGCCCGGTGGTGTCCTGGTCCAGCCGGCCCACCGCCTGCACGCCTTGCACCGCGCCCTTTTGCGGGCGTAAGCGCAGGGCCGAGGGCAGCAGGGTGTAGATGCTGGGGTAGGTGGAGGGCTTTTGCGAGCACTCGGTGGCGGTTGGCTTGTGCAGCATGACATAGGCCTTGGCATGGAACGGCCAGTCCACCCCCTGAACCCGCAAGCGCAAACCATCTGCTTCAAATTCAGTAGCTGCTTGCGTATAGGGGACGGGGGCTAGCGCCTGATTTGGCTCATAAACTTGGACGAGACCCTGCTGGATCAGACCGGCACAGACGCGCCGGGTGCCAAAGCCCTGGGAGTAGAGAATGTCTTGTAACTGCATGCCCCGAGTATCGCAAAGCGGGATTGGAATACCCGTCGCCGCGCGATGGCGGATGGAACGCTCAAATCAGGCGCGCGGCTTCACGCGCCGCCACCAGGCCTTCGTCGGTTGGCACCACCCACACCTGTACCCGGCTCTCGGGCGCATGGATCGCCAGCACCTCGTTGCCGATGGCCTGCTGGTTCAACAGCGGGTCAATCACGACTCCCAGCCAGGCCAGGCGCTGGCCCATCTGCGCGCGCAACTCGGTGTCGTGCTCACCGATGCCGCCGCTGAAGGCCAGCAGATCGAGCCCGTCCAGACAAGCGACCATCGCACCGGTTTCCCGCACCAAGCGGTAGGTAAACAGATCAATCGCCGCCTGGGCCGGCGCGCTGCCATTGGCGCGCAGGGTTCGCATGTCGGCGCTGATACCGGAGACGCCGAGCAAACCGCTTTGCTTGTAGAGCAGGTCTTCCAGCTGGTCGTGGTCCCAGCCTTGCTCCATCAGGTACAGCAGCACGCCGGGGTCGATGGAGCCGGTGCGGGTGCCCATCATCAAGCCGTCCAGCGCGGAAAACCCCATGCTGGTGGAGCAACTGAGCCCGCCCCGGGCCGCGCACAGGCTGGCGCCGTTGCCCAGATGCGCCATCAGCACCCGACCTTGAGCCCGCTCGCTGCGCTCCAGCAGCACGCTCATGACGTACTGGTACGACAGGCCGTGAAAGCCGTAACGGCGCACGCCCCGGTCGGTGAGCGACTGCGGCAGGGCAAAGGTGTAGTCGACCGCGGGCAGGGTGGCGTGAAAGGCGGTATCAAAGCAGGCGATCTGCGGCAGGCTTGGAAACGCTTTTTGAAACGCCCGAATGCCTTGCAGGTTTTGCGGCTGGTGCAGCGGTGCCAGTGACGTCAGCCGGATCAACTCGGTCATGATGATTTCGGTGATCTTGACGCTGGCAGACAGGCTGCGCCCACCATGCACCACGCGGTGGGCAATGGCTTCGATCGCGGGAATGGCGGGGTCGCCCCGCAGCAGTTCGCCCAGGCTCTGCAGGGCTTGATCAAACGGATCAGCGGCGCGCTCCAGTTGGCGATGTTGGGCGTGGCCCTGAAAAGTCCAGTCCAGCACCGGCGCCCCGCCGGGTTCCAGACCCTGGATGCTGCCGGTCAGCACGCTGGGTTGCACTTGCGCATTTTGCAGCGGATGCAGTGAAAATTTGAGCGTGGACGAGCCCGCGTTGACTGCAAGTATGGCCATGGGGTGGGTTCCTAAATTAAGTGATTTGGTTTGAGGGGTTGCGCCGCGAGCTGCTGGCGTGACGTTTTCAATCGTGAATGGGGCATCAGGAACAGGCAGGGTAACTCACGCAACGGCGGGGCCGCTGGCAGAGCCGACAGGTCTCAGGTGTTAAACAGGCGATCCAGGTTAATGCCGTCAACGCCGGGCTTGAAACCTTTGCGTTCCAGCTGCTGCTCGGCCTCGATCATGATCTGGTGCGTGACGGGGATGCCGGCATCGTCGACATAGCGCTTTTCAACCTCGTAGCGCATGACCAGCAGGCCTCGCAACTCCTGGCGCTGGTGCGCCACCCGGCCCTCCGGGCCAATGTGGGCGTGCACTGCGTCAAGTGGATCGGCGCTGACACGGCGTTCATCCGGCATGCTTGTGTCATGTTCTTCGCCCATCAGGCTGGCGAGCTCGCCCTCATTGTCAAGCGACACGCCCAAGGCAATCGCCAGGCGGGCGATGCGCATGTTCAGGGTCTCCATGGCCGCTTCCATCTGGTGCACGCGGTCCAGGTGCAGCTCGTCCGGGGGCTGGGGATCAGTCGGCATAAGCCAAGGCCAGAGAAATAGGCGATAAACCCAAGCTGACCTGGGTCAGATGCGAGTGAAACGCGTCGCCAAGCGGCCGCGCCGCAGTTGGCTGCCCCTTTGACAGTGGCGCGAATGAGATCGATTTTTTCATGACAACATCTGAATCCAGTGGAACCTTGTTTCAGATTATGCAGGGTAAACCCTGATTTTCACAGGCGCGCAGGCTCGACAATTTAGAGACCCAGCGCTAATAAATCTGTTCTGGCCCGGAGCGCCGGGATGGTGGTGGCCACTGGCTATCGATGCGTTTGCAACATCACTCCTGAATAAATAGCTGCTTAGGCTTATTTCACGCGGGCTAGCGCCTGATTTGTTATAAATTTTCGGGCCTGGCGGGTTCCTGGTCTCGGGCAAAAATTTCAAACTCTTCCAGTGGCAGCGGTCGGCTAACCAGAAAGCCCTGGTAGGCATGGCAGCCCTGGCTGGCCAAGAAGTTGCGCTGCCCCTGCGTTTCCACGCCTTCGGCGATCACCGCCAGCCCCATGGCCTCAGCCAGCACCACCACCATTTTGGCAATGGCCGCATCGTTGGCGTCGCTCAGAATGTCGCGTACAAATCCCTGGTCGATCTTGAGTTGATCGAGTGGCAAGCGCTTCAGGTACGACAGCGAGGAATAGCCGGTGCCAAAGTCGTCCAGCGAAAACCCAATGCCAATCTCCCGGAGGGCGTGCATCTTGCCGATCACGTCTTCAATATGCGTTACCAGCAGGCTCTCGGTCAGTTCCAGTTTGAGCCGTTGCGGGTTGGCGCCGGTGCGTTCGAGTGCCGCCAACACTTGCGGCACATAGTCACTTTGATGAAACTGGCGTGTGCTGACATTCACCGCTATCGTCAGATGGGCCATGGCGGGCTGCGCCGCCCACAGTACCAATTGGGCGCAAGCCGCCTCCAGCACCCACTTGCCCAAGGGCAGAATCAAGCCTGACTCTTCGGCCAGCGGGATGAACTCAGCCGGTGGTACCAGGCCCCGTTGCGGATGTTGCCAGCGCACCAGCGCCTCCACGCCAGTGACTTGGCCATCGCTGGTGGCCTGCGCCTGGTAGTGCAGCAGAAACTGGTTTTTCAGTACCGCCTCGCGCAAGTCGGCTTCCAGGGCGGCACGCGCCGTCACATCCGACTGCATCTTGGGATCAAAGAAGCGCACCGTGTTGCGGCTCGCCGTCTTGGCCTGGTACATCGCCAGCTCGGCGCGTTTGAGTAACTCGTCAATGCGCTGGTCATGCCCGGTGAACAGGGTGACACCGATGCTGGGCGTGCTGCGATGGGTTTCCATGGCCAGCTGGTAGGGCTGCGCCAATGCCGCGAGAATTTTTTCAGCGGCCTCCTTGGCTTGGGTGGCCGCCAGCAGCTCGCTCTCACTCAGGTCTTCAAGCAGCACCACAAATTCGTCGCCGCCCAGGCGCGCTACCGTGTCCTCGTCGCCCACACAGGCCAGCAGCCGTTGCGCCACCTGCCGCAGCAACAAATCGCCCTGCGCATGGCCGAGCGTGTCGTTCAGGGTCTTGAAGTCGTCCAGATCTATGAACAACAAGGCACAAAAATGGGTGCTGCGCGTACTTGATGCCATGCTCTGCGACAGGCGGTCCAGCAGCCTGCGGCGGTTGGGCAGCTGAGTCAGCGGATCAAAAAACGCCAGATTGTTGATCTCGTCGGCGCTCGCGCGCAGCGCGGCCTGTTCCCGGGCAATGTCGGCCGTGTGGGCCGTCACTTCCCGGCGCAGCATCCAATTCCACAGCGCCAACATCGTTGCCACCACCAGAAGGCCAAGCAAGGCGTAACTGGCGTATCCCGCATAGCGCATCACGCCAGAACTTTCAACCGCGCTGCCGTACCACTTGCGTTCAATTTGCTCGCGCTCAAGTGCGCTGATGCGGGCGAAGCCGTCTTCAATTACTTTGAGCAGCGCGTGCTCACCCTTGCGCACCGCGCGATGAAACTCCCCCGTGTACAAGGGGACCGAATGGCGAAAATCTTTCTCGATGCCCAACTGGTTCAGCAGGTAGGCGCCCGGCGGCTGATCGACGCAAAAGACGCGCACATCGCCGTTGGCCGCAGCCGCAATGACGGCTGAGTAAGCTGGGTATTTCTTGACGCTGTCGATGCCGTGCGCGTGCAGTACGTTGATGCAGGCATCCCCCTCCTTGACGCCGACCGTGAAGCCCTTCAATGAATCAGCGTTGGTGATGCCGCTGATGCTTTTATGAAAAAAGATCGGCACATCGATCTGGGCATAGGGCGCGGTGAACTCGTAGAGTGGCTGGCGCGCCGGGGTCTCAAAAATGGTATCGATCACATCGGCCTGGCCGGCTTGCATCGTCTGCTGGGCTCGGGTCCAGTCCATCGCCTGCAAGTTGACGGCAATGCCGGTGCGGGCCTGCCACAGCGCCCAGCTGTCCTTCAGGATGCCCTGGAGTTGGCCGGACGCGTCCCGAAAGACAAAGGGCGGGTAGTTGTCGTCGAGCACGACGGTGATGGATTTTGGCGTTGCGTCCGCGGCGAAGGCCTGGGCGCACAGGGTGCTGCTGCCCATCAGCAACAGCAAAACCCAAAGCAAGGCCGACACAATTCGTTTTAGTCTTGACCCGCCGCGCAACGCGACCCCAGTCCTTGGTTTGGCTGGAAAGAAGAGAATTTGGTCATCCATCGAGGCTTTGGGAATTCTTGTGGTCAGCGAGCTTACTGGAATAAGTCGGTCGTACTTCCTGGCCAGAGTCGCGCAGATAACACTATGTTGCGGACCCGTTTTTGAGGCAGTGTACCTTGAATATCTGGCCTGATCGGGGGCGCTTGGCTAGCAGTTGACCTGACAGTCACGACCGGTGTCGCCCACTCGGCCCGGGTTCTTGTCAGGCAGGATTTGATGGCATCCACCACCTCCCCGACCCGCTCGTCGGCTTCCTTCGCGGGGTCCCGCTGACGCAAGTCAAGGTTCAGAATGCTTACTGGCTACCGACAAGCGCTCCCGTGAAACATCCATGTTGAACGCTTTGCCCGCCGCGTCAAAAGCTTGCGTGGCCACGCTGGTAAAACTGGACTCGGCCTGTTGCAAGACCTGGCTGGCGCAATGCTGGGCGGATTCGATGGCGCCTTGACTGGTCGTCAACGCATTTTTCAAAAAGGCCGAAGCGACTTCAGTACCAGTCGGGGCCGTGCTTGACACGCTGTCCACCAGGATAGACAGGTTGTTTTTTGCCTCAGTCAGCTTGGACTGGAAGATTTTGTTGAACTTGGCGCTGGAGTCCTCAGCCAGCAACTGGTAATGCTGGCTTTCGGCGGAGTACCGGTTCGGCAAGGGGGCGAAAAGCTCGCTTTGCAGTTCGCGCAGGCTTTGTGCTTCTTTGGCGTCCATCACCACCTGAAACTGACCAAAAAAAGCCTGAGTGGCTGCGATGTTCAGCTGCAGCAGCTTCTCATAGCCCTGTGTGGCGTTTTTTGTCAACTCTTGCAGTGCGGTGACGCCGGCCGGCTTGGGCGCCGCGTGGGGGATGGTGCTGTGTGTCATGTCGATTTCCTTGAAGAATGAAGTACCCGTTAGGCCAAAATTGACATAGGTCACTTATGTTGCAATGCAGCATAAGGCATTTATTGGGGTAAACCCTAGTGTCTCTGAGTTTATTTAGGCTTTCGTGCGCATTTAGAGAGGGCGCTCAAAACGCCACGTTCTCGGGCTTGCCAAGGCTTTTTACAGAGTCTTTGGACGGGGAGCCAGGGCGCCTGAGAAATTCATGGTTTCGGGCGGCGGTGCCCCATATCGCTATGATCCACCCGGATGCGACAGATGATTCGCATGTTCCGGCTTCCTGGCAGGAACTCTAAAAATAGTCATTCGGCCCGAGCCGTCAATCCCTTTAAGGAATATTTGGTATGAAAAAATTAGTAGTGATCGCCTTGTTGGCACTGGCCAGCGGCGCGCAGGCCGAGTCCACGGCGGCCAAGAAAGAACTGGTCAACAAGGTCTTGCTGTTGCAGCAACCGGCCATCGAACAGGAAGCGCAAGCCTTGGTGGCACGCCCGGTCATGATGATGCTGCAGCGGGCCGAAATGATTTTGCAATCCAAAGTGGCGGCTGACAAGCGCGAGGCCGTGGCCAAGCAGATTCAGGTCGACGTGAAGCAATTTGAGGATGAGGTGGTGCCCATGGTGCGCGCGCGCTCCGTCAGCCTGGCCCCATCCACCGTGGGCGCGCTGCTGGACGAGAAATTCACCGAGGATGAGCTCAAGCAGCTGATTGCCATCATCGAGTCACCGGTCAATCGCAAGTATTTGCAGATGGGTGGCGAGATACAAAAGGTGTTATTAGAGAAGCTATTCGAGCAGACGAAACCAACCATCGAACCCAGGATGATGGCACTGGAGCAGTCCATCAGCAAGCATCTGGGTCTGCCAGCGCCATCTGCTGGCGCTGCCAACGCCAAGCCAGCGCCCCGCAAGCCAGCGTCCGCCAAGGCCACCAGCAAGTAAGTCTGCCAGAGCACCGATTCAGGCTTGGCGCACGAAGTCCTCAAAGGCCGGCGCCGGCAAGGGTTGACTGAAATAATGACCTTGCGCCTCATGACAGCCCAGGGCGCGCAAAAATTCAAGCTGCTCCTCGGTTTCCACCCCTTCGGCAATGGTTCGCAAGCCCAGGCTGCTGGCCATGCTGATGATCGCGCCGACAATGGTTTTGTCGTCGGTGTCTTCGGTGATGTCGCGCACGAACGACTGGTCGATTTTGAGTTTGTAAACCTGGAATTTTTTCAGGTAGCTCAGTGACGAATAGCCGGTGCCAAAATCATCGATCGCCATCCGCACCCCCCGTTGGTGCATTTCGTTCATCACGGCGACAGCTTCCAGCGGGTGGGCCATCGCCACGCTTTCAGTCAGCTCAATCTCCAGCAACTGGGGTGGCAGAGCGGCATCCGCCAGGATGCGGCTGACTAGCCGGGGCAGATTGGGAAGGCGGAACTGAACCGCTGACAAATTGACCGCCATGGTGATAGGTGCCATGCCGCGCGCCATCCAGGTGGACAGTTGCTGGGTGGCGGTGCGCATGACCCATTCCCCGATCGGCAGGATCAGGCCATTGTTTTCGGCAATCGGAATGAATTCGACCGGTGAGATGGCACCGAGTTCCGGGTGAGTCCAGCGCAGCAAGGCCTCGGCACCAATGACTTGACCGCTGATTAGCGAGATTTGCGGCTGGTAATGCAAGGCAAGCTGATCACGCTCCAACGCCCGGCGCAGGGCGTTGTCGAGCAGCAGGACGCGGTCGGAATGGGCTTGGATCTGGGCCGTGTAAAAGCGGTAATTGTTGCGCCCATCGGCCTTTGCCCGGTACATGGCGGCATCGGCCGATTTGGACAGGGTGTCGAGGTCCGTGCCGTCTTTGGGGTACAGCGCAATGCCGATCGAGGGTGTAACGGTTAACTCATGCTGTTCAATCAGGATCGGTTGCAGCGCGGCTTGCAGCAACTTTTCGGCCAAATGAGCGGCGCCCGGCGCGTCGGTGTCGGGCAGCAGCAAGATAAATTCGTCGCCTCCCAAGCGCGACACCGTGTCTTGTTTGCGCACTGCAGCTTTCAGGCGGGTCGCCAATTCAACCAGCACTTCATCGCCGACCCGGTGGCCTAACGAATCATTGACGTTCTTGAAGTGATCGAGGTCCAGAAACATCAGGGCCACGCTTTGATGCCCGCGTTGGGCCACATTCAGGGCCTGTTGGCAGCGCTCGTTGAGCAACAAACGATTAGGCAGGCCCGTGAGCGCATCAAAATGGGCCAAGCGCTGGATGTGGGCCTCGGCGATTTTTTGTTCAGCCGCCTTGTTCTTGAGCGCCTGTACGGTGCGGCTGAGTTCCAGAGTGCGGACTTCAACCAGCTTTTCAAGGTCGGCGCGGGCTTGCAGCAGCTCGTTCTCTGCCTTCTTGCGCGCCGTGATGTCCATGCCGATCCAGATCGAGCCCAGGCTCAGATCGTTGGAGTCAATGGCTTTGGCGCTGATGGCGCAATGAATGGGAGAGCCATCTTTCTTGCGCAGCACCATTTCTTCTTCAAAGGTCTTGCCGGCTGCGAGCGGGTCGTAGCAGCGGTGGGTGGCGTCGATCCAGTCTTGCTCGGTCAGGTACCACGTTCGTGACGAGACCCCGTGCAGTTCGCCGGGCGCATAGCCCAAAAGGGTCTCGAAGCGCTGGTTGCCGCGGGTCACCTTGCGGTCACGCAGGAATGCGATGCCGATCATGGCATTGTCCAGAATCAGATTTTGCTCGGTCAACACCGACTGCAGCTGTGCTTGGGCGGCTTTTTGATCATCAATGTCATCAATGATCCAGATTGAGCCCTCGCCAGGGTCTGCCGGGTTGATAAGTTTGCCGGTCAGATGGGCCCAGAACGTGGTCTGATCGCGACGCCTCATCACCACCTCTGACCTGAAGGCCAGGCCCTGCGCCATGTCCGGGTAAGCGGTTTCTGCCAGTGTGTGCGCAGAAGCCTTATCCGGGTACAGGGACTGGCTGGTACTGCCCACAATAGTGGCGGCATCGGCATGACCAAAAATTTGGCCAAAGCGCTGATTGCAGCGCACTATCAGGCGATTTTTGATGAAAACAATACCCACCCCCGCGGTGTCGAGAATCACTTGTTGCTCGCGCAGCGCAAGCTGCAATTCTTCCACGGCGTCACGCCGTGGTGCGGTGGGGGGAATACTTTCGGGCATGAGGTCAGGGTCTAGCGGCAAGCTGGCGCTTGGCTACTCAAAGGTTGCCGGTTGCAAAAAAAGGCAGGTCCATTGGTCATGGATCTGCCCGCCTTGATGAGTGCCTGTCACGACCTGATGCGACCCGTACTCAAATAGGGATCAGTCAATAAAAAATAAGCAGCGTTCAGCGCAAACCGGCGATGTAGTCGGCCACGGCCTTGATTTCACGATCGTTCATCTTGGCGGCTATCTGCGTCATCTGCAGGCTGTTTTTGCGCACGCCATCACGAAAGCCAGTCAGTTGCGCCACGGCGTACTCCGCATGCTGGCCGCTCAAACGCGGGTACTGGGCCGGAATACCCGCACCGCTAGGGCCGTGGCAACCGGCACAAGCGGGTACTTGACGGTCGGCAATACCACCGCGATAAATACGTTCACCCAGCAGAACCAGCTCTTTCTCTTTTGCAAATCCCGGTTTGGCCGGTTTGGCCGAAACCCAGTAGGCGATGTTTTGCATATCCGCATCGCTCAGCATGGCTGAAAACCCCGCCATGATGGCGTTGACGCGCTTGCCCGATTTGAACTCCTGCAACTGCTTGACCAGGTACTCGGGGTGTTGTTGTGCCAGTTTGGGCTGGGTCGGAATAACCGAATTGCCGTCCGCTGCATGGCAGGCGGCACACACGGCGGTAAAGCTGGCTTCGCCTTTGGCCAGATCGGGCTTGACGGTTTTGCCTGACTCCAATGTGGCCTGCGGCGAGGCAGGCTTGGCTTCTTGCGCCAAGGTGGAGAAAGCAGGAGCTGCCAGGGCGGCAGCAAACAACAGGGAGGCAAGCAGCTTCATAAGGGTATCGAGTCAGGTGAGAGGCAGGAACGGCTTGATTCTACAATGTGGCTCCGGGTTTTCTCCCGTCTACCAATGACTACCAATTCAAACCCACCGGCTTCGGCCACCCCAAAACCTGCGCCAGACCCTGCGACCCCAGCCGCGGCGGTCGTGGCATTGGGTTGGCTGCATACCGCCAAGTTCCTCACCACCGCACCCCAGTTGCATTTTCTGCCCGCCTTGGAGGTGCCCGAAATTGCTTTTGTGGGTCGTTCCAACGCGGGTAAATCGACCTGCATCAACACCCTGACGCAACAAAAACAGCTGGCCTTTGCCTCCAAGAAGCCGGGTCGCACCCAGCACATCAACCTGTTCTCCCTGGGCAAGCAAGGCGTCACCGACGCGGTGTTGGCTGACTTGCCGGGCTATGGCTACGCGGCGGTGCCCAAACAGGACAAGATTCGCTGGCAGCAAGTGATGGCCAATTACCTGGTGACGCGTGAGAACCTGAAGGCGATTGTGCTGATGTGCGATCCTCGTCACGGGCTGACCGAGCTCGATGAAATTCTGCTCGACATCGTGCGGCCCCGGGTGCTAGAGGGGCTGAAATTTCTGGTGGTACTCACCAAAGCCGACAAGTTGACGCGCAGCGAGCAAACCAAAGCGCTGTCGATCATGAAGCTGCAAGCCGGTGGCGGTGAAGTGCGGCTTTTTTCGGCCACCAAGCGCCAGGGCATCGATGAAGTGGCCACGCTGCTGTGGCAATGGGCGCACCCCCACGCCGCCGCTGCTGATCTGGGGACGGGGCGGTAGGGCGCTGTTGCCCCTCTGGCTCGAAGGGCTGGACGACTGGGTCGAACCGCTGACGGTGAAAACGGGGGCCGACGCCACGCACTGGATCAGATCAAAAACAATAGCTACTTATGCATATTGGACGAGGGCTAGCGGCTGAAATGGTATAAATTTTAGTAAACTGAGGGGGTGCCAATCGGGCGATCCTTGAAACGCTTGTGTACCCAAAAATACTGGTCGGGCATGCTGTCAATATAAGATTCCAGCTGCTGATTCATGAACGCCGTATCTGCGAGCGCATCGTCGGATGGAAAGTCCGGCCAGGCCGACATCACTTCGACTTCGTAGCCCTGGCGCGTCATGCGGGTCACCACCGGCACCACCTTGGCGCGGCCCAGCTTGGCAAAGCGCGAAAGGGAGGGCAGTGTGGCGGCTGAAACGCCATAGAACGGGACAAAAACAGAGTTTTCCTGGCCAAAGCTCATGTCGGGTAATAAATACAGCGGATCCCCTGAGCGCAATGCCGCCACGATGGTTTTCACGCCATCGATCCGTCCAAACAGGCGCACAGACCCAAAGCGTTGGCGCCCCGTCAGAATCCAGGCGTCCAGAATTTTGTTTGCCTGATTGGTATAAATGGTGGTGAACTGGCGGGGCAGCTGCTGGGTCAGAGCGGTCCAACCGGCATCCAGGCCCACAAAATGAGGGGCAAAAATGACGATCGGTTCATGGCCCTGCAGTTCACTCACCGCCCCGGTCAGCGTCAAGCGCTGGCGCGTCACCCCGGGCGGGCCGTGCCAAAGCCAGCCGCGGTCCAGCCAGGCCTGGGCAAAATGAACAAAAGTACGGCGCGCCAGTGTCTGGATTTGTGCTGCTGACCGGTCTGGAAAACACAAACGCAAGTTGGTCTGGGCCACCCGCCGCCGGGGTACCACCAGCAGGTACAGTACCCAACCCAGGCCAGAGCCCAGCGCACGAACCCAGGCCAGCGGCAAACGCCCCAGCAGATGCATGAGCAGAATGCCTAAGCGACTCAACATGAGGGCGTCTCTTTGAAAATAGGGGTTGAAGGAAAGATCATCAGGGGTCGGCGCTTGATCCAGCGAGCTGGAAAAAACGGCCGCGTGAATAGCCAAAGGGCCTATCTTAGGTTGCCTGTGCCGCCCGATTTGCTTCGCGCAGCAACAAAGCCTGAAAAAATTGATATTGATGCCAGCCGGGAAAGCGTGTTGTTTCCAAGATAATTACGGGTTTTCCTGTTGGCGACAGTCTGGTGTCAATAAGTAGATTTCTTCACGCCCAACGGACTTCCTGACGCATGCACCGCACTGTTTTTTCCACCCCCCTCATCAACACCTTGCTGCGTACCTTCTCAGTCATTTTTTTACGCCTGAGTGGCTGGAAGGTGCAAGGTAATTTGCCAGCCGAGGCCTGCAAGAGTGTGCTGATTGCGGCCCCGCACACCAGCAATTGGGATCTGCCTTACACGCTGATGGTGGCTTTCGCTTTGAGGCTCAATGTCTACTGGATGGGCAAGGAGCAGCTGTTCAGGCCGCCGTTTCGCCGCTTGATGATGTGGCTGGGTGGCATTCCGATTGCGCGGGAGAAGGCCAGCAACGTGGTGGCGGCTTCGGTGCTGGCCATTGCGCAAGTCGATGGGCCGGTGCAACTGATCGTGCCGCCTGAGGGCACGCGCGACAAGACCCGATACTGGAAAACCGGCTTTTATTACATTGCTTTGGGCGCCCAGGTGCCGATTGTGATGGCCTACATGGACTACCAAAAGAAAGTCAGTGGACTGGGCCCGGTGTTCGCGCCCTCGGGCGATCTGGCGGCGGACATGGCATCAATCAAAGCTTTTTATGCCTCGTTCAAGGGTAAAAATGCCGATCAATTTCACGCCGAATGAATCCGCGGGGCAGCGTGCAAAGGACGCATTATTTTGCGGGGACTGATACCAAAAAGCCGCAGCGTGTCGCCACACTGCGGCTCGGGTGTCTGGTGGGCCTCCCGTGAGTCGAACACGGCACCAACGGATTATGCTTACCAACTACGACTTTCGTCGCCCCTTTCGGGTTTGTGGTCTGGACTGTCTCTTGTCTTTACGACCTGCCCGTACAGTCTCTACACGTTCACTTCCAAAGAAGAGCTTCGCTCGGGATTGCCACGGTCATGAATGACCAGAGGTTTCCCCGACTTTGAGCAGTTCTACCAAGGCGCAGAGTCAACTTGCGCCAAGGCAACCCAATCTGTTTTTTCCATTCCCAGCCCCTGGGTCTCAGGAAAAAACCACTTTAAGTCCGCTGCTCTAACCAACATGAGCTAGAGGCCCGAAGCGCAGATTGTAAGGGTCTACTTGTGGTAGCTCAGGGCGTTGCTGACCAATTTCGAAGTAATGTCCACAATCTGGATCATCCGGTCGTAGGCCATGCGCGTCGGGCCGATGACGCCCAGGGTGCCCACCACCTGGCCATCCACCTCGTACGGCGCACTGACGATGGACAGGTCCTCAAATGGCACCACCTGGCTTTCACCACCGATAAAAATACGCACGCCTTCGGCCTGGCCGGCAATATCAAGCAGGCGCATGAGCTGTGTTTTTTGCTCAAACAGATCAAAAGCCCGGCGCAGGTGCCCCATGTCATGGGAAAAATCGGTGACGGCCAACAGGTTGCGCTCGCCTGAAATAATTACTTCGTCCTTGGTTTCTGACATGGCCTCCGAACTGACTGTCACCGCCGCCTGCATCAGGCTGGCGATTTCCGAGCGCAGGGATTCGACTTCGTTTTTCAATCGCTCACGAACCTGCTCAATGGCCAGGCCGACGTAATGGCTGTTCAGGTAGTTGGCGGTCTCGACCAATTGCGCCTGTGAATAATCCGTTTCGGTAAAAATTACCCGGTTTTGCACGTCGCCCTCGGGCGAGACGATGATGACCAGCAAGCGCCGATCAGACAAGCGTAAAAATTCGATGTGGCGGAACACGGAGGAACGGCGCGGCGCGATCACTACACCGACAAACTGGGACAGACTCGACAGCAGGTTGGCCGCGTTGGAAATGACTTTTTGCGGCTGATCGGGCGCCAGACTGTGGGTGGCGAACTGCTCCTGGCGCACCGTCAGCATGGTGTCGACAAACAGGCGGTAGCCGCGCGCCGTCGGGATGCGTCCGGCCGAGGTATGCGGACTGACAATCAAGCCCAGATCTTCCAGGTCCGACATGACATTGCGGATGGTGGCGGGCGACAAGTCCAGCCCCGAGGCTTTCGAGAGTGTGCGTGAACCCACCGGTTGCCCATCGGCGATATAGCGCTCAACCAGCGCTTTCAATAACAACTTGGCACGGTCATCGAGCATGGGGGCATTTTAGTGATGTAATTTGCCAATGAAATCAAAATTTCGGCATGTGGCGCTGATCGGCAAATACCAGACGGTGGCATCGGGCTCATCGAGCGCGTCTTCGTGCCCTGTGCTGGAAGATATTGCCCACTTTTTGCATGCACAGGGTTGCGAGGTGGTTCTTGAGCAAGACACCGCGCACAACATGGGCGTTTCTGGTTACCCGGTCATGGATGTCGCCACCATTGGCGCGCAATGTGATCTGGGGTTGGTGGTGGGCGGTGACGGCACCATGCTGGGCATTGGGCGCCAACTTGCCCGGTTCGGTGTGCCCTTGATTGGCGTCAATCAGGGGCGACTGGGCTTCATCACCGACCTCCCGCTGGAGGGTTACGCCGCCACGCTGGCGCCGATGCTGCGCGGTGAGTTTGAAGAAGATCATCGCAGCCTGATGCATGCCAGGGTGATGCGTGACGGGCACTGTGTCTATGACGCACTGGCCATGAACGATGTGGTGGTGAATCGGGGGGCGACCTCGGGCATGGTGGAACTGCGGGTTGAGGTCGATGGGCATTTTGTGGCGAACCAGCGGGCCGACGGCCTGATCATTGCCACGCCGACCGGTTCCACCGCGTATTCGCTGTCCGCCGGCGGACCGCTGCTGCACCCCTCCATTCCGGGCTGGGTGCTGGTGCCCATTGCGCCCCATACCTTGTCAAATCGGCCCATCGTCCTTGCCAATATTACCGAGATTGCTATTGAAATAATAGCTGGGCGGGATGCCAGTGCCAGTTTTGACACGCAATCACTGGCGGCCTTGCTGTATGGCGATCGCATCGTGGTCACACGCTCCGAACATCATGTGCGCTTTTTGCACCCCAGAGGCTGGTCCTACTTTGATACCCTGCGCCAAAAACTGCACTGGAATGAAGGAGTGGCCTGACTGTGAGTCTGAAACGTATTGTCTTGCGTGATTTTGTGATTGTGCGTGAGGTCGATCTCGATCTGACCGACGGCTTCACCGTGCTCACCGGGGAAACAGGGGCCGGCAAGTCGATCCTGATTGATGCGCTGCAACTGGTCACCGGCGGCCGGGCCGATGTCGGGGTGATCCGTGAAGGCACGAATCGCACCGATGTCAGCGCCGAGTTTGACGCGAGCGCCGATTTGGCGCTTTGGCTTGAAGTCGCGGGCTTTGAGATCGGTGACAGCCTCTTGTTGCGACGCACGGTAGACACCCAGGGCAAAAGCCGTGCCTGGATCAATGGCAGCCCCGCCACCTCCACGCAATTGCGCGCAGTGGGCGAGCAACTGCTCGATATTCATGGGCAGCACGCCTGGCAAAGTTTGACCCGCCCGGAGGCCGTGCGGGGCTTGCTTGATGCCTATGCCCAGGTCTCATCGGCCGTCTTGGCCACGTTGTGGCAACGGTGGCGGCAAGCGCAGACCGATCTGGCGCAAGCCCAGGGTGCGCAAGAGTCGCTGCAGCGCGAGCGCGAACGGCTGGCGTGGCAAATTGCTGAAGTCGAAAAACTGGCGCCGCAGCGCGAAGAGTGGCTGGACCTCAACACAGAGCACGGCCGACTATCGCATGCGCAAGCCCTGCTGGATGCCGCTCAAGGCGCCTTGCAGACGCTGGGTGCTGACGATGACGACGGCGCGCTGGTGGCACTCCACGGTGCCTGTCAATTGCTACAACAACAGGAGCACCTTGAGCCCTATTTCAAAGGGCTGACGGAGGTTTTAACCTCAAATCTGGTGCAACTCGAAGACACGGTTCATTCCCTGCGGGGCTACCTGCGCAAGACCGAGTTGGACCCCCAGCGCCTGGGCGAACTCGATGAGCGCATGGCCTTGTGGCTGTCCTTGGCCAGACGCTACCGCAGAGCCCCGGCGGAATTGCCTGATTTGCTGGCGTCCTGGCAACAGGAACTGGAAAAGCTGGAGGCTGGCGCCGATCTGGCGGGGCTGGAAACCGCCCGCGCGCTGGCGCTCGAAGCCTATATGCAGGAGGCCCGGCAGCTCTCGAAGGCGCGCGCGCAAGCCGCACCCCGACTGGCCGCGGCCATCACCCAGGCCATGCAGGGTCTGGGTATGCAAGGGGGTCGGTTCGAAGTGATGCTGCAAACGTCGGCGCAACCGACGCAAAGTGGCCTGGAAGATGTCTGCTTTCTGGTGGCAGGGCATGCGGGGAGTACGCCTAGAGCGGTGAATAAGGTGGCGTCCGGCGGGGAGCTGTCCCGCATGGCGCTGGCGATCGCGGTCACGACCAGCCAACTGGGCACCGCCCAGACGCTGATTTTTGACGAGGTGGATGCTGGCGTGGGTGGCGCGGTGGCCGAGACCGTCGGGCGCCTCATGCAGCAACTGGGGGTTGACCGGCAGGTGCTGGCGGTGACCCATCTGCCCCAAGTCGCTGCCTGTGCGGATCACCATCTGGTGGTGACCAAACAGTTGCAGGGCAAGTCGACGATGAGCGCAGTGCTGGCGGTGCAAGGCGAACAACGGGTGGCAGAAGTGGCGCGTATGTTGGGGGGCGAGCGCCTCTCGGGCACAACGTTGGCGCATGCCAGGGAGATGCTGCAAACCGGGGAATCATTTGATGAAATCTGAAGCCGATAATTTGCAGATCGTCCTGATCACCGGCATGTCGGGCTCCGGCAAGTCGGTTGCATTGCATGCCCTGGAAGACGCTGGTTTTTTCTGTGTCGATAATTTGCCGCCCGAATTATTTTTGCCATTTGTCGCGCTGCAAAAAATGCATCAAACCAAACGGGTCGCCATTGCGATGGATGTGCGCACGGCGTCATCACTGCCCTTGGTGCCCGAGCAACTCGCCACCCTGCGCGAGCAGGGTGTCGCGGTCAAGTCCCTGTTTCTGGATGCCACGACGGGCACCTTGGTGCGCCGCTATTCAGAAACCCGGCGCAAGCACCCGCTGTCCCAGTTCGCCTCCGATCCCGCGCCGCAGGACCAGCGGCGGGCGCTGGTGGATGCCATTGAACTCGAGCGGGAACTGCTGGCTGATCTGCGGGAAAACGCCCATGTCATCGACACCAGCATCATCCGGCCCTCGCAGTTGCAGGGCTACGTCAAGTCACTGATCTCTGCATCGGGTGAGCAGCTGACCTTGGTGTTCGAGTCCTTTGCCTTCAAGCGGGGTGTACCTGGAGATGCCGACTATGTGTTCGATGTGCGCATGTTGCCCAATCCGCACTACGAGCCCGAATTGCGCCATTTGACGGGGCGGGACCGGCCTGTGGCTGATTTTCTGGAACAGCAGGCAGACGTCGCGCTCATGTTGGCGCACATTCAACAGTTTTTGAACCATTGGCTTGACGCATTGGCACGCGACCATCGTAGCTACGTCACAGTCGCCATTGGCTGCACCGGTGGCCAGCACCGTTCGGTCTACCTTGTGGAAAAATTGGCGGGTCTGTTTGGCGACAAGTGGATGACCTTGGTGCGGCACCGGGAACTCGAAGCCCACCCCTTAGCCCTGGAGTAGCAATTTTCTAACGGGGGCCGGCAAGCCCATGCGCGGCCACTCCTGTGCACTGATCCAGCGCCCCTGTGATGTCGCCACCGCAGAGCATGGCATTTGCACTTGAACCGGATGCAGGTACAGGTCTTTGTGCGTCAGCACGTGGGTAAAGCACGGCGTGTCCTGCAATGCGGCGCGGTAGCGCTCAGGTACCGCCGCCGCCAGGGCTTCGCGTTCGTCGAACCATGGCAAGCAGTAAAGTCCCGCCCAGACCCCGGGCGTGGGGCGCTGGCCTAGCCACACGCTGTCGTCTTCTCCTTGCGCCCATAGCAGCCAGATCGACTGTGAGCTGCGCTTGAGTTTGCGCGTTTTCACCGGGTAGACCTGCTGCTCACCTAACCGCTGTGCCACACAGGAGCGGACAAGTGGACAGACTGCACAGTCTGGTTTTTTGGCGGTGCACAAGGTGGCGCCCAGGTCCATTAAACCCTGCGTGTAGCGCGGCATCGTCTGCCTCAGATCAGTCAGCGGCAACAAGCGTGTGGCCTCGTCCCACAGTCGTCGCTCATTGGCCACTGACGCCAAGTCGCCGTTGAAGCCCAGCACACGCGTGAGCACGCGCTTGACGTTGCCATCCAGAATGGCCACCCGTTCACCAAAGCACAGGGAGGCAATCGCGGCGGCCGTCGAGCGACCAATACCCGGCAATGTTTCAAGCAGCAGGGCGGTCTGCGGGAATCGGCCGCCGTGCAGGCGCATCACCGCCTGCGCGCACAAATGGAGGTTGCGGGCGCGGCTGTAATAGCCCAAGCCGCTCCATAGACCCAAGACCTCATCAAGCGCTGCGCTTGCCAGTGATTCGACGCTGGGCAAGCGCGCAAGAAAACGGGGAAAGTAATCCAGTACGGTCGCTACCTGGGTCTGCTGCAGCATGATTTCAGACAACCAGACCCGGTACGGATCGCGGGTGTTTTGCCATGGCAAATCATGGCGACCATGTGTTTCTTGCCAGCACACCACTTGCGTGGCGAAATCCATCACCACGCGTTCATTCAAGTTTTTCAAACCAGTTCAATGATTTCGGTTGTGTCGGCAAGATCAATCATGGCGCCCCGACCGGGATCCGTTGCCGTCACCAGATAGTCGGTTAACTCTGACAGCTTGCTGTTGAGTTGATTCAAGTTATTTTTTTGCGCCTGAATCTCATCAATGCGTTCATGCAGTCCGCCTGAGGCCTGTTGTATTCGATCAATGGCTTCAAGCCGCCGACTGAAGTTGCGCCGCCGCTCACGTAACTGAACATCCAGCTGGGCAGCGGCTGCTTTGCTCCACAGCTCAATCTCACCCAACGCCGTTTCATGGATGGTTCGCAGACGGGTGGACAGGGCACGCACCAGTCGATCTGCAAACTCGGGCTGCGCCAGCCTGAGTGTGTTCCCAATGCTCAGGTACTGGAGATGGCTGCGTTCTACTAGATCAAGATCGTGCAAATAATCGACCAAACTAGGTTCTGGGGGTGGCAGCAAGGAAAACCCATGCTCGGCATTCAATTGTCGAAACGTCGCTGCCAGCATGACCTGGATTTCAGCACCGATGGATTGCACCTGCTGCAGGTTTTTGCGCAGATGCTCAAAGGTGTCACCATAGGCGCGTTTGACACCCACCTTGATGCCTTTTTGTTGCAGCACATGGGTCAGTTGCGTCATTTCTTTCTTGAGCGCCGTTGGCCCCAGGAGGCTGAACACTTCACGCAGCAGTTTCAGGTGAACCGAACGCACGGCATGAATTTTTGCACCGCCCAGATCAAATTCGATTTGTTCCTGCGAAATGCGGGATCGCATGTTTTTGATGACTGCTGAATTTTTGCCCTGAAGGCCTTCCAGCTCCATCAGTTGTTCTGTCAGGTCACGTCTGCGAGTATGAATGACGCGGCCCGTTTCGGCCTGCAAATCTGAAATGCCGCTGAAAATGGCTGCGCTCAGCATTTTTTGTCGCTGGCCCATGATGCCCCGGCTAAGTGCATCTTCAAGCGCGGACAAGCAACTGAGTTCCAGCAAAGAGGGGTCGTTTGTCACCTTGGCCACCAGGCCCTTTTGCGCGGATATCGGGATCACCTGCTGCCTGGGGATACCCAATATTTCGGCGGTTGACGCCTGCTGGCGCTCTATCTGCGCTTGCACCTGCGCGGGTGAACTCAGCGCGTCCCACAAAGTGTCAATCTTGTTCAGGACCACCAGCCTTGAGCTCATGTCGTTGGATTCATTCACCAGGTGCTCACGCCAGATGGCCAGGTCCGACTTGGTGACGCCTGTATCGGCACCGAGAATGAAAACGACGGCATTCGCTTGCGGAATCAGGCTGACCGTCAGCTCGGGTTCGGCGCCGATGGCATTGAGGCCCGGCGTATCCAGAATCACCAAGCCCTGTTTCAATAAAGGATGCGCAATATTGATCAAGGCATGCCGCCACTTGGGGACTTGCACCAGCCCTTGCGCGTTCACCGTCGGATTGTCTTCTGGCGTTTCGGTCTGCCAGAACCCAAGCGCGTTGGCTTCGGCCTGCGTGACATGGCGTGTTTCAGCCACCTTCTCAAGAGCCTCCGAGAGTTGTTTGGGATCGTGCACATTCAGGTCAATGCGTGTCCACTTCTCGGGCACCATGCGCCATTCCATCAAGGCTTGCGGTTGCAGCCGCGTTTCAATCGGCAGGAGCCGCAGACACGGTGGAACTTCTGCGTCATAGCTCATTTCGGTCGGGCACATGGTGGTTCGCCCGGCGCTGGCGGGCATGATGCGTCGCCCGTAGCCGGCAAAAAAAATGGCGTTGATCAACTCGGATTTGCCGCGCGAGAACTCGCCCACAAACGCAACCATGACTTTGTCGGCGCGCACTCGGGCTTCCAGGCGCCGCAAGCGCTCTTCTACCGCAGCGTCCAGCAGTTCATGGTCTTTCAGCCATTCTGCCAACAACTTCAGCCGCAGGGCAAACTCACGTCGCCACGTGCCGTGTTGGTCAAATTGTTCGTTGAATGAAGTAGCCAAATTGCCTCCGCACAATGTTTCAATATAGCACTGTGCCGCGCTGCAGCGGCTAAGCTTTTTGGCAAAGAGGGCAGTAAAAGGTAGAGCGCTGACCTTGTCGCAAGGCTTTGATGGGTGTCCCGCAGACCCGGCAGGGCTGCCCTTGCCGGGCATAAACCATGGTTTCGAGTTGAAAATGACCGCTGTCGCCGTTGGCATTGGAAAAATTTCGCAGCGTGCTGCCGCCCTTTGCCACCGCGCGCGCCAGCACATCCCGGATCGCCGCGTGCAGTTTGACGCTGCGCGGCCAACTCAGTCGGGTCGCGCTCAGGGTGGGCCGGACGCCCGCCCAAAACAAAACCTCTGACGCGTAAATATTGCCTACGCCCACCACCACATCACCTGCCAGCAACACCTGTTTGATGGCCGCCTTGCGACGCTTCAATTGGACGTGGAAGCGATCAATATCAAAATCATCCGACAAAGGCTCCATGCCAAGCTTGTCCAAAAGTTTGCAGGCCTGGGGCGCATCCTCGCTGTCGGCATAAACCACGGCCCCAAACCGACGCGGGTCGGTGAGTCGCAGTGTGCCCTGGGTGGTTAGCATCTCAAAATGGTCATGGGCGCCGGCGGGGGGCAATTGACTGGCAAAACCCAAGCTGCCAGACATTCCCAAATGTACCAACAGCAGGCCCTGATCAAGATCAATCAATAAGTACTTGCCGCGTCGGCGCACTGCCTGCACGGAACGCCCGGCCAGTGCCGTGGGCAAGCACCCTAAAGGCCAGCGCAACGGTTTGCCCATGCACACAGAAATGACTTTTGCCCCGGCTATTTCAAGGGCAAAACTCAGTCGGGTAACTTCAACTTCGGGCAATTCGGGCATGGCAAAGCAATTTGGGTGGCATGGATTATTATTACCTCATGTTGCTTTTTCATCGTTTGCCTCTGCTTGTCGCCTTCGTTTGTGCACTGACCGTGAATGCACAGACGCCGCCTGTCAGCGCCGCCGAGCCCAAGAGTTCAGCGCTCGACAGCGAGCTCTTTTATCAATTGTTGTTGGGGGAACTCAATGCCCGCGGCGGTGAGCCCGGCGCCGCCTACTCGCTGATCCTGGATGCGGCGCGCAAGACGAATGATCCCAAGCTCTACCAACGTGCTGTTGACATCGCCCTGCAGGCACGCTCGGGCGACTCGGCGTTGCTGGCCTCGCGTGCCTGGAAACAAGCGCTGCCCGCATCACGCGAGGCCAATCGCTACGTTTTGCAAATATTGATCGGTCTGAACCGTATTGGAGAGACCCTGGAGCCGCTCAAGCGCGAGATCGCGACAAGTGATGCGAAAGACCGGGCTGCCACCATCTTGGGCCTTGCACGCTACTTTGCCCGCGTGACCGATAAAAAACTGGCTGCCAGCACGGTGGAACAGGCCTTGGTCACCTATAAGAATGCGCCCGGGCTCGGCGTTGCCGCCTGGACCGTGATTGGACGCCTGCGTCTGGAAGCGGCTGACGTCAGTGGCGCCTTGAATGCGGTACGCATCGCTCAGGCGCTCGATGCAGGATCAGAGTATCCCGTCTTGTTGGCTTTGTCCATGATGGACCCGGAAGTACCGCAGGCCGAGGTTTTGGTACAGAAATATCTCGAAGGCAAGCCCAAGCCCGAGGTGCGAATGGAATATGCCCGCACCTTGTTGGCGGGACAACGCTACACGCAAGCGCTCACGCAGCTGCAACACCTTATCTCTGAAAAACCTGACTATACCGAGGCCTGGCTGATACAAGGTGTGCTCGAATTGCAGGAGGGCCATTCCGTGGCCGCCGAACGCTCGCTGCAGAAGTATGTGGAACTGGCGTTGCTCAAGCGCGATAGCACGGCGCGCCCGGAGCTCAGCCGTGGGTTGACCCAGGCTTATCTTTCTCTGGCCCAAATTGCCGAGCAAAGTAAAGATTTTGTGCAGGCCGACGCGTGGCTGCAGCGCATTGACAGCCAGGATGGCCTGCTTAACGCCCAACTGCGCCGGGCCGCTCTCTTGGCGCGGCAAGGCAAGCTGGAAGACGCACGCCAACTGATTCGCAGCCAACCCGAGCTCTCTCCTGCAGATAGTCGCTTGAAGACAAGTGCCGAAGTACAACTGTTGCGGGACAGCAAGCAGTACCTGGCCGCCCATGAAATTCTGGCCCAGGCGATTGCAGACAACCCTGAGGATTTTGATTTCACTTATGACCTGGCCATGGTGGCCGAAAAACTGGGCCAGCTCGACGAGATGGAGCAGTTACTGCGCAGCGTTATCGCTGGCAAACCCGAGTATCCGCATGCCTACAACGCATTAGGTTATTCGCTGGCAGAACGCGGCGTTCGTTTGGCGGAGTCGAAACAACTGATATTGAAGGCGTTGAGCTATGCACCAGATGATTCATTCATCAGCGACAGTCTAGGCTGGGTTGAATTCCGCAGTGGCAATCTGGCCGAGGCACAACGCATTCTTGAGTCCGCGTTCAAAGCGCGCCCGGATGCAGAAATTGCCGCCCACTTGGGTGAAGTCTTGTGGACTTTGGGTCAGCGCGATCAGGCGGTGAGCATCTGGAAGCAAGGCTTGGGAATCAACGCTGAAAGTGAAACCTTGCTTGAAACACTGAAACGCCTGCGTGTGACCCTGTGATGCGAGGCGGAATAACTGGTTTCGCGGCTCTTTTTTTTGCTATTATATTTATAGCTGGTTGCGCAGCTCCGGCGGGGGTTAGCAGCATAAATCAGTCTGAACCTTCAGTTTGGCGCGGACGGCTGGCGGTTCGCATCGAGTCCAACCCCGTGCAGTTTCAGCCCCAGACCTTTGCGGCCGGCTTTGAGCTGACCGGTAACGCGCAGACCGGTGAGTTGACGCTGTACACGCCCCTGGGCACGACCGCCGCCGTGCTCTCCTGGTCGGCTCAGACCGCGCTGATGCGCAGCAACGGCGACATTCGTTCTTTTGCATCGCTGGACGCCTTGATCCAGCAGGCGCTTGGCACCGAGTTACCCGTGGCGGCGCTCTTTGCCTGGCTGGCAGGAGACAACATGAGTGCGGCGGGCTGGAACGCCGACCTGTCGCAACGGGCTCATGGTCGGGTGACAGCCCGCCGCACGGAACCCGCACCCGTGACGGAACTGCGACTGGTGCTTGAAAAATGAAGTCGCTCTACGATATTTGTGCACCGGCCAAACTCAATCTGTTTTTGCACATCACGGGCAGGAGAAGCGATGGCTATCACTTGCTGGAATCGGTCTTCATGCTGATTGATTGGTGCGACACATTGCATTTCGACCTGCGCGTCGATGGACAAATCAGCCGCGAAGACCTCGTGACACCCTTGCCGCCTGATGACCTTGTCACCCGCGCGGCGCGGGCGCTGAAAATCGCCAGCAGCAGCCCGCTAGGCGTTCATATCGGAATTGAAAAACGAATTCCTGTGCAAGCCGGCATGGGTGGCGGATCGTCCGATGCGGCGTCCACCCTGTTGGCATTGAACAGTCTTTGGCAGCTCAATTATTCGCTTGAAAGGCTAAGTCAAATCGGACTTCAACTGGGTGCCGATGTGCCGTTTTTCCTGGGTGGACGCAATGCCTGGGTCGAAGGCGTGGGTGAAAAAATAAGCCCTGTTATTTTGCCTGTAGCTCGTTTTTTGGTGCTCAAGCCCCCGCAGGGGCTCGAAACGAGATTGATTTTCTCGGATCCAACCCTGAAAAGAGACAGTGAAACAGCTATAATTTCAGGCTTCGCTGCAAATACATTCGGTTTTGGTCGTAATGACCTGCAGAGTGTTGCCCAAAGACTTTGTCCGGGCGTGACCCAAGCCCTTGAGTGGCTGGCATCGCATGGACTGAGTGGCCGGATGACAGGCTCTGGAAGCGCGGTGTTTGCACAGGTGTTGCAGGATATTGATCTGATGGGCGCTCCAGGCGAGTTTCAGGCCAGGTTGTGTAGCAGTCTGGATGTTCATCCCTTGTTGGGCTGGGCGGTCAGTGACAGTTTGTCGGTTAGCAGCATTTAGCTGCCAACCCGTGTAGGGGAGTCGCCAAGTTGGTTAAGGCACTGGATTTTGATTCCAGCATGCGAAGGTTCGAATCCTTCTTCCCCTGCCAAAAATTTTGTTGTATGGACCGGCTGCCGGACGTACTGACGCAAACGCTACTCAATCGCCGAGATACTCATGCTGGCTCCTCCCCTCCCTGATTTCATGGTTTTTACAGGCAATGCCAATCCGGCGATGGCCGCGGACATTGCCAGTTACCTGGGCATCCGGCTCGGTGATGCGACAGTGGGCCGTTTTTCTGACGGTGAAGTCACGGTCGAAATCAATCAGAACGTGCGAGCGCGGGACGTCTTTGTGGTGCAGTCCACTTGCTCACCCACCAACGAAAACCTGATGGAATTGCTCATCATGGTGGATGCTCTCAAGCGCGCATCAGCAGAACGCATCAGTGCGGTGATTCCTTATTTCGGGTATGCCCGGCAAGATCGACGTCCGCGCTCCAGCCGAGTCCCCATTACCGCCAAGGTGGTGGCCAATATGCTGCAGACCGTCGGCGTGGCCCGTGTCTTGACCATGGATTTGCATGCGGATCAGATTCAGGGATTTTTTGACATCCCGGTGGACAATATTTTTGCCTCGCCCGTTTTGCTTGGCGATTTGCGGCAAAAAAATTACGAAGACCTGATTGTGGTGTCGCCCGATGTGGGGGGTGTTGTGCGCGCCCGCGCGCTGGCCAAGCAGCTCAATTGTGACCTCGCTATTATCGACAAGCGGCGCCCAAGAGCCAATGTGAGCGAGGTGATGCACGTCATTGGCGAGATCGACGGACGCAATTGCGTCATCATGGATGACATGATTGATACCGCCGGTACGCTGGTCAAGGCCGCCGAAGTTTTGAAAGCACGCGGTGCGAAAAAAGTCTATGCCTATTGCACGCACCCCATTTTTTCGGGTCCTGCCATTGAGCGCATCACCAATGGCGATGCACTTGATGAAGTCGTGGTTACCAACACCATTCCTTTGAGTCAGGCTGCCGTTGCCTGCAAGAAAATTCGACAATTGTCCGTGGCACCGCTGATCGCCGAGACGATCCAGCGCATTGCCAAGGGCGAGTCGGTGATGAGTTTGTTCTCGGATCAGGAAAACCTTTTCTGATTTGAGCAAAAGTGGGCTCAAACACGAGGCATCTCGTGCTTGAGCTTTTTTTAAAGTCGGAGTCCCACTGGTCGCGGTGGACTCATCCTGGAGTAAAAATTATGAAATTCGTCGCTTTTGAGCGCGCCATGCAGGGCACGGGTGCGAGCCGCCGTCTCCGCATCTCCGGTCGCACACCGGGTATTGTTTACGGTGGTGGCAATGAGCCCCTGCAGATCGAGATTGATCACAATGCGCTTTGGCACGCCTTGAAGAAAGAGGCTTTTCACGCCACCGTTCTGGAAATGGACCTGAACGGCAGCGAGAGCAAGGTTTTGCTGCGTGACGTGCAGATGCACCCGTTCAAGCAGCTCATTTTGCACGTTGACTTTCAACGTGTCGATGCCAGCACCAAGCTGCACATGAAAGTGCCATTGCACTACAGTGGCGATGAAAACTCGGCCGCTATCAAGACCGAAGGCTGCATTGCCAATCATGTGATCACCGAAATCGAAGTGCTGTGCCTCCCGAGCGACCTGCCTGAATTTATCGCGGTGGATTTGAGTGGCCTGAAAAAAGGCGCCTCACTGCACTTGGCCGATGTCGTCCTGCCCAAGGGTGTGACCGCTGTGAAACGCGGCAACAACAACCCGGTTCTGGTATCGGTGGTGGTTATTGCTGCAGCAGAAGCGCCAGCCGCCGACGCTGGCGCTGCTGCTGATGCTGGCGCAACTGCAGCGCCCGCCGCTGGCAAAGCGCCCGCAGCCAAGGCACCCGCAGCCAAGGCGCCTGCGGCTAAAGCACCTGCGGCTAAAGCACCCGCAGCGAAAGCACCTGCCGCCAAGAAGAAGTAAAGCTTGGAGTGTTGGACCAGCGCTGACCTGCAGGGCAGGTGGCGCTTATGCTGTTTCAACTGAAATGACTGGCTACCCCCAGTCCATGCATGGCCCACTTGTGGGCCATTTTGTTTTTTGACTCATGCCCTGATAATTTGCACATGATCAAACTCTTTGTGGGTCTTGGCAACCCCGGCCCCGACTACGAATTCACCCGTCACAATGCGGGCTTTTGGTGGCTGGATGCAGTCGCACGCGAGCTCAAAGCTAGTCTGGTGATGGACAGAAGCTACCACGGTCTGGCAGCGCGAGTCACCGTCAACGGGCAAGCGGTCTGGCTGCTTAAACCACAAACTTTCATGAATCTGAGCGGAAAATCAGTCGGTGCATTGGCCCGTTTTTTCAAAATTGAGCCTCAGGAAATACTGGTGGCACATGACGAACTGGATATTGTGCCGGGCGAGGCCAAGCTCAAGCTGGGTGGTAGCCATGCCGGACACAATGGTCTACGCGACATTCACGCCCAGCTTGGCACTGACGACTATTGGCGTTTGCGCCTGGGTGTCGGCCATCCAGGACTCAAGTCGGAGGTTATCAACTGGGTGCTGAAAAAACCCTCGCTGGATCACCGACTGGCGATGGATCAGTGCATCGCACGCGCCATCACAGCCCTGCCGCACTTGTTGGCGGGCAATATGGACAAAGCCACTCTGCTGATCCATACCAGCAAGCCGCCCAGACCGAAGCCGCCCCGGCCTGAAAATACAATGCAGTAAACCCAAACTCGCTTTTGCCCCCTCCAACCGGAGCTCCAGATGCCAAACCACACCTTGATTGCTACTATTGTTATAGCTGCTTGCGCTTTATCGACGGGGGCCCGGGCCCAAAACGTCTATAAATGTGGAACTTCTTACAGTCAGATGCCCTGTCCCGGCGGGAATGTCATCGACCCCACGGATGAACGCACCTCTGCCCAGAAAAAGCAAACTGATCTGGCCACGGGGCGGGACGCCCGCCTTGCGGCGGCGATGGAAAAGGCTCGGCTGGAACAAGAGAAAAAAGACCTGGCCGCCAACACGCCTCTGAAAACAACGCTGGAAAAGCCAGCCCCTGTCAAGCTCGCAAAAAAGGTCGGCAACCCGCAGGCCAAAGTGAAGAAAAAGAAAGAAAAAGAGCCCGACTATTTTGTGGCGCAGCTACCGGGCGACAAAAAGAAAAAACCGGCTGCCAACAAGAGCAGACCAAAAAAGGACGCCAACCAGCGCTGATGCCGGTTGTGCTCGGGGACGGACTCAAAGGGCGCCTGGTTGCTTCACTGCAAGCTGCAGTTTCCGGTATTTCTGCCAGAGTGTTTCCCGGTCTTCTACAAACTGGGGATCAATCGGTATACAAGCCACCGGGCAGACCTGCACGCATTGGGGTTCGTCAAAATGCCCAACACATTCGGTGCACTTGTGCGGATCAATCTGGTAGATTTCGGGGCCCGGATAAATGGCCTCGTTGGGGCACTCCGGTTCGCACACATCGCAGTTGATGCATTCGTCAGTGATGATCAAAGCCATGATTGCGCATCCGCTACCGGGTCAAAAGTAATCGGTTTAACTACCATGGTTCGCATTATCGAGGCTGTCAGGCCTGGCGGACTCAAACCCGGTCATGGCGTCTCGTCAACGTCAGCCGCATCCACATCCGGCGTTTGCGCCGCCTTGACAATCATGACCGGCACATTCGCGGCATGCAGCACTTCATTCGATACCGAGCCCAGAAAAGCACTGCGCAAAGAACTCATGCCACTGGCACCCATCACCACCAGATCGCATCCAAAACGCTCCAGAATATCAATCAGGGTGTGGGCTGGGTCGCCCGAGGCTACCTCAGACTCGTAAGCAATGTTGGCCGCCTGCAACAGGGCCTCGGCGGCGAGCAAGGTATGAGCGCCGGCGGCTGCGCTGACTTCTTCAATCACTTGGGGATCGTGCGCCACCATCAGCTCATACAAAGTGGCAGGCTCCTGCACATTGGCCAGCACCATGCTGCTCTCCAAGCCGCCTTGCGTCATGCGAATGGCAAAGCGAACGGCGTCCAGGGAAACGGAGGAACCATCCACGGGCAATAATATTTTCATTTTTTTCCAGTTTGATTGGGGTTATTTCAGGATCGGACTTGAAGGATTGAAATGCGGAGTGCGGGTTTGAATCACGCTGTCAAAGGGTCAATATACGCCAGTCCTTGCCCGCTGCGGCGAGGTTAGGTTTGCGTCAGACTGCGAACTTTTTCCAGCAGACGTTTATTCACGTTGGGTGACACAAACTTATCCACCTCGCCCCCGAGCGAGGCGATTTCACGTACAAAGGTGCTGGAGATGAATTGGTATTTGTCGCTTGGTGTTAAAAAAACCGTTTCAACATCGGGCATCAGGCTGCGGTTCATGCCCGCGAGCTGAAACTCGTAGTCAAAGTCGGTCACGGCGCGCAGGCCGCGCACCATGGCCTTGGCCCCCTGGGACACCACAAAATCACGCAGCAAACCTGAAAAACTCTCCACCTGCACCTTCGGGTAAGCCTTGACCGCCTCACGCGTCATGGCCATGCGCTCGTCCAGGGAAAAGAGCGCCTTCTTGTGATAACCCGCTGCCACGGCCACGATGACGTGGTCAAACAACTGGGTTGCGCGCCGCACCACATCTTCGTGACCCAGGGTTATCGGGTCAAAAGTGCCTGGATAAACAGCAATCACGTCGTTGGCCATGGTTTGCCTGTCAATGGGTTGAAGAAAAAGCGCAGTGGCGCAATAGGACTTGGCTGATGAACATTATGCAGTGCCCCTCAAGCGGGCGGCCCAAGTCGCTTGAGCAGATGGGCGTGAACAGCGCCCGCTTTCAGGTGCCGGTGCACTTTCAGCCCGGCGTTCTCCAGTTGCGCGTCTGACCACCGGATCGGGGCCTCCAAATACACAAAACCCACTGCGGCCACGGCGCGGCCCGCTGCTTGCAGGGCCACTTCAAACAGTGCGGAGTCGAAGGGCAGATCCAGAAACACCACGTCCATGCTGGCCGGATCGAGATGCTTGAGCGCGGCCACACCGTCGCCCCGCACAATTTGCGTTGCGCTGGCTTGCAGCTGGGTCTGAACGCGTTTGAGTTGCACCACCAGGGTGGTGTCCTGCTCCACCAGCAGCACTTCTTTGGCACCGCGGGAAGCAGCTTCAAAGCCAAGCGCACCGGTGCCGGCAAACGCGTCGATGCAGCGCCAGCCGGTCAGGTCCTGGCCCAGCCAGTTGAACAGGGTCTCGCGCACGCGGTCGGGTGTCGGGCGCAGTCCCGGATGATCAACGACAGCGAGTTTGGTCCGCTTCCACTGGCCGCCGATGAGGCGCACCTCATGGGTTTGCGGACTGCGCGGCCGGAGGGGGCGCACGGGTTTTTGAGGTGCTGCAGATTTGACTTGTTTCATCAGGGCGCTTGAGTAAGTAGAAAATTCTTGCGCCATGGTAGCGCGCCGACTAGCCGTTTATCCCAGTTGAGTCTTGATTTGACGCCTGCAGGTCGTCACTTTCGGCGGCCGCTGCCGCAGTTGCCCCACCCGAACGACTTGGCACGATTGCGGCGGATTTGTGCGTGTCCTGGCTCGCTTGCGAGCCGTATTCGTGTGAGTAGACCCAAGTGAACTCAGCGCCGAGCAGGAAAATTTGCGCCGAAAAATAGACCCACACCAACAGCAGCACCAGAGAACCGGCGGCACCAAAACCGGACGCCACGCCCGTTTTCCCCAGATACAGACCGATCAGAAATTTGCCGATCTCGAACAACAGCGAAGTTACCGCTGCACCCACCCACACATCCCGCCACGCGATGCTGGCACGCGGCATCAGCTTGTAGATCATGGCAAACAAAAAAGTTGAAATTGCAAAGGAGATGCTGAATGTGAGTGCATGAAGCACGGTTTCCCATCCTTGAAACAGCCCACTACCCCATTTGCCCAGGGCGGCAATCACGGCACTGACCACCAGTGACACCAGCAGCAGAAACACCAAACCCAGCACCAGGCCGAATGACAGCAGGCGTGTGCGCAGCAGGGTCCAAAGGCCGTTCTCTTTCAAGGGGGCGGGGACACGCCAGATGCGGTCCAGGTCGCTTTGCAACTCAGCAAAGACCGTGGTCGCTCCAATCAGCAGCGTCACGATGCTGACCACGGCTGCCAGAATATCCTGCGCCGGTTCCCTGGCGCTTTTCAGCAGCCCTTGCACCGCGATCGCGCCTTCCCAGCCCATGACACCCTGAATTTGCGCCACGATTTCACCGCGCGCCGCCTCCGCGCCAAAAACCAGGCCGGCCACGGCGATGACGATCAGCAGCAGCGGGGCCATCGAGAACAGCGTGTAGTAGGCCAGGGCGGCCCCCATGCTGGGGGCGTAATCGTCGATCCACGCCGCGACCGATTTATTGATCAGGTTCCAGATTTGCTTGAGGTACATGGCGGGCATTGGATGTTGAGAAACCCCGGTTGAAAAAGCACAGGATAAACAGAGGCTGGAGTGTAGAGCGAGATCACACCCTTTATTGGTCGGCGTTCACCCCACCCAACACCACTGTCACCATCTTGTCGGGCTGCAGTTTGCGCCCAAATGCGGCCTGGATATCTTTCACTGTCACTTGCGCCAACTGCTGCGTCCAGGTCTCCAGATAGTCCAGCGCGAGCCCATTCCATGCCATGTTGGCAACATTGTCGAGCAGTTTGCGGTTGCTGTCGATGCGCAGGGCAAAGCCACCGATCAGGTTGTCTTTGGCGGCCTGGAGTTCGGCCTGGGTCGGGCCATCGGTGACAAAGTTGATCAGCACGTCGCGTGCCACTCGCACCGCCTGCTCGGCCTGGTCGGGCCGGGTTTGCAGGCCCAGCGTGAAGGCACCGGCATGCAAGCCGGGCGCAAAGTAGCTGTACACGCTGTAGCTCAACCCCCGTTTTTCACGGACCTCGTTCGTCAAGCGCGATACAAAGCCGCCGCCACCCAAAATGTAGTTGCCCACTGTCAGCGCAAAGTAGTCGGGATCCTGGCGCTTGAAACCGGGTTGCCCGATGAGCACATGGGCCTGCGCTGAGGCGAATGAAATCTGTTTGACGACGGGCTGCTCCAGCGGCGCCACCTCGGCCACGGTGGGCAGCGCCGGGCAGGCGGCTGCCGCAGTGCGCAGGCGGGCCAGTAACTGCGTCACCAAGGCGTCGGCCTGGGCCCGGTTAACCGCTCCCACCAGTGTCACCTTGGCTCGGCAAGGGCTGAGCAGGCGGGCCTGCAGTGACTTCATGTCCGACACGCTGATGCGCGCCAAGCTGGCCTCTGTCATCTCAAAGCCATAGGGATGCTGGCCGTAAACCGCCGTGGCGAAAGCGCGACCCGCGAGCGTTGCCGGGCGGGTGTTGGCTTCCTTCAGGGCGGCATTCAGCGTTTCACGCTCGCGCTGCCAGATCGCCTCAGGGAAGGTCGGCTCACCGAGTTGGCGCGCCGCGAGTTGCACCGCTTGGGCCAGCAACGGGGGGTCGGTGAGTGAGCGCAGCGAAAAACTCATGCGGTCACTGCTGGCGCCGGCATGAAAGGAGGCACCCAGGTCGGCCCAGGCTTCACTCAAGGCATTTTCATCCAGCGCCGACTCAGGGGCACCCGCGTCAGCAGCTTTGCCGACCCTGGCCATGACCCCTTTGTCAGTCATGCTGGCGCTGACGCTGGCCAGCCCGGCCTGGCCTGCCGGGTCACGGCGACTGCCGGCGTCAAAGTCAATCTGCATATCCAGCATCGGGATGCCGTGGCTCTGCACCAGATAGACCTGCGCGCCCGAGGCTTGCGTCCAGTGCTCAATGGGAATGCCCGCTTGCACAGGATTTGCAAGAAATAGGGCCGTAGCCCCCGTCCATATTACGTAAGCAGCTATATTTTTTATAGTAATCATACTTGTTCTTGAATTGGTGTGAGGGGTTTCATCAATGCCGGGCACCGGCTGGGGGCGTGCGCCGTGTGCGGGTTTTGTCCAGCGGCTGGGGCAGCAACACGGCCACGGTCAGCTGGTCATCGCCAAAATAGCGTTGCGCCACCTCCTTCACCTGCGCCGCAGTGACCGCACGCAAGCGTTCAATCAAAAGTGCATCCGCGTCCAGCGGCTGGCCTTTGACCCAGTTGCTGCCCAGTTCCTGCGCCTGGTTGAAAACCGAATCGAGCTTGTAAACCTCGCTCGCCACCCATTGGGTTTTGACGCGCGCCAACTCGGCCTCCAGCACACCGTCGCGGGCGATGCGCGCCACTTGCTCACGCAGCGCGAGCTCGACTTGCTCGGCTGTTTTGCCCTTGGCGGGGACGCCTTCGAGCAAGAACAACTGCGGACCGCGACCCCACAGGCCATTGTCGGCGCCGACGCTGTCCGCCACCCGGTCCTCGCCCTGGGTCAAGGCGCGCTCCAGCCGGGCACCGCTGTAGCCGTCCAGCACGGCAGCCAGCACCGTGAGCGCCAGCGCGTCAGAACTCTCTTTGTTGGCACTCAGAGCGGGCAAGGCGGGCACCTTGAAGGCCAAACTCACATAGGCCTGCTCAGCGGGCGCTTTGAATGCCAGGCGTTTGATGCCGACCTGCTCTGGCTCCTGTTGCGGTTTGCGCTCTGGCACGGCCTGCGTCGGCAAAACACCATAATATTTTTCAGTCAGTCGGCGGACCTGCGCCACATCCACATCACCGGCCACAACCACCGCGGCGTTGGCTGGTAGGTACCAACGTTGGTAAAACGCCCGTGCATCTGCCGGCGTCAAGGCCTTCAGGTCGTTCATCCAGCCGACAATAGGCCGTCGGTAGGGCGATGCCATGAAAACCGCTGCGTTAAGTGCTTCATGCAACAGAGCCCGCGGGTTGTCTTCAGTGCGCAGGCGGCGCTCTTCCTTGACCACTTCCAGTTCTTTTTTGAACTCCTCATCCGGCCACTGGTTATGGCCAAAGCGGTCGGCCTCCAATTGCATCACTTCCTCTAGCCGCGCGGCAGGTATCTGCTGGTAAAAGCCGGTGTAGTCCTGCCCGGTAAAAGCATTCTCGCGCCCGCCCAGGGCGGCCACCCGGCGCGAGAACTCACCGGCCGGCACCGTCGGTGTGCCTTTGAACATCATGTGCTCCAGCACATGCGCCACGCCTGAGCTGCCGTCCACCTCGTCCATGGCGCCTACCCGCAGCCACAGCATGTGAACGGCGGTGGGCGCGCGTCGATCGGGTTTGACGATGACGGTCAAGCCATTGGCCAAGGTGAACTGCTCCACCGGGCTTGGGTTTTGTGCGTGCGCCGTCAGACTGCCCCAAAGCAACAGGCCGTAACACGGCCAGCGCAGCCCCCCACCATGCGGTGCGGGGCTGAAGGGGCCGCGCCCACGGGGTCGAACTGACAATCTCGCCCAGGAAGCAGCACCTGTTCGGGTGAAAAAATGGAAGATAAATGGGTACATCAAGCGCAGAGGCATAGAAGGTGTGAGTCGTTTCATAGAATGCTGGGATTCTAAGAAGTTGTCAAATGTTCAGTTTTTTCAAAAAGAAACCTCCGCCCACCCCTGTAGTGCCCAAGGCGCCCGACCTGGCGCCCGGGCCAGCCACCCCGGCAACGGCCACCCGCAGTGGCTCGTTGATTGGCAGCGCCCTGGTCACGCCGATCAACATTCCCCTGCCCGCCAGGGTGCCGCCCGAGCGGCAAAAGTGGCTCGACAAACTTAAAGCAGGTCTGGGCAAGACCGCCAACAGCATCTCCGGGGTTTTTAGCGGCACCCAGATCGACGAAGCACTTTATGAAGAGCTCGAAAGCGCCCTGCTGATGGCCGATACGGGTGTCGCGGCTACCGAGTACCTGCTCGATGATTTGCGACGCAAGGTCAAGGACAGCGGCATCACCCACCCGGTGGCATTGAAAAACGTATTGGTGGCCAGCCTCACTGAATTGCTGCTGCCGCTGGAAAAGCCGCTGGTGATCGGGCAGCACAAGCCCACCGTCATCATGGTCACGGGTGTGAACGGTGCGGGTAAAACCACCTCGATTGGCAAACTTACCCAGCATCTGGCCCTGCACGGCGCCAGTGTATTGCTGGCCGCTGCGGACACTTTCCGGGCGGCCGCGCGGGAGCAACTGGGCGTTTGGGCGACGCGCGCGGGAGTCAGCACGGAGTCGACCGGCCTCAGCGTGGAAATCATCAGCCAGCAGGGCGGCGACCCGGCGGCGGTCAGCTTTGATGCGGTCAGTGCGGGCAAGGCACGCGGCAAAGACGTGGTGCTGGTGGACACCGCCGGGCGTTTGCCAACCCAGTTGCACCTGATGGAAGAGTTGCGAAAAATAAAGCGTGTGGTACAAAAAGCCGACGCTACGGCTCCGCATGAGATCCTGTTGGTGCTGGACGGCAACACCGGACAGAACGCCTTGACGCAAGTGAAGGCGTTTGACGAGGCACTGGGCCTGACGGGCCTGATAATTACCAAGCTCGACGGCACCGCCAAAGGCGGCGTGCTGGCTGCCATTGCCCGGGAGCGGCCGGTTCCGGTGTATTTCATTGGCGTGGGCGAACAGTTGGAAGACCTGGAGACTTTCAACGCCCGTGAGTTTGCGCAGGCCCTGTTGGCATAAAACTATAAAGGGGCTGCCATCTGCTCATCCGCAACAACCCTCTGCTGGGACCGACCCGCCTTATTTTGAAACCTTGCCGGGCGAACCAGCCCAGTCCCCAACGGATTAGATATGACAAATACCTTACTTCCCTGCATTGAAATTGAATCCGCCCCGCAGCCCACCGCGGCCGTCATCTGGCTGCACGGCCTGGGCGCCGATGGCAACGACTTTGCCGGGCTGGTGCCCGAACTGGACTTGAGGGCCTGCCCACCGATCCGTTTTGTCTTTCCGCACGCGCCCAGCATGCCGGTGACCCTGAATGGCGGTTATGTCATGCCCGCCTGGTATGACATTCGCGGCACCAATCTGGTGAGCCAGCAGGACGTGGCGGGCATCCAGCAGTCTGCGCTGGCCATTGCCGCACTGATCGACCATGAGGCGGCCCGCGGCATCCCGTACCAGAGCATTGTGCTGGCCGGCTTCTCGCAGGGCAGTGCCATGGCGCTGCATACCGGCCTGCGTTTCAAACAGCGGCTGGCAGGCATCATGGCGCTGTCGGGTTACCTGCCGCTGGCCGACACCTTTGCCGCCGAGCGCAGCGCGGCCAACGCCTGCACGCCCATCTTCATGGCGCACGGTAGCCAAGACCCGGTGGTGGCCCTCGCCCGCGGCGAAGCCTCGCGCGATCTGCTGCTCAGCCTGGGCTATCCGCTGCAATGGCACAGCTACCCGATGGCCCACAGTGTGCATCCACGCGAAGTGGCTGATATCTCGCTATTCCTGGCCGACGTGCTGGGTTAGGGGGCTCAGGCCGCGCTGACTTCAATCGCTACCGCGGGGTGCAGTGGCGGGCAGTGCTTGAAGCCCGTGAAATGTTTATTTGCTATTTAATCGATAGCTTGCGACGCGCGTTGATAAAGGGCTGGAGCTCGTTTTATCATGGTCGGGTCTGAAAGTGTCTGGTAGCGCTGTCACTTGCCGCTAACATAGCGCACAAAATTCAATTTCCAGGAGCGCTTCATGCCAGTGGTTGTGGTTGCCAATCCAAAGGGCGGCGTGGGCAAGTCCACGCTGGCCACTCATGTTGCGGGTTATTTCGCGTCCTGCGGGCACAGCGTGATGTTGGGCGATGCAGATCGCCAGCAGTCCTCGCGCTTATGGCTGGGGCTGCGCCCGGCTGCGGCACGTCCCATCGCCAGTTGGAGCGTGAGCGCCGATCAAATTGCCAAACCGCCCAAAGGCACGACCCATGTGGTGCTCGACACGCCCGCGGGCCTGCATGGCAGGCGTTTCAGTGACGTGATGAAGCTGGCGGACAAGGTGATCGTGCCCTTGCAGCCCAGTGTGTTTGATATTTTTGCCACACGGGCGTTTCTGGATCAACTGCTCCAGAACAAGCACTACGACAAATTGCAGATTGGTCTGGTGGGCATGCGGGTGGATGCGCGCACCATCGCCGCTGACAAACTGCGTGAATTTGTGGACTCGCTTGGCCTGCCGGTGTTGGGTTACCTGCGTGACACGCAAAACTATATTCACTTGGCAGCCCGTGGCCTGACCCTGTTTGATGTGGCGCCGAGCCGGGTAGAAAAAGACCTGGCGCAGTGGCAGGCGATCGGAGAGTGGCTGGATGCTTGATGGCATGAGGGTATGAGCGGCTCGCTTTGTCGCTCATCTGACAAGTGACCTGCGCGCGCGCCGCTACAGTGGCTGCATGAAAACATTTCAAGCTCTCTCTGAACTCTCAAACCTGATCGGGCAGGACGTTGCCGTGAGCGACTGGATCACCATCACGCAAGAACAGGTGAACCAGTTCGCGCAAGCCACGGGCGACCATCAGTGGATTCATGTGGACGTTGAGAAAGCCAGGACAGGGCCGTTTGGCGGCACCATCGCGCACGGTTTTTTAACATTGGCGCTGATTCCCCGGTTTTTTGAGTCGTCTCTGACCATTGTGCAAACCCGACTCAGCGTGAATTATGGGTTGAACAAGGTTCGCTTTACGGCGCCGGTGCCGGTGGGCAGCCGTCTGCGCGCCCGCATGAAGCTGCTGCGCAGTGAGCCGATCGACCAGGGCGGCGTTCAACTGACCTGGCAGGTGGAGGTTGAGCGTGAAGGCGCACTCAAGCCGGTATGCGTGGCCGAGTCAGTGGCGCGGCACTACCCATGATGCGCCAAATGCATTTTGGCGCCAGGCTTCAAATACCGTGACCGCCACGGCGTTTGATAAATTAAGGCTGCGCTGACCTTCGATCATGGGCAGCTTCAGGCCTTGAGCGGGGGCAAATGAATGCCGCACGGCGTCACTCAGGCCTTTGGTTTCTGACCCGAACACCAGCCAGTCACCCGGTGCAAATTCCGCCTCATAAACACTGCGGCTGGCGCGGGTGGTGAGAGCAAACAGGCGCTCGGGTGCGGGCTGTTCGCTCGCCAGGAAACTCTGCCAGTTGGCGTGGCGTTTGAGCGTCGCGTACTCGTGGTAGTCCAGCCCGGCGCGGCGCATGTGCTTGTCGTCCATGGAAAAGCCAAGAGGCTCAATCAGGTGCAAGGTGCAGCCGGTATTGGCCGACAGGCGGATGATGTTGCCGGTGTTGGGCGGGATCTCGGGTTCGACCAGAACGATATGAAACATGGGGTGATGTTATTCGGTGCGCGCAATCACCAGGCCTGTGATGTGCGCAACGCCGGCTGCCCGCAGTGCCCGCGCCGCGCAAGAGAGCGAGGCGCCACTGGTCATCACGTCGTCCACCAGCACCACGCGCGCGCCCTTGAGTTGCGGGATCAGCAAAGGATCAACGGCAAACGCGTCCTTCAGGCTGTCCAGTCGCTCGGAGCGTTTGAGCGTGCTCTGCGCTGGCGTGTCCTTGATGCGCAGCAGCAGGCGAGTGTTGGTTTTGTCGGGCGCAAGGCGGTGTGCCAGCAGCAGGGCCTGGTTGAAGCCGCGCGTTTGCAGGCGCTGTCGGGAGAGCGGCATGGGCAATACGAGGTCGGCCGCGTCCAGCGCCGGTTCCACCCACGGTGTGCTGCGCAGCAACAGGGCGAAGACAGTCGCCAGGCCGGGGTTGTTGTGGAATTTGTAGTCCACGATCAAGTCCGACCAGGGAAAAGCGTAAGCCACCGCCGTCAGGCAGGCGTCCAGTGGCGGCGGGCTTTTGACGCAAGCGCCGCAGCGACGGACCTGCGACGGTACCGGCAAGGCACAGGTCTCGCAACGCGGCTGCGGTTGGGCGAAGCGGTTCACACAGGCTTCGCAGATCGGCTGCGCGGGCCAGGCATGGCAGACCCGGCATTGGCTGGGCAGCCGATTGAAAACCCGCGACGTCCTTTTGATCAGGCTGGAAAACATGGAGTCAATATACTCTGGCGACCCAATTACACCCTGTCTTATGCCAACTCAACGTCCCCCCACCATTGATCCCCAAGCGGCGCAACGCTGGCAACAGATGCCGCCTGCTCTGTCGCCGTGGCTGCATGAGGAGGTGGCGCGGCGCATGGAAGAACGGCTCGCCTGGATCAAGCGCCAGCCCGAAAGCTGGGCGCACTGGGATCCGGTGCGGGGGGGGCTGCAAGCGCATGCGCTACTGGCGCAGCGCTATCCCCATGCCGAGTGTTTTGTGGCTGAAGCTCGCAAGGAGAATGCGCAGTACGCTGCAAAACAAATAGCAAAACCGTGGTGGCAGCCGACCCGCTGGACTGACAAGGCAACGCACTTTGCGTTGCCAGGCGAGGGCTCGGTGCAAATGCTGTGGGCCAATATGACGCTGCACATGGCGGCGGATCCGCAAGTCCTGATGGCGCAGTGGCATCGGGCGCTGGCCGTCGATGGGTTTTTGATGTTTTCCTGCCTGGGCCCTGATACCTTGCAAGAGCTGCGTGGGCTTTATCAAGCGCTGGGCTGGCCCGCACCTTCGCACGACTTCACCGACATGCACGATTGGGGCGACATGCTGGGAGCCGCCGGTTTTGCCGAGCCGGTGATGGACATGGAGCGGATTACCCTGACCTTTGAGACGCCCCAGCGTCTGTTGCAGGAGTTGCGTGGCCTGGGGCGCAATTTGCAGCCGCAGCGCTTTTCAGGCCTGCGAGGCCGACAGTGGCGCGAGCAATTGCACCAGGAACTTGAGCGCTTGCCATTGCAACTGACTTTCGAGGTGATTTATGGCCACGCTTTCAAACCCGCGCCGCGCTTGACGGTGCGGGCTGAAACCGTGCTTTCTTTGGCCCAAATGCGTGAAACCTTGAACCAGCGCAAAACTTTTTCCAGAAATCCTTGAGAAAAGGGCTTGACAACTCAAAGAGTACAAAAAAGTGTGAACTACAATCTCGAACGGAGTGGGGTGGCGTCGACCGGGGACAAGCGGTCATTGTTGGCGGTATTGGTTTAGACCCGGCTAATTTGAGGCAATAAAAAAGTGAACATGATGAAGTGCATTTTGAGTAGATTGGCGGCCACGCTGTGGGTCGCAAGTGCCTGGGCGGGTACCGCTGCATTCACGGCGGCGCAGGCCGTCGGCGATTTGCCCGGTGGTCCGGCGGTGCGGCAACTCAATTTGCACCCGGCAGTCACCAAAATTGCTGAAGAACAAGCTTGGCTGCATTGGTTCATGCTGATACTTTGCACGGCAATTTTTGTCGCGGTGTTCGCGGTCATGTTTTATTCGATCTGGAAGCACCGCAAGTCGGTAGGCCACAAGTCAGCCAACTTTCATGAATCAGTGACGGTTGAAATCGTCTGGACGATCGTGCCATTTGTGATCGTGATTTTGATGGCGCTGCCGGCCACCAAAGTGGTGGTGGCCATGAAAGACACCACCAACGCCGACCTCACCATCAAGGTCACCGGCATGCAATGGAAGTGGGGCTACGATTACCTCAAGGGCGAAGGCGAGGGCATCGGCTTTCTCTCAGCGCTTGATAGCAAGCAGCGCGAAATGTCAAACAACGGTGGCCCTAAAGCGGGCGAGCAAGTTGAAGATTACCTGCTGAAGGTCGATCACCCGATGGTGGTTCCCGTCAACAAGAAAATCCGCATTATCACCACCGCCAACGACGTCATCCACTCTTTCATGGTTCCTTCGTTTGGCATCAAGCAGGATGCCATTCCCGGCTTTGTGCGCGACACCTGGTTTCGCGCCGAAAAAATTGGCGACTACCACGGTCAGTGTGTCGAGTTGTGTGGCAAGGAACACGCCTACATGCCGATCCATGTGAAGGTGGTGTCAGCCCAGGATTACACCCTGTGGGTCAATGAAGAAATGAAGAAGCTGGCCGCCCTGGCCGACGATCCCACCAAAGTCTGGACGGCAGAAGAATTGTTTGCCCGCGGTGAAAAAGTCTACGCTGCCAACTGCGCCGCCTGCCATCAGCCCAACGGCAAGGGTGTGGGCACAATCAAGGCGTTGGATGGTTCTGCCGTCGTGCTGAATCCAGACAAAGGCCAGCAGCTTGCAGTGCTGCTCAATGGCCGCGCGGTGGTGCTGCCAGATGGTCAGAACAATGTGATGCCCTCCTGGAAGCAATTGAGCGACACCGAGATCGCTGCGGTCATCACCTACACCAAGAACAACTGGTCCAATAAGACCGGCCAGCTGGTGCAGCCGTCTGATGTGACGGCCGCACGCAAGTAAACGGCGCCACTCAAGTAAAAGTACAGAGAAGGAAATCAGCATGAGCGCCGTTCTAGACCGCCACGATCACGTCGAGCACGATCACCACAACCACGCACCCGCCGGTTGGCGTCGGTGGGTTTACGCGACCAACCACAAAGACATTGGTACTTTGTACATGATGTTCAGCCTGACGATGCTGATGATCGGCGGCGTGCTGGCCTTGCTGATTCGAGCTGAGTTGTTTCAGCCCGGCCTGCAATTGGTAAATCCTGAGTTGTTCAATCAGCTCACCACCATGCACGGCATCATCATGGTGTTTGGCGCCATCATGCCGGGCTTTGTCGGTTTCGCCAACTGGATGATTCCGCTGCAAATTGGCGCCTCGGACATGGCTTTCGCCCGCATGAACAATTTCAGCTTCTGGTTGATGATTCCGGCGGCGCTGATGCTGGTGGGGTCGTTCTTTATGCCGGGCGGTGCGCCAGCCGCCGGCTGGACGCTGTATGCACCGTTGACATTGCAAATGGGTCCGAGCATGGACGCCGGTATCTTTGCCATGCATCTGTTGGGTGCGAGCTCCATCATGGGCTCCATCAACATCATCGTGACCATCCTGAACATGCGCGCACCCGGTATGACCTTGATGAAGATGCCGATGTTTTCCTGGACCTGGTTGATTACCGCGTATTTGCTGATCGCGGTGATGCCGGTGCTGGCCGGGGCCATCACCATGACCTTGACGGACCGCCATTTTGGTACCAGCTTTTTCAATCCGGCCGGTGGCGGTGACCCGGTGATGTACCAACACATTTTCTGGTTTTTCGGTCACCCGGAGGTCTACATCATGATCTTGCCGGCGTTTGGCATCATCAGTCAGATCGTGCCGGCGTTTGCACGCAAGAAGCTGTTTGGCTACGCGTCCATGGTGTATGCCACTTCATCCATCGCTATCCTCTCGTTCATTGTGTGGGGACACCACATGTTCTCCACCGGCATGCCGGTGACCGGCCAGTTGTTTTTCATGTACGCGACCATGCTGGTCGCGGTGCCGACGGCGGTGAAGATTTTCAACTGGGTGGCCACGATGTGGCGGGGTTCCATGACCTTTGAGACCCCCATGCTGTTTGCGGTGGGCTTTATCTTCGTGTTCACCATGGGTGGTTTTACCGGCCTGATTCTGGCCATGGCGCCGATTGATATTCAGGTGCAAGACACTTATTACGTGGTGGCCCATTTTCACTACGTGCTGGTGGCGGGTTCCTTGTTTGCCATGTTTGCTGGCTATTATTACTGGTCACCGAAGTGGACCGGTGTTATGTACAACGAAACACGCGGCAAGATTCACTTCTGGTGGTCGCTGATTGCCTTCAACGTCACTTTCTTTCCGATGCACTTCCTGGGCCTTGCGGGTATGCCGCGTCGCTACGCCGACTACCCGATGCAATTTGCCGATTTCAATGCCTTGGCCTCGGTGGGTGCGTTCTTTTTTGGCTTTGCCCAAGTCTTCTTCTTGCTCTTCATTGTGATTCCCACCATGATGGGCAAGGGCCAGAAAGCACCCCAGAGGCCTTGGGAAGGCGCGGAAGGTCTGGAGTGGGAAGTGCCTTCGCCGGCACCTTTCCACACTTTCGAGACGCCGTCGAAGCTGGATGCCACGGCCACCCGGGTCATTGCTTAGTCTATGAAAATTGGAAACACGATGACTCCCGAGCAAAAAAGAGCCAACTTGAAGACGGGCCTGATCCTGGCCTCGGTGGCGGTGGCGGTCTTTGTTGGTTTCATGGTCAAGATGATCTTGTTGGGCAAATAGAGCATGACTCTGCGGCGTGAAAATACCAAAATGGTCGGCAAACTGTTGGTTGTGGCAGTGGGCATGTTCGCATTCGGTTACGCGCTGGTGCCCATTTACAAGGCAGTTTGCGAGGCCACGGGCATCAATATCCTGGCACTCGGTGAGCGCGACATTCCGGGTGCCAAAGCGACATTGCCCGCCAACACCCAGGTTGACACCAGCCGAACCATCACGGTGGAGTTCGATGCCAATGCACGCGGCCCTTGGGAGTTCAAGCCGGCGCAGCGTTCGCTGCAGGTGCACCCGGGTGAAATGGCCACGGTGATGTATGAGTTTCAGAATGTGCAAAACAGGCGGATGTCGGCGCAAGCCATTCCAAGCTACGCCCCGGTGCAGGCCAGCACCCATTTCAACAAACTGGAGTGTTTTTGCTTCAAGCAGCACACCTTGGAGCCGGGTGAAAAGAAAGTTTGGCCGGTGGTGTTTGTGATCGATCCCAAGTTGTCCAAAGACGTGAAGACCATTACGCTGTCCTATACCTTTTTTGAGGTGGGGGGTAAAACACCGGCGGCTCCTTTGGCTGATTCGACCGCTCATGTCGGCATCAGAGCCGGGTCGTGAGCGGCATGGAACCTGGGGCAAAACAGTCCGCGCCCGGGTCGTTTTTTCGTACCATCAAAACGGTCGCCTGGTCGCTGCTGGGAATCAGAAAAAATAGCGAGTTGGAGAAAGACGCGGCGCAAGTCAATCCGATTCACATCATCGTGGTGGGCGTGGCGACGATCATCATTTTTGTCCTTGCTTTGATCGTGCTGGTGAACTGGGTGGTTGCCAAGTAGGGCGCAAGCGGGCACCGCCAAAAATTAAATAAAACTGGAAGAATGGAGCTGATATGAGTTCAACAATCGAGGCGACAAGCCCGCACTATTTTGTGCCCGGCCCATCGCGGCACCCCTTTTTTGCGGCGGTCGGCCTGTTTTTTGTCCTGCTGGGCGCCAGTCAGTGGATCAACGGGGCTGAGTGGGGCAAATACTCGTTCTATTTCGGCTTGCTGTGGTTTGCCGGCGTGCTGTACCAGTGGTTCAGCGAGTCGGTGGGGGAGAGCGAAGGGGGCCAGTATGGGCACAAGATTGACCTGTCTTACCGCTGGGCCATGAGCTGGTTCATCTTCTCCGAAGTGATGTTTTTCGGGGCGTTTTTCACTGCCTTGTGGTGGGTGCGCGCCCATTCCCTACCCGCCTTGGGGGGGCTCGAGAATAGTTTGCTGTGGCCGGATTTCAAAGCCCTGTGGCCGAGTTTGGCCGCGGGTGTGACCGGCTCGCCAGCGGGCATTGTGGAGCCGTTCCAGACCATGACACCCTTTTGGTTGCCCACCATCAATACCGCGATCTTGCTGAGCTCGGGTGTGACGCTGACCATTGCCCACCATGCCTTGATCGCTGCCCACCGCAGCAAGGCGGTTGCCTTCATGTGGCTCACGGTTTTGCTGGGTATCGTGTTCCTGGTGGTGCAAGGTTATGAGTACTACCATGCGTACCACGAACTCAACCTGAAGCTGACTTCAGGCGTGTACGGGTCCACGTTTTTCATGTTGACCGGTTTTCATGGTTTCCATGTGTTTGTGGGCATGTTGATGCTGCTGTTCATGACGCTGCGCCTGCAACGAGGTCACTTCACGGCAGAGCGGCATTTTGGTTTTGAAGGCGCGGCCTGGTACTGGCACTTTGTCGACGTGGTGTGGCTCGGTCTCTACACGCTGGTTTATTGGTTGTAAGCTACCGTGCGGCTGAAAAAAGGCACCGTGCGGTGCCTTTTTGATTGCGCTGGCGCTGGACCTGCTCACTGTCCGGCAGAAATGCCGCTCGGCTGGATCCAACCCAATTGCCAGGCCAGCAGGATGGCGATAAAAAGCGTAATCGACAACCCCACCCGCAAGGCCAGCGCCAGAGCCATTTTTTGGCTTCTGGATTTTCCTTCTGAATCGCCTTTCATCATGAAAAACAGGGCCGCTCCCAGGTTGAGGACGATGGCGACAAAAGCAAGAATGACGAAGTATTTCATGCACTGGATTATCCCGTGAACGCAGGCTGGAGGTTCTGGCTGATCACGGCACTGGCCTTGTTGTCTGTTGCTGGCACGCTGGCGCTTGGGCGGTGGCAATTGGCGCGGGCCGCGCAAAAAGTCGCCATGCAAGCCAGCATGGATACCCAGTCGGCCATGTCAATCCTGGACGGCCGATCGCTGGCGGCGCGTGCTGATCCTGCGCTTGAGCTGCATCGTGGCGTCGCACTGCGCGGCCAGTGGGTAGCGGAGCGCACGGTGTTTCTGGACAACCGCCTCATGAATGGCCGATCAGGCTTGTATGTGGTGACGCCGATGCGCTTGCAGGACAGCGCTTGCGTGGTGCTGGTTCAGCGCGGTTGGGTGGCGCGCGACTTCATGGACCGCAGCCGTTTGCCCAAGATTGAAACCCCAACCGGTGTGCGCGAGATCATGGGCCGCATTGCCCCGCCCCCGGCCAAGTTATACGAGTTGAGCGGCACGGATACCGGGCTCATCCGGCAAAATATCGACCTGGCGCATTTTGCTGCCGAGACCGGCTTGGCGCTGCTGCCGGTGTCGGTTCAGCAAACGGGCGCCGCCGACGACGGTTTGTTGCGTGACTGGCCCCAGCCTGCAGTCGGCGTGGAAAAACATTACGGTTATGCTTTCCAATGGTTTGCATTGAGCAGCCTGATTGCGATTCTTTATGTCTGGTTCCAAATTGTTAGACGATTCATTTTCTCGCGCCGTGCCTGAAGCCGCTCAGCGATGGGCCACGGGTCCCGGTGATCAACCACTGGGTTTGACGGTTCACACCCTGCCGTCACCGGCGCGTGCGATGGATGCCGAAGTCCGGCGCACTGGCGCCGGGCGCTGGAAGATGTTGGCCGTATTGCTGGTTTGTGCCACACCGGTGCTGGCCTCGTATTTCGCTTTCTACGTTGTCAGGCCGGAAGGACGGCGTAATTTCGGTGAGTTGATTGACCCGCAGCGTCCCTTGCCGGAACAGACCGCGGTCAGCCTGAGCGGGCAAACAAGCAGTCTCACGGCGCTGAAAGGGCAATGGTTGTTGCTGAGCGTGGCCAATGGTGCTTGCGATGACGTTTGTAGCCGCCATTTGTACCTGCAACGCCAGTTGCGCGAGGGCCTGGGCAAAGACAAAGACCGGGTCGACTGGGTCTGGTTGATCCCCGACGCTGCCCCCGTGCCCGCCCAACTGCTGCCCGCTTTGAAGGAGGCCACGGTGCTGCGCGTCGATGGGCAAGCACTCTCCAACTGGCTGGCACCGGCCAGCGGCCATCAGCTGGCGGCGCATTTGTACTTGGTTGACCCGATGGGCAACTGGATGATGCGGTTTCCCGCCAATCTGGACCTGGCCAACGTGGGCAAGGTCAAGCGGGACCTGGAACGGCTGTTGCGCGCTTCCAGCTCATGGGATCAGGCGGGGCGCGTGGCGGTGACTGAGCTGGGGGTAAAAAATGGCAGGTAGCACGACCCTGACGGTGCAGGCCCTTTACGACCTGTCGCCACTGATGCGCATGATGTTCTTCGGCGCCGTGCTGGCGTTGGCCCCGATAACCTGGGTGTGGTTTCGGCATCGACGCGCTTCTCCCGTGGGTCGGATTCATGCCTTGACGCTACTGACCTTATTCCTCACTTTTGATCTGGTCATGTTTGGCGCCTTTACCCGCTTGACCGACTCCGGCCTGGGCTGCCCGGACTGGCCCGGGTGCTACGGCAACGCCAGCCCGGTGGGAGCCCATGCTGCGATTGCGGCCGCCCAAAGCGCCATGCCCACGGGCCCGGTGACCGCTGGCAAAGCCTGGGTAGAAATGATTCACCGTTATCTGGCCACCAGTGTCGGTGTGTTGATCGTGGTACTGACCGCCGTGGCCTGGCTGGGCCGCAGCGCGGGCGGGCGCAACATGCAGGTGCAGCCTATCAATCCGTGGTGGCCCACTTTGACCCTGCTCTGGGTCTGCATTCAGGGTGCTTTTGGCGCGCTGACTGTGACGATGAAGCTCTTTCCGGCCATCGTGACCTTACATTTGTTCGGTGGCTTGGTTCTGTTGGCCCTGTTGTGCGTGCAGGTGGTGCAGTTTGCGCAGTTGGAAGGAAAAGTTGAGCTGGTGACCCTGGCCCCGGGTTTGCGCTGGCTGCTGGGGCTGTCTTTTGCAATGCTGGTGCTGCAAATTGCGCTGGGGGGGTGGGTCAGTGCCAATTACGCCGTGCTGGCCTGCACCGATTTCCCCAAATGCCAGAGCAACTGGTGGCCGCTGATGGACTTCCCGGCGGGCTTTGAACTCTGGCGCCCGCTCGGTTTCACAGCGGCTGGTGACTACATCAGCTTTGCGGCATTGACCGCCATTCACTATGTTCACCGCTTGTTGGCGTTTCTGGTGTTGGCGCTGCTCGGTGTATTGGCATGGCGGCTGAACCGCGTGCTCGCGCTGCGCAACCCGTCGCGCTGGATCGCTGCATTGAGCGGGCTGCAATTGGCGACCGGCCTGAGTAATGTGGTGCTGGACTGGCCCTTGTTGGCCGCTGTTTTGCATACCGGCGGTGCGGGGGCGTTGGTGCTCGTCCTGACCTGGACCGCGGCGGCGAGCCGCACGGGCAGCAGCGCCAAGGCGCCGGTCGTTGCCAATTTCCAGACATTGAGACAGACCGCATGAGCGTTCATGTGGGGAGTGTTGAGGTCTCGGTTATCAGGCAGTTTTATGTCCTGACCAAGCCGCGCGTAATCCAGTTGATTGTATTTTGTGCCCTGATCGGCATGGTGCTGGCGGTGCCGGGCCTGCCGACCTGGGCTGAGCTTCAGCGGGCAGTGGTCGCTTGCCTGGGGATCTGGCTGGTGGCGGGCGCGGCGGCGGCATTCAACTGCATTGTTGAAAAAAGCATAGACGCCAAGATGAAACGCACCGCCTGGCGGCCGACCGCCCGGGGCGAGCTGGCCGATTGGCAGACCTTGCTGTTTTCGGCCGTGCTGTGCGGCGCGGGCTCTGCGCTGCTGTATTTTGGGGTCAACCCGCTGACCATGTGGCTGACCTTTGCCACTTTTATCGGCTACGCGGTGGTGTACACGGTGATCTTGAAGCCGCTGACGCCGCAAAACATCGTGATTGGCGGCGCCTCGGGCGCCATGCCGCCGGTGCTGGGCTGGGTCGCCATGGCGGGCGACGTCGGGCCCGAAGCCTTGATTTTGTTTCTGATTATTTTTCTGTGGACACCGCCGCATTTCTGGGCACTCGCCTTGTACCGGGTGGAAGACTACCGCAAGTCAGGCCTGCCGATGCTGCCGGTGACGCACGGCAATGAGTTCACCCGTTTGATGGTGCTGCTCTACACGTTCATCTTGTTTGCCGCTTGTTTGATGCCGTATATCTACGGCATGAGTTCCTGGCTGTACCTGATTGCCGCTGTCGTCTTGAATTTTGGTTTTTGTCTGTATGCCTTCTATCTCTGGCGCGATTACTCGGACTTGCTGGCGCGCAAGACCTTTCGCTTTTCGTTGATCCACCTGAGCCTGCTGTTTGCCGCCTTGCTGCTGGATCATTATCTGCTTTGACATCCATGAATAAACGAAATACTCTTAAATTAATAGCTGCTTACGCCCTGTTGACGGGGGCCGCAGCCATTTTTTCTGCTTGCTCCGAGAAGTCGCCGAGTTTTTCGGCGATTGACCTCACCGGCGCTGATTACGCCAAAGACTTTGCCCTGACCGACTACAACGGCCAGCCCAGGACTCTGAAAGACTTTGCGGGCAAGGTGGTGGTGCTGTTCTTTGGCTATGTGCAGTGCCCGGATGTCTGCCCCACCTCGATGGCTGAACTGGCCGAGGCAAAAAGGCTGCTCGGCAAGGATGGCGAACGCGTGCAGGGTTTGTTCGTCACGGTCGATCCGGCGCGTGACACCCCCGAAGTACTCAAAGGCTATATGGAAGCTTTTGATCCGACCTTTCTGGCGCTCTACACCACCCCGGAAAAGCTGTCGGTGCTGGCCAAGGACTACAAGCTGTACTACAAAAAGGTCGATGGCCCCACGCCCACCAGCTACTCCATGGATCATTCGGCGGGCAGCTACGTCTACGACACACAGGGCAAATTGCGCCTGTTTACCCGTTACGGCAACGGTGCCGCGCTGCTGGCGGCGGACATCAAACTCCTGTTGCAGTGAAGCCCGGTAGGGTGGACTCTTGAAGGGCCGTACGGCGCTGTTGGTCCAGAAGTTGGATCGCAGTTCAATGGGTTCCTGGTGCTGCTTGTGGTCGCAGAGCTTGGGACATGGACCCCCGCCTCATACTGTCAAATGCCCAGAAATCGGCGGGGACCCACGCCCCAAACTCTGCGCCGCGACGTCATTGGTTAGCGCAGCAAGATTTGGTGCTGGCGAAGGGCGGGTGGGCAGCGTAACCGGACGGTCGGGGCGAAGCGTGGAGTTGAGCCGATTTCCCCTAACCGGTCATTGCCGTCGCGGGTCCAATTTCGCCATTTCCCAGGTCCCAAAACTCGGAACCGGTAATTCGAGGGTGACGATCAGTTTTCGGCTGTGTCGGTCGGCAGCGGAGCGGGAGCAAACATTCGGGGACGTGGTCCGCTGGGCTATAGTCGGGTGACATGAAACGTCGAGAAAACGAACCCGACGTTGACCAAATTTCGCCAGGATAGGCGACAGGGTTTGAGGGATTGAAAATGACGGAAATTTCTTTGAAAAACTTGATTCAAAGGAGAAGAGTTTTGGCCCATCCGCGAGCAGTTCTGGATTGAGAAGATTCAGGATGAACCCATCGAGAGATGCGTATTCATTCTCGGTGCTAGCCACGGTGACAGTTTTTTTGCTCAGCCTGGACGGCTGAATAAGTGAATGCCACGCAAGGGAGGTTTCTGTGATTCGAATATTCCAATTGGCTGTACTCGCCACCGTTGCAGTTGTGCTGGGTGGGTGTAATCTTTTTAGTCCAACGAATTACGAGGATTGCGCCGCCCAAGCCGCCAAGGATTCCCACGGCAACGACGGTTTGCGGATTCTCGTCAATCAGTGCTCCATCGACTTCCCAGCCCGTCGACAGCCGGACGGAACATTCGTCTATTACGACCTGCAAAGCCAGACAAATTATGAAGTGAAGGGTCCGAAGCCGAGTTCAGACGAATGGAAATGGATTGAAGGTGAGCGGCAAAAGCAAATCACCCAAAAAGAGGCGGCAAAGCAAGCACAGTCTCAGTCCTATGCTGATTCAATTGAGAAGGGGAACAAGGCGCTTCAGTTGGTAAAAGTGATATCTGCCGTTGTGACGTGCCAATCACCTAACTACTGCGGAAGGAAGCAAGTGACGGCAACTATTCAGAATGGCTCGGACTCAACCATTACCCAAATTGGAGTCGGGTGGGTAATTTCAGCTACGAAGATCGAATGCGCGCCCTCCATGCAACTGTCGGATCGCTCCACCGTAAACATTCAACCCGGCGGTAAGGCCGTGCTGAGCTGGGAAACACTCGATGGTCCTGAGCGTATCGGCTCCTTGTGTTTCCAGGTGCTCAGCGCTCGGGCCCAATAGCGACTGTCGTCAACCACGAGATACACACGGCACACTCATTCATGAAAGAAAGAAGTAGGCATGACGCAATACCGGAAAGTCGCAATTCAGACGTATCACAGCAGTGGCGAGTCGTCTTCCAAGACAGTCCGAGCACGACCGCTGGCGGGACAGGGCATCTCAACATCCATGCACGTTGAGTGTTCTTCTAAAATGCGTTCGCAGCACCCAGTTGGAACAGTGTTCATTGTGAAAGCCCAAATCACAAGTCGGGAGGGTGGTCCTGATTTCGTCTACACATCATGGCAGTGGGCCTTTTCCATTGTGACTCTTGCGGAGGCACAGGATCAAATTGCATCAGGTAGTTTGAAAGAATGACCGATCACAAAGACTTGATCCACAAAGCATCGGGTCAGGAATGAGTGTCTCAATCGCTAGTCTATCGTTCAGCAATGTCTGCAAACAGACTAAGCCGGTATTGGCCTGGAAGACTGTTCTGGACAGCCGCCACCGTCAAGAACTGGCCCAGAGCGGTCATCGGATGATTTCGACAGCATGGACTTATCGACAGTCAGTTAATGGCGACTACCAGCCAACCCCGCGCCTTCAAGCAATTGCAGAAAGTGGATTTTAGATAGAGCGACGTACTTGTTGGAATCCACAGTGGTAGCCAAACCGAAACTGACTCAGTCCTTGGTCCGTTGTTCACGACAAATTTCGCAGCCGTCATTCGCGTAATCGCCGTTTTCGGACTCAGCAAGGATGAGGTCGGTCATCTCGCGTCGATCCGTAAAAATACCGCTGTGGTCCGCCCATTTCGTGTTTGCCAACTTGTACGCATCCTCGATGTCGCCCGCACCGCTTTGGAATACTATTTCCTCGTGTCTTTCGCAATTTTCGAGTATCCCGACTTCAAGAAGCAGTCCAACGGCCACTTGGCGTTTGGATTCTTCCTCTTCTATATGTCTTTTAACGCTGCTCATGTAAACCCTAGGTAGTGGTGGCTTGTCAGTTTGCCAAATGTACCGCATTTGTATGTTGATGGGCAATGTCCATTGGCTGAAACTTGCTGATCGCTGGAAATCACAGAATACCCGCTTTCGATGCTCAAGAGTCGGCCACTGGCAGTGCCTGATTTCTCGGGCTGAACGACCGCAATGGAGACTTCGGTTCGGCGAATGGCCGTTATGGATCAGCAACCCCGAATACCCGCTGTTGGTCGTTGGCGGGTGCAGCGATCCTCGAAATCGACGCCACATTGCTGACGGTCAGGCTACTGGGGTGAATGTCGGGTACGGAGCGAACATTTTGGCCAACCCTATGTCGGCTCACGCTGCGCTGCTGACGGCCAACCGGAAAAATTGATCATCGTCCTTGTCTGACTGCTTCCGCGTTTCTGGCACCGGTGCCGAACGGCCGGTTCCGGCGAAATCCAAGGTCAGCTTTCGACTTCCCACCGGGTTTCATGCGGTTCCAGTGGAAGTCAGCTATGTGTCTTCAACCGTCATTCATCAAACCCTGAAAACACCCGCCAGCATTCGGTTTCAGGAACCCGTCGAGCCAGCGGCGTGACACCGCTCTAAATGCAAAAGCCCCTGCGGGCGAGACCGACAGGGGCTTTGTTCGGCGCTGAGCTGGGATCAGGCGTATTCGGCCAAGGTCTTTTTCATTTTCTTCATCGCCGCCACCTCAATTTGCCGAATGCGCTCGGCACTGACGCCATAGACCGCCGCGAGTTCGTGCAGCGTCATGCCGCCTGAGTTGTCGTCGTTGACCTTGAGCCAGCGCTCTTCGACGATGCGCCGACTGCGCTCGTCCAGCGCTTCCAGCGCGGTCGCAATGCCGTCGCTGGCCAGCAGGTCACGCTGGTGCGCCTCGATCATTTCAGTGGGTTCGTGCCGGGTATCTGTCAGGTAGGCAATCGGGCCAAACGCGTCCTCACCGTCGTCCGAGGGGCTGGGGTCGAGCAGCACATCACCGCCCGAGAGCCGGGTTTCCATCTCGATCACCTCTTCGCGCTTGACCCTGAGCGCCAGCGCCATGGCGTCGATTTGATCTTCATTCAGGCTGTCGCGGTGGGTGCCGAGATCGGCGGCTGCGTCCTCTGACTTGTAACGCTGCTTCATGGAGCGCAGGTTAAAAAATAGCTTGCGCTGCGCTTTGGTGGTGGCCATCTTGACCATGCGCCAGTTTTTCAGGATGTACTCGTGAATCTCGGCCTTGATCCAGTGCAGCGCGTAGCTCACCAGCCGCACGCCGTGGTCGGGGTCGAAGCGTTTGACCGCCTTCATCAAGCCCACATTGCCTTCCTGAATCAGGTCGCCATGCGGCAGGCCATAACCCAGGTACTGGCGTGCCACCGACACCACCAGCCGCAAGTGCGACAACACCATTTTGCCGGCCGCATCCAGATCATTGTCTTGTCTGAACTTGCGCGAAAACTCCTGCTCTTCTTCCAGGGTGAGCATGGGCAGGCGATTGGCCGCAGAAATATAAGCGTCAAGATTACCCAGTGCGGGCACCATCGACCACGGGTTGACCACGGTCAGTGCAGCACCTGAAACATTAGATTGATAAGACATGCCATCACTCCTTTTTGTCGTATCCATAATGTTAGCACTCTCTTCGGTAGAGTGCTAAACCAGGCGTCCAATCAGGTTAAATGCCTCCAGAGGCAGGCTCGGATAGCCCATGGCGGCTTTGAAGTTGGCGCGGGATTTTTTGGCTTGCACTGCCCGGATATTAAGGATAATTGCCAGATTCGTGATTGACCGTTATTTATTGACCGCCCTATGACACTCAAGCTTTGCGTCGCCCAACTCAATTTTGTGGTCGGTGACATGGCCGCCAACGCGCAAAAAATCATTGATGCGGCGCACGCGGCCTATGCTGACGGCGCGCGATTGCTGCTGACGCCGGAGCTTTCCATTTGTGGCTACGCGGCGGAAGATCTGTTTCTGCGCCCCGCCTTCATTGCGGCCTGTGAGGATGCCGTGAAAACAGTGGCCCGTGAACTGGCTGGTTTAAAGGGCATGACCGTGGTGGTGGGGCATCCAACCGGGGGCGACCGTCGAACCCGCTCGGTGGCGGTGCCCGGCCGGCACAACGCGGCCAGTGTGCTGTGCGAGGGCGCGGTGATCGCCACCTATGGCAAGCGCGAATTGCCCAACTACCAGGTGTTTGACGAACGCCGTTACTTCACGCCAGGGCACGCGGTATGCGTGTTTGAGGCAGGCGAAGCCGATGAAGCAGGCCGCAAGCTCAAGGTCGGCCTGCTGATCTGTGAGGATGCCTGGTATCCAGCGCCCGCACGCGAGACCCAGGCGGCGGGTGCGGAGTTGCTGGTCGTCATCAACGCCTCGCCTTTTCACATCGGCAAGGGTGATGAGCGTGAGCAGATGATGCGGGAACGGGTGCAGGCTTGCCGCTTGCCGCTGGTTTACGCCCACTTGGTGGGCGGCCAGGATGAAGTGGTGTTCGAGGGTCGCTCGTTTGCGCTGAATGCCGATGGCTCGGTTGCCGCGCGCGCCCCGAGTTTTATAGAAAATAGCCTTGTAGTCCAAGCCAGTCGTACGCAGGATGCTATTTATTTAGAAGCAAAAGTAGCGCCAGAACGCAGCCTGGATGCCGACCTATGGGACGCGCTGGTGCTGGGGCTGCGCGACTACATCGGCAAAAACGGTTTCCCCAGTGTCATTTTGGGTCTCTCCGGTGGCATTGATTCAGCGCTGGTGCTGGCGCTGGCGGTGGACGCGCTGGGCAAAGACCGGGTGCGCACGGTCATGATGCCCTCGCCCTACACGGCGGATATCAGCTGGATCGATGCGCGTGAGATGGCCGCACGCCTCGGCGTGCGCTATGACGAGATTTCCATCGTGCCCGAGTTTGTTGCCTTCAAGGCCTCATTGGCGCAAGAGTTTCAGGGCCTGGCGGAGGACACCACCGAGGAGAACATTCAAGCCCGCATTCGTGGCACGCTGCTGATGGCGCTCTCCAACAAGTTCGGCAGCATCGTGCTGACCACCGGCAACAAGTCGGAGTTGGCCACCGGCTATTGCACACTTTATGGTGACATGGCCGGTGGCTTTGCCGTGATCAAAGACTTGGCCAAAACCACGGTGTTTAGATTAGCGCGCTGGCGCAACGAGCACGACCCCTATGGCACGGGCCAGGCGCCGATCCCTAAGCGCATCATCACCCGGCCACCGAGCGCCGAGTTGCGCCCGGACCAAACAGACCAGGACAGTCTGCCCGCCTATGAAGTGCTGGATGCGATTCTGGAGCGCTATATGGAGAACGATGAGAGCATCGAAGACATCGTGGCGGCGGGCTTTGCCCGGGCTGACGTCGAGCGGGTCACGCGCCTGATCAAGATCAACGAGTACAAGCGTCGCCAGGCGCCGGTGGGGATTCGCGTCACGCATCGCAGTTTTGGCAAGGATTGGCGTTATCCTATTACCAATAAATTTCGCGCCTGAACGCTCCCATCACCTAAGGAACACCATGAAACAGATCACCGCCATCGTCAAACCGTTCAAGCTCGAAGAAGTGCGCGAGGCACTGGCTGAATGTGGTGTGACCGGACTCACCGTGACCGAGGTCAAGGGTTTTGGCCGCCAGAAGGGCCACACCGAGCTCTATCGGGGCGCCGAGTATGTCGTCGACTTCCTGCCCAAGGTCAAGGTGGAGGTGGTGGTCAAGACGGTTGATGTGGAGCGTTGTGTGGATGCCATTGTCAAGGCCGCTCACACGGGCAAGATCGGCGATGGCAAGATATTTATCACGGCTGTCGAGCGCGTCGTGCGCATCCGCACGGGCGAGCTGGACGAGTTCGCCATTTGACGGCATTGATTCAGGCCATCGCTTAGCCTGCCACCCGCGCGGGGTGCGCTATGGTTGCGCTGAGAGGGTCCAACAAATCCACGAACTTGATCTGTTTCATCCCCGCGTATATAAAGACGGACCTATTTTGCATTGCCTATCGCCCGACCCCGCCGCCACGATCGACGCGCGCCAGGGCCGCGCTTTGTCGCGGAATGTTCGTAAGTGCAACGGTTTGTCGAATGGCAGGCCGGGCCCTGCAGGGTCCCTAGAATGAAACGGTGGCGGATTTTCGCTTCACATCAAAAAGAAAGTGCTTATATGTTGATCAAACAATGGGTTATCGCGTTTATTGCGACCAGTGCCATCAGCCTGTTCGGTCCGTCCGCCTTTTCCCAGACCTTGCAGGCGGGCTCGACCGGCCTCAGCGCGACCGCCAGCTCAGGTACCGCAGCGGGCAAGCTGAGCGCGCAATACGGCGTGTTGGCGGGGTCACCCGCAAACGCTGAGTCCCTGGTAAGCGGTCTGCGCAGTGGCACTTCCATCACACTGGCAGCCCGTCCTGACAGCAGCCAGCCGGTGCCGCCTTCAGCGACGTTCACCCCCGCCACCGGCAAGCTTGGTTATGGCAACATCAATATTGCCTTGTCCCTGGCCAAAGCCGATCTGGCGAAGCAAGGTATTCCCCAGCCAACACCCGCCCAGCTGGCAGCAACCTTGAACGGTGGAATGATCACCACCGCGAGCGGCTCCGTGACGATGGCGGGTGTGCTGGCGCAACGTCAGGCCGGGCTGGGTTGGGGGCAAATTGCGCACAGCATGGGCCTCAAGCTGGGTGCCGTCATGAGCGCTTCCAAATCGGATAAAACGCATGATGCGGAAATGAATGCCAAGCACGTCGCAAAAGCAGACAAGTCCGGCGAGGCACAGGCCAAAGGAGCTAAAAGCGAGCATGGTGCAAGCGCCAGCAACGGTGGCGGTAACGGTGGCGGTAACGGTGGCGGCAACGGCGGCGGTGGTAGCCACAAGTGATTGAGTTGGACTCCGACCCTTGTTTCCTACCTCTGTGCTTGGATCAGGGCGGTGTACAAAGCGCCTGCAACGCAAGAACGGTGCGCCAGTTTCTTGTGGTGGCGGGGACTTTGAGGGCTCGTTCAAAATAGCTATTGTTCAATTTTGTCTTGCCGTAGCCGTGCGGGCAGTGCAGCAGAACTGCGCTGCCCAACAGAACGGCGCGCTCGCCCGCGGCGGCGGGAAGCGGGAGCGCCTGGAAGGCGTCCTGAGTAACAGGCTGGAAGAGGAAGGTGCAGTGAAACAGCGTGTCTTCACCGCCCGTCTTCGGCCCCAAAGGATTCGAGTTGACAATGCGCGTCAGCTCATGGGTTGACAGCACCAGAACGGGAACCTCATGCCCGAAATCCTGCGTGATCCTGCTCCTGATCTTTGCGCCGAGCCTGCCCTTATCGGATGAGTCGGTCCGGAAAATGATATTGCCGCTTTGCAGATAGGTTTGCACGTCGCGCAAGCCCAAGCGTGCAAGGCTGTCGCGCAGCTCAGCCATGCGCAGGGCGTTCTGGCCTGACACATTGATGCCACGCAACAGGGCAACGTAGCTTGTCATGGCCCTCAGCCGAGCCGCTGACGATGCCGCCCAATCTGCGCCCGCACCTGATTCGGCGCCGTGCCGCCCAGAATGTCGCGCGCATTGAGCGAGCCGCGCAGATTCAGCACCTCGTACACATCCTTCTCAATACTCGGGCTGAACTGCTGCAGCACTGCGAGCGGCAACTCCGATAAATCCACCTGGTGCGAGATAGCGGCTTTCACCGCGTGCGCGACGGTCTCATGCGCATCGCGAAACGCCAGCCCCTTTTTAACCAGATAGTCGGCCAAATCGGTGGCGGTGGCATAGCCGCGCAGGGCGGCGCGCTCCATCGCCTCCGGGTTGACGCTGATGCCGCCTTCTTTGACGCCGGTGGCTGGGTTGAGCTGGCCACCCACCATCTCGGCAAAGATGCGCAGCGTGTCCTTCAAGGTGTCCACGGTGTCAAACAAGGGTTCTTTGTCTTCCTGGTTGTCCTTGTTGTAGGCCAGCGGCTGGCCCTTCATCAGGGTGATCAGGCCCATCAGGTGGCCGACCACGCGCCCGGTCTTGCCGCGCGCGAGTTCCGGCACGTCCGGATTTTTCTTCTGCGGCATGATGGAACTGCCGGTGGTGAAGCGGTCGGCAATTTTGATAAAGCCAAAGTTCTGGCTCATCCACAGAATCAGCTCTTCACTCATGCGGCTGATGTGCACCATGCAAAGCGCGGCGGCGGCGGTGAATTCGATGGCGAAGTCGCGGTCGCTCACGGCGTCCAGCGAGTTCTGGCAGACACAGGGCTGTCCCTTGTCGTCGACCATGCCCAGGGTCTTGGCGACGCGTTCGCGGTCCAGCGGGTAGCTGGTGCCGGCCAGGGCGGCGGCGCCCAGCGGCAGCCGGTTGGTGCGGCGGCGCACGTCGCTCATGCGTTCGGCATCGCGGCTGAACATTTCCACGTAAGCCAGCATGTGGTGGCCGAAGCTGATCGGCTGCGCCACCTGCAGGTGGGTGAAGCCGGGCAGGATCACGTCGACATTTTTCTCGGCCACGTCCAGCAGCGCCTTTTGCAGGTCGGTCAGCAGCGCGCCAATCAGGTCAATCTCGCCGCGCAACCACAGCCGCACGTCGGTCGCGACCTGGTCGTTGCGCGAGCGGCCGGTGTGCAGGCGCTTGCCGGCAATGCCCACCAGCTGCGTCAGGCGCGCTTCTATGTTGAGGTGCACGTCTTCGAGGTCAAGTTTCCAGTCAAAGGCGCCGGATTCGATCTCGGCGGTGATGCTGGCCAGGCCGCTTTGAATCGACTGGTGGTCTTCGGCGCTGATGATTTTTTGCGCGGCCAGCATGTCGGCGTGGGCCAGACTGCCCGCAATGTCGGCCTGCCACAGGCGCTTGTCAAAAAATACACTGGCGGTGTAACGCTTGACCAGGTCGCTCATCGGCTCGGAGAATAGCGCAGACCAGGCTTGCGATTTTTTATCAAATTGGTTGTGTGACATGCGATAGGCTCATGCGAGTAAGGCTTGCGCCAGAGAATCATCAATAATCAGCCCCAAGCTTGAGTGAGCTTGAAACCTCATTGATCAATGAAAGATTCTCAAATTTTATCGACCTTCCAGGAACTTGCCCCAGAGTTGCCTGCGCGTGCGCCCCAGCCTGCGGCCGTGCTGGTGTTTGATGCCTGCCATGTGGGTGTCATGCTGCGTGCCGTGCTGTTTGTGGAAGTGGTGGTGGCGGTGGGGGCCATGTTTGGGGCTGCCACGCTCATGGACTGGCTGACGCGCCTGTCTCTGCTGACCGGTGGCGCCTTGCCCGCTACGCTGGTCTGGCTGATTGCCGCCTGCAGCCTGAAGAAATTACTTGCCCACTTGCGCAGCAGTGCCCAGCAGCTGGCCGGTGTTGCCTTGGGCGCCGTGGCCGGTTTGTACGGCTGTGGCGTGTTGGCGCTGGTGGGACTGCTGGAGTCGGCGCCCTGGCTGGCCAGTGCGGCCAGCGGAGCCCTGTTGTCGGCGGCGCTGGTGGCGGCGCTGGTGTTGCGCGCCAAGGGCCAGACGCCAGCGGCCACGGCGGCGCGCCTGAGCGAGTTGCAGGCGCGCATTCGTCCGCATTTTTTGTTCAACACGCTCAACACGGCGATTGCGCTGGTGCGCGCCGAACCGGCCAAGGCCGAGACCTTGCTGGAAGATCTGAGCGACCTGTTTCGCCATGCGCTGATGGACCAGGGCAAAGCGGTCACGCTGGCTGACGAGATCATGCTGGCGCAGCGCTATCTGGCGATTGAAAAGCTGCGCTTTGGCGAGCGCATCCAGGTGGAGTGGGCGCTGGACCCGGATGCGGCGGCGGCCAAGTTGCCACCCTTGCTGCTGCAACCGCTGGTTGAAAATGCGGTCAAACACGGGGTCGAGCCCAGCGCGCAGGGGGCAGAAATCAAGATTTCGACGCAACGCCGGGGCTCCACCGTTGTCATCAAGGTGACCAACACCGTGCCCGTGGGCAATAGCGCGCCGGGTAGCGGGCTGGCGCTGAAAAACGTGCGTGACCGGCTCAGCTTGCTGCACGATGTGCAGGGCCAGTTTCAGTACGGACTCAAAAACGGTGTGTTTCAAGTTCGGATCGAGGTCCCGCTATGAAGCCAGGCGAGGGTAGGTAACGCGATGACTCTGAAAGTGTTGATCGTGGACGATGAAGCGCTGGCGCGCGCCCGCCTGCGAACGTTGCTGGGAGATTGCACGGCGCCTGCGGCCCGGGTGGAGGCCGAGGCCGCCAACGCCGCGCAGGCCCTGGCTTGGCTGCAGCACCACCCGGTCGATCTGGTCTTGATCGATATTCACATGCCGGGGGCTGACGGTCTGGCGCTGGCACAGACGCTGCGCACGCGGGCCCAGCCACCGGCTGTGGTGTTCGTCACCGCCTACGCCGAACACGCGGTGCAAGCGTTCGAGCTCGAAGCGGTGGACTACCTGACCAAGCCGGTGCGCTTGGAGCGGCTCCAGGTTACGCTACAAAAAATAGAGCGCATTACGAAGCAGACTCGGGGGCTGGAGCCTGATTTGCCTGAAGAGTTTTTGGTGATTCAAGACCGGGGTCGAACCGAGCGTGTGTCGTTGGCCGCGGTGCTGTATCTCAAGGCAGAGCTGAAATACATCACGGTGCGCACGGTGGCCCGGAGCTACCTGCTGGAAGGCGCCTTGAGTGAGCTCGAAGACAAATACAAGACGTACTTTGTGCGTATCCACCGCAACGCCCTGATTGCCCGGCGCGCCGTGCGCTCGCTGGAAAAGTACCACGACCCGCAAGAAGGCGACGGCTGGGCGGTGCGGCTCAACAACATTGACGAATTACTGTGGGTGTCGCGCCGGCAATTGGCGGCGGTGCGCGAACTGGTGGTGGGCTAAATTAAGTTGATATTTATTTGATAGCTGCTAACGCTTATTGGACGGTGGCTACAGCCTGATTGTTTATAAATGAGTCGGGGCGTGGCTAGCTTATTTTTTTCACCATAACTCGTCTGCAAGAGAGCAGGGCGGTGCGGGGCGCAAGCGAGGGTTTAACCAGTGTTCCTGAGTCCTGCTGCAATGCCGTTGATTGAAATGTGAATGCCGCGTTGCACGCGTTCATCGGTCTGCCCGGCGCGGTAGCGGCGTATCAGTTCGACTTGAAGGTGATGCAAGGGATCAATATAGGGAAAGCGGTGGCGTATGGAACGCTGCAAGGCCGCGTTGTGGGCCAGGCGATACGGTTCGCCAGTGATCAGGCTCAGCGCGTTGGCGGTGCGGTGCCACTCGGCTTCAATCACGCCAAAGATTTTTTTGCGCAGTCGGCTGTCGGTTACCAGCTCCGCGTAACGCGAGGCCAGCGCCAGGTCGCTTTTGGCCATCACCATGTCCATATTGGAGAGCAAGGTGGTGAAAAACGGCCATTGCCTGTGCATTTTTTGCAGCAGCGCCAGCTGGTCTTGTTGCACGCCCTGGGCCAGAAACAGTTCAACCGCCCCGCCAAAGCCATACCAGCCCGGCAAGGTCAGGCGGCATTGGCCCCAGCTGAAGCCCCACGGAATGGCGCGCAGGTCTTCAATTTTTTGCGATGGTTTGCGTGATGCGGGGCGTGAGCCGATGTTGAGTTCGGCAATTTCACGAATCGGCGTGGCGTTGAAAAAGTAGTCGGTAAAGCCCGGGGTTTCATAGACCAGCTGGCGGTAGGCGGCCATGCTGCTGAGCGACAGTTCGGCCGCCGCCTTCAGGAAAGGTGGGGTGGCCGATTTGGTGGGCTTGAGCAGCGTCGCCTCGAGCGTGGCGGCGACCAGGGTTTCAAGGTTGCGCCGGCCAATCTCGGGGTTGGCGTACTTGGAGCCGATCACCTCGCCCTGTTCCGTCAGCCGGATTTGACCGCGCACGGTGCCAGGGGGTTGCGCCAGAATCGCCTGGTAGCTGGGGCCGCCGCCGCGCCCCACGGTGCCCCCGCGACCATGAAACAGGCGCAATTGAATCGCCCGGACCTCAGTCGCCGCCCCGGCGTCGCTGGAAATTTTGTGAGCGGCCGCGATGTCGTCAAACACCTCGACCAGTGCAATCTCGGCCTGGTAGAGCTCCCAGTTGCTGGTGAAAATGCCGCCGTCCTTGTTGCTGTCAGAGTAGCCCAGCATGATGTCCTGCTCGTGGTACTGGTCGAGGCGGCCCCGGCTGACCAGCGCGTGGATACCGGGCAGGGCGTAATACTCGCGCATGATCGACGCTGCGTGGCGTAGATCATCAATCGTTTCAAACAGCGGCACCACGATCAGCTCGCAGTGCGCACGGTCATCGAGCGTGCCCTCCAGCAAGCCGACTTCTTTTTGCAGCAGCAGCACTTCGAGCAAGTCGCTCACGGTTTCGGTGTGGCTGATGATGTAGTGGCGAATCGCCTGGGCGCCAAACAGCGTGCGCATGACTTTGGCGGTCTCAAAAATAGCGAGTTCGCTTTGCGCCAGGGCCGAATAACTGGCGCCGATCACGCGCAATGGCCGCGCATCATTCAGCAGACCCAGGAGCAGACGGCGCTTGGCCATTTCATCGAGTTGTGGGTAAGCGGCGTGCAGCCGGGCCACTGACAGCAGCTCGGCCAACACGGCTTCGTGCTGGTCCGAACTTTGGCGCAAATCGACAGTCGCCAAATGAAAGCCAAACACCTCGACCGCCCGGATCAGCGGGTGCAGGCGTTGCGCCGCCAGCGACTCGCCGTGGTGCGCCAGCAGCGAGGCTTCGATGGTGCGCAGGTCGGCCAGAAATTCTTGCGCGCTGGGGTAGGCATTCTGCGCCGCCACGGCATGGCGTGTCGCCTCGCCGCCCGTCAGGTCTTTCAGGGTGGCCGCCAGCCGGGCGTAAATGCCGATCAGCGCGCGCCGGTACGGCTCGTCCTGGCGGTGCGGGTTGTTATCAGGCGACTGGTCGGCCAGCGCCTGCATCGCGCTGGGAAAGTCCACCAGCAGCGCCGACAGCGACAGTTCGGCTCCGAGGTAGTGCACCTCGGTCAGGTAGTGGCGCAGCGCCACGTCGGCCTGGCGGCGCAGGGCGTGACTCAGGGTTTGCGCATTGACATTGGGGTTGCCGTCACGGTCGCCGCCAATCCATTGCCCCATGCGCAAAAAACTGGGTATCGGGTGTTGGCCGAGTTCGCGCTCCAGTTCGGCGTAAAGCTTGGGGATTTCCCGCAAAAAAGTGCTTTCGTAATAGCTCAAGGCGTTTTCCACCTCATCGGCCACGGTGAGCTTGCTGGAGCGCAACAGGCGGGTTTGCCAGAGCTGCAGTACGCGGGCTTTCATGTGTGCTTCGTTGTCCAGCAGTTCGCGTGGCGTCAAGGCATCGTTCTTGATATTCAAGGCGCAAGCATGGACTTTGATGTCGTCACGCACCGTCAACAACTGGGCGATGGCGCGCTCGGCGTCCAGAATGCTCTTGCGCTGCACTTCGGTCGGGTGGGCGGTCAGCACCGGCGACACAAAACTGTGGGCCAGCGTCGTGGCGATGGCGTCAGGCGCGATGCCCGCCGACTTCAGGCGCGCCAGCGCGACTGCGATGCTGCCCTCCTGCGCGCTGCCAGCACGCTCGTGTACAGCGCGGCGGCGGATGTGGTGCCGGTCTTCCGCCAGGTTGGCGAGGTGGCTGAAATAGGTGAAGGCCCGCGTCACGCTCACGGTCTGCTCGCCGCTGAGCCCCTTGAGCAGCTTCTTCAGTGCCTTGTTCGCCTCATGGTCGGTGTCACGCCGAAACGCCACTGACAGTTGACGAATTTGCTCGATCAGTTCGAAGGCGGCATCACCCTCTTGCTCGCGGATGACGTCGCCCAGGATCCGACCCAACAGACGGATGTCATCGACCAGAGGGCGTTCGTTGTCTTGGGTGCGCGGGCTGGGCGCGGCTTTTCGAGGTGTGATCATGGCGGTTTAAGGCAAGTGGCTCAAGATGGCAGCGGCGGTCATGCTAGCATCCTGCGCACCTTAATGATTACAAGCAGGTTCTGTCCTGCCACACCACTTTATGAGCAATTTGACAATAGCCACCCGTGAAAGCCGCCTCGCCATGTGGCAGGCCGAGCATGTTCAGTCCCTGCTGACGCAGCGCGGACACCAGGTCAGTCTGCTGGGCATGACGACCCTCGGTGACCAGATTCTGGACCGCACTTTGAGCAAGGTCGGCGGCAAGGGTTTGTTTGTCAAAGAACTGGAAGTCGCGCTGGAAGCCGGTCAGGCCGACCTGGCGGTGCATTCCCTCAAAGACGTGCCCATGGAGCTGCCCGACGGCTTTGCGCTGGCCTGTGTGATGGAACGGGAAGACCCGCGGGACGCGTTTGTGTCGAATCACCATGCCAATCTGACCAGCCTGCCGCAGGGTGCCGTGGTGGGTACTTCCAGCCTGCGCCGCATGGCCCTGCTGCGCGCCCTGCGCCCCGACCTCAAGATTGAGCCCTTGCGCGGCAACCTGGACACCCGCTTGCGCAAGCTCGATGACGGGCTGTACGACGCGATCGTGCTGGCCGCCGCCGGCTTGAAGCGGCTCGGTCTGGGTCAGCGTATTCGCGCCACTTTTGAGCCCAGGGAGATGTTGCCAGCGGCCGGGCAGGGCGCGCTGGGCATTGAGGTGCGCAGCGAGCGCCAGGATGTGATCGACGCCTTGGCGCCCCTGGCGCATCACACCAGCTGGCTGGCGGTCTCCGCGGAGCGCGCGGTGAGCCGTTGCATGGGCGGGAGTTGTTCCATGCCGCTGGCCGCCTATGCGACCCTGGCCGGCGACACCTTGACGATCGACGCGGCCTGGGGCGACCCCGATGGCAAGCTGGCCTTGGTGCAGGTGCGCGCCAGCGCGGCGGTATCCGATCTCGCCAGTGCCACGGCCTTGGGCGAGCGGGTGGCGGCAGACCTGCGCGCCGGTGTACTGGCCCAGGGCGGCACACTGCTGGTGGCGGATGCGCCGCAGGGTCAAGCCTGAATGCAGGTCATCGTTACCCGCCCACAGCGCGAGGCACAGCGCTGGGTAACTGATTTGTCAGCGCAAGGCGTGTCAGCCGTCGCCTTGCCCTTGATCAAGGTCGGTCCGGTGGACGATCCGGCCGCCCTGGTTCGCGCTTGGCAACACCTGGGCGACTATGTGGGCGTGATGTTTGTCAGTGGCAACGCCGTTGATTATTTTTTTAGATCGAATTTGGCTTTAGCCCCCGTATCTATTGGCTCCATTGCTACTAATACAAGAGTATGGGCGCCCGGCCCTGGCACCGCCCGCGCCTTGTTGCGGCAGGGCGTGGCGCCAGCGCAGCTGGATACGCCGCCAGTCGATGCCGGTCAATTTGATTCCGAAGCCTTGTGGCAGGTGGTGGGCCCGCAGGTGCAGCCGGGCGACCGGGTACTGATTGTGCGTGGCGGTGATACGCTGGGCAGCGCGGGCCCCACCGTGCTGGCAGACCAAGGCGGTGGACGCGACTGGTTCGCCAACCAAGTGAGACAGGCGGGTGGTCAGCCGGAGTTTGTCATGGCCTATCAGCGCGGCGCCCCTGAGTGGGGTAGCCAGGAGCGCGCGTTGGCGCTGCAGGCCGCGACCGATGGTTCGGTGTGGCTGTTCAGCAGCGCGCAAGCGCTCACCCACCTGAGCGCTTGTCTGCCGGGGCAGAGCTGGGCGGGCGCGCGGGCCGTCGCCACGCATGCCCGAATTGCCGCGGCAGCGCAGCAAGCCGGTTTTGGCAGGGTGCAGGAGTCGCGTCCGACGCTGCCTGAGTTGGTGGCTTGTCTCAAGCTGATGCAGCAAACGGTCTGTTGAGCTGTCAACAAGCTTGGTGCCTGGCTCGGTTTTAGTGCGGTCTCCAACACTTTAGAATCCAGCCAATGAACTCTGATGCCAACGTCAACGCCGACCTGCCTGTTCTTGGCGCAGCGGAGCCGCCCCCGGGCGTCGCTGTCGCGCCAGAGGCGCCAACCCGCGCGCGCCAGCCTTTGGTGACGCTGCACTGGCCGCTCCTGTTGGGGTTGGTGGGGGCGGCTACGGCGTTGCTGGCCTTGCTGCTCAGTGGATTTTTATGGCAAAAACTGTCATCGATCCAGGAGCAGTTGGCACGCCAGAGTGCCGATACCGGCGCCCAGTCGGTGGAAGCTCGCTCCACGGCCAAAATGGCGCTGGAGCTGGCCCGCGAGTCGGCGGCACGGGTGGCCGTCTATGATGCGCGTTTGAGTGAGATCACACTGCAACGCTCCCAGCTGGAAGAGCTGATGCAGAGCCTGTCGCGTTCGCGCGATGAAAACCTGGTGGTCGATATTGAATCAGCGATTCGCCTGGCCCAGCAGCAGGCCCAGCTCACCGGCAGTGTGGAGCCCTTGCTGGCAGCGTTGAAAACAGCAGACCAGCGGGTCACCCGAGCCGCCCAACCTCGACTCACTTCCCTGCAACGCGCGATTCGACGCGACATCGACCGCATCAAGTCGGCGGTGGTGAGCGACACGCCCGACCTGTTGATAAAACTCGATGAATTGGTGCGTCTGGCCGATGAGTTGGTACTGGCCAATGCCGTCGCGCCGGTGTCGGCCACGGGTTCCATCAAGCGCCAGAGTCTTGAAACCTTGCCCACTTGGTGGCAGCGTAGTTTGCAGGTGGTGATGACGGAGGCACGCAGCCTGGTGCGGCTCAGCCGTATCGAGCAGCCCGAGGCGGCTCTGTTGTCGCCGGAACAGTCGTTCTTTTTACGGGAAAACCTGAAACTGAAATTGCTCAATGCCCGCCTGGGTCTGTTGGCGCGTCAACTCGAGTCAGCGCGGGCGGATCTGGTTGCGGCTCACCAGACGCTCGACAAATACTTCAACACCACGTCACGCAAAACGCAAACTGCAGTCGCCTTGTTGCAGCATCTTCAGAACCAGATGAAGGCGCTTGAATTGCCGCGTGTGGATGAAACGCTTGCCGCCCTCGCTACGGCGGCGGCCGGAAGGTAGACAGAAATATGCGGGCCGCCCTGTGGTTTTTGGGATTGTTTGGGGTGGCAGTCGCCATCGCTTTGTTTGCGGGCAATAACCAGGGCACGATCACGGTCTTCTGGCCCCCCTACCGGGTTGATCTGTCGCTTAATCTGGTGGTGCTGTTGCTGGCCTTGTTCTTTTTGGTCCTGCATGTGGCCTTGCGCGCGCTGGCCGCCTTGTTTGCCATGCCGGGTCATGCGCGCAGCTGGCGCATCCAGCACCAGGAGCGCGCCATGCACGTCGCTTTGCTGGACGCCCTGTCGCACATGATGGCAGGGCGTTTTATCCGCGCCCGAAAGGCGGCCGAGGTGGTGCTGGCGCGGGAAAGTGCCATGGCGCGCAGTGGTGAAACACTGGCCTATTCGGCGCGCTTGCGCGCACTGGCGCATTTGCTGGCCGCTGAGAGCGCCCAGTCGCTGCAGGACAAGGTGGCGCGGGAGGATCATTTGCGCCAATCGCTGGAGCAGGCGTCAAGGCGCGATGCGCAGGAGACCCGGGAAGGAGTGCAGTTGCGGGCGGCCCGTTGGGCGCTGGAAGACCACGATGCCCAAGGCGCGCTGCAATGGCTGAACGATCTGCCGCAAGGCGCCTCCCGCCGCACGCTGGCCTTGCGTTTGCGCCTGCAGGCCGCGCGGATGGCGCATCAGACCTGGCCGGCGCTGGAAACGGGTCGCCTGCTGGCCAAACATCGTGCATTTTCCGAAGTGGTAGCCCCCGGAATTTTGCGCAGCCTGGCGCTTGACCTGGTGCTGACTGCCCATGACCCTGATCAGCTGCAAACCGTGTGGCGTCAACTCGAGGAGGCAGAACGCCTGATGCCCGAGGTCGCCATTGAAGCCAGTCGCCGGATGATCAAAGTGGGCGGCGACATCGAACTGGCCCGCCATTGGTTGCTGCCGGTCTGGGACCATATGCTGGCGCAGTCGGGCGCTTTGACCGACGCGCAGCGTATCAGCCTCATTCAGGCGTTGGAAAGCAGCTTTGCCATGACCTCCGGTGCACCCGAAGCAGCTTGGTTGACGCGCATTGAGCGGGCGCAAATGGCCAATCCAGCCGATTCCAGCTTGCAGTATCTCGCCGGTATGGCCTGCATGCGATTGCAGTTATGGGGCAAAGCCCAGCAATTGTTGCAACAGTCACTGCCCAGGTTGCAGGACGCGGGTCTGGAAAAAAATGCCTGGGTCGCGCTGGCCGAACTGGCTGATCATCGGGGTGACCTTGTGGCGGCCACGCAGGCCTGGAAGAACGCCGCCAAGGTGGCCACAAGCGTGTGATTGGTTTGATTCGGGACCAGTCTGCAAAGCTTCTGAGTAGCTTGATCGAACACGGTCTCAAGCTGACCGCCCATCGGGATCGGGATTTACTTGGAACTCAAGCGGTTCTAGGCGCTGATCGTTGAGATTCATGCTCCTCTGACCGGCGAAGAAGTGCTGTTGCGGGTGGCTCGGGAGATGAGCAACACGTTTCGGACCTCTGGCCGCCTTTGGGCGGTTTCGTGTCAATATTGCAAAGTTCAATCTCCCGCAAGTGGGCTGGGTCGCGGTGAGTGGTGGGGGGATAAAAAAAGGGCACTTGAAGTGCCCTTTTTTATGACTGCCCAGATGGGCAGTGGATCGGTTTATTGCGGCTCTTTTTTCTCAAAAGGCAGCGTCATGTCGCGCAAGTCGCGTTTGGTTTCCACCAAAACCAGCGGTTCGCCTCCCAATTGAAGTACCACCGGGCGTTCACGGGGCACGTGAATGGGCTTGGGCTCCGCCGCTATGGCCGCCTGAACCGCGGCAATCTTTTCAGGGTTCGAGTTGACCCAATTGAGGCCGGAACTCTGGGCTACCTGGTCCAACGCGCCCAGTGGCAGCTCAAACTGCGCAAGTCGCGGCATGCCTGCTGCGGCCGGGGCCGCAGCAGGCGACAGGGTTGCAGCGACAGGGGGCACGCTGGCAGGTGTCGCCTGCCGCTCCATTGGGGCAGTTGGCCGGGTCAGGGAGGCGGCGGGCGGGGCTGCGAACACGGTGGGCAGGGGTGCAGCAACGGCCACCGGTGCGGCCGACGTCGCTGGCGCTTCGGTGCTGGCGGTAAAGTAGGAACGGCGCGGCTCTGTTTCCAGGGCCTCGGGTGCAGACTGCGTGTCCCGCTCCGGTTGATCCTGGCGCTCCGCTGGTTCGCTACGTTCAGTACGCGGTGCACGATCGCGGCCATAACGGTCGCGTGAGCGCTTTTCACGCGTTGGCGCGGCGTCAGAGCGTGCCCCTGCTTCGCTGGTGCCCTGGCCAGGGTCAAGGTCCATCCCATGGCCTTGTGCCATGACGGCGGCGTCAGCGCGGGTGCGATCCTGGCTGGCGGCGTCACTGCTCATGTTGGCGACGTTTTCGTCAGGACGCCGGTTACGCTCGGGACGCCGCTCATTGCGCAGGTCGGGCCGAAGTTCATCGCGTTCAGCGGGGCTGGCGACCTCGGCACCATCGACTCGCTCGCTGCGGTTGCGACCACCGCGGCCACCACGGCCGCCCCGTTCAGCGTTGCGAGGTGGGCGCTCTTGCCCTGCTTCCGTCCTGGGTGAGTCCTGGTTTGACCCATTGAACGGCGTCTGTGCTTGGCTGGCACCTGTCTCCATGGGGGCGGGTCTGCCTTCGCCATCGAAGCGCTCGCGCGAGCCAGACGCTGGGCGTTCACCGCGGCCGCCTTTGGCGCCCCGTCCGTCACCGCGTCCGCCTCGGCCACCGCGGCCGCCACGGCCTTCGTCGCGAGTGTCGTTACGGGGTTCGCCACGACGGGCGCCGTCGCGGTTCGGGCGCTCTTCACGTTTGTCGTCTTGGCCGGGGGCCGCCTTGGTTTGCAGCGGGACAAGGGGAGTTGCTTCGGGTGCAAACAGTCGCTTGAGCCAGGCAAAGAAGCCCTGCTCCACGGCTGGCACTGCTGCTGCGGTGGGTCGGGGCGCCGTGTGCGGGGCCATGGCGGGCTTGACGGGCGCGGGCCGCGGCGGTGCAAGAGGCGCAGGTGCATCAGGCAAGACGCCCTTGATGATCGGGGTCTGCTTGTTGGTGGGTTCCTGTGAGCGGCGGGTCACCGCCGTGGCGTCTTCCATCTGATCGGCCATTTTGTAGCTGGATTCGATGTTGTCCAGGCGCGGATCGTCATGCTTGAGACGCTCCAGCTTGTAGTTGGGGGTTTCCAGTGTCTTGTTGGGCACCATCAGCACGTTGATGCGTTGCTTGAGTTCAATTTTTGCGATTTCGGCCCGTTTTTCATTGAGCAAGAAGGAGGCAACTTCAACCGGAACCTGGCACAGCACCGAGGCCGTGTTGTCTTTCAGAGATTCTTCCTGAATGATGCGCAGGATTTGCAATGCACTGGATTCCGTGTCGCGGATATGGCCGGAGCCGCCGCAACGGGGGCAGGGAATGGAGGCGCCCTCTGACAAGGCGGGACGCAGCCGCTGGCGGCTCATCTCCATCAGACCAAATTTGCTGATGGTGGCAAACTGCACGCGGGCGCGGTCTTGCCGCAGCGAGTCACGCAGGCGGGTTTCCACATCGCGGCGGTTGCGGCTTTCTTCCATGTCGATAAAGTCGATCACGATCAGGCCACCCAGGTCGCGCAGGCGCATCTGGCGCGCCACTTCTTCGGCCGCTTCCAAATTGGTGCGGGTGGCAGTTTCTTCGATGTCGCTGCCCTTGATGGCGCGTGCCGAGTTGACGTCCACCGACACCAGCGCTTCGGTGTGGTCGATCACAATGGCGCCGCCGCTGGGCAATTGCACGGTGCGGGCGTAGGCCGATTCAATCTGATGCTCGATCTGGAAACGGCTGAACAGCGGCGCATCATCGCGGTAGCGTTTAACACGGTCGGCGTGTTCCGGCATCACATGCGCCATGAACTGCTGGGCCTGGTCAAACACGTCGTCGGTGTCGATCAGGATGTCGCCGATGTCGTTGTTGAAGTAATCGCGAATGGCGCGGATCACCAACGATGATTCCTGGTAAATCAGGAAGGCACCTTTGGCACCCTTGGCGGCACCATCAATGGCGGCCCATAATTTAAGCAGGTAGTTCAGGTCCCATTGCAGCTCGGGCGCACTGCGGCCAATGCCGGCGGTGCGGGCAATGATGCTCATCCCGTTGGGGTATTCCAGCTGATCGAGGGCTTCTTTCAGGTCGGCACGGTCTTCGCCTTCAATGCGGCGTGAGACGCCGCCACCGCGTGGGTTATTGGGCATCAGCACCACGTAACGGCCAGCCAGCGACACGAAGGTGGTCAGCGCCGCGCCTTTGTTGCCGCGCTCTTCCTTTTCAACTTGCACCAGCAGTTCCTGGCCTTCACGGATGGCATCCTGGATACGCGCCTGGCCGACGGCCACGCCGGGTTGAAAATACTGGCGGGAAATTTCCTTGAACGGCAGAAAACCGTGACGGTCCTCGCCGTAATCGACAAAACAGGCTTCCAGCGATGGTTCGACGCGGGTGACCACGGCTTTGTAGATGTTGCCCTTGCGCTGTTCGCACCCTTCAATTTCAATTTCGTAGTCGAGGAGTTTTTGTCCGTCGACGATCGCCAGGCGGCGTTCCTCAGCCTGCGTGGCGTTAATCAGCATCCGTTTCATGGGTAGCATTCCTTCAATTCAAATAACAAATAAGCTCTTGACGAGCCATTGATACCGGAACTGACGCTTCGAATTGAGGAGGAATTGCCGGAGAACCAGGGCTTAAGCAAAAAGCTCTGGTGTAGGCGCGTGGAGGAGAACGGGTTGCCTGGGTTGTGAATTTGCTATTAAATAAATAGCTTTATACGCCCATTGTGTGGGCGCTAACGGCCAATTCATGCCCAAACTCGGCGCGCAAACGCACCCCAGGCAGCTGTGAATCAGGCTCAACAACACAAACATCTCGTTTCATTCCGATCACAGGCAAAACTGTCTGTGATCTTGGGGTATTCCGTATCAGGGTTTCAAAGCGTCGTCTTGACCGTTTGTTTTGCAGGCCACTGCAAGCATCTGGCTTGCGGTTTGCGGGCATTGGCAATCGGCGGTATCGACCTTCTGGCGGCGCTGTTGAGTGCTGGTGAACTAAACTCCACCTACATCTTGAGTTAACTTCTCGTTAAATCAACCACTTACAGCTCTTCGCTAGTGAAACACATTATAGGGGGCAATCCAGCCCCACCCCTACCCCAAGCGACAACGATACGCGTCGACGAAGACGCGGCCGGCCAGCGCCTGGATAATTTCCTGATGCGCCAACTCAAGGGGGTGCCGAAAACCCATGTCTATCGCATCATCCGCAGTGGCGAAGTCCGGGTGAACAAAGGCCGGGCGTCTGCCGATGCACGGGTGGCGGCGGGTGACGCTGTGCGCTTGCCGCCACTGCGCATTTCTGAGCGGGTGGCGGAAAAAGCCGAGGTGATGGCACAAGGTGTGGTCCACGGTGCGCCCGCGCGGGACTTTCCCATTTTGTTTGAAGATGAACAGCTGCTGGTGATTGATAAACCGGCCGGTGTGGCCGTGCACGGTGGCTCGGGCGTGAGCTTTGGCGTGATCGAGCAATTGCGCATGGCCCGACCCCAAGCTCAGTTTCTGGAACTGGTGCACCGGCTGGACCGGGACACCAGTGGCATTTTGCTGATTGCCAAAAAGCGCAGTGCGCTGACCAAACTGCAAGCCCAGTTTCGCGAGCGGGAAACCGGCAAAACCTACTTGGCCCTGGTCGTGGGGCAATGGCCCGCCAACCGAAAAGTGCTGGACAAGCCGCTGCACAAATACCTGCTGCCGGGCAAGGACGGCTGTGCTGATGCGGGCGAACGGCGCGTCAAGGTGGTGTCCCGGGATGACCCCAACGGCATGCCCTCGGTCACCCTGGTGAAAGTCAGGGCCAGCAAGGCCACGGCGTTTACCCTGCTGGAAGTCACCATCAAGACCGGGCGCACGCATCAGATCCGGGTTCACCTCGCCAGTGAGGGCTTTCCCATTGCGGGCGATGATAAATATGGCGATTTTGACCTGAACAAGAAACTGCTGCGCGCCGGGCCCGGGTCCGCCCTCAAGCGCATGTTTTTGCATGCCTGGCGCTTGCAATTTGACCATCCTGCCAGCGGCGAGCGCCTTGAACTGCTGGCCCCTTTACCTTTTGAACTCGAAGCTTTTTCTGCCCATGCCGCACCTTCTTCATCCTGAGACTGCCAGAGCACGACAGTTCGATTTGATTGCTTTCGACTGGGACGGCACCTTGTTCGATTCCACCGCCCTCATCACGCGCTGCATTCAAGATGCCGTGCGTGACGTGGGTGGCGCGGTGCCGAGCGACAAGGACGCAGCCTACGTCATTGGCATGGGTTTGATGCAAGCCTTGGCGCACGCCGCACCTGATGTGCCGGTGGAAAAATATCCTCAACTGGGGGCGCGTTACCGGCATCATTACCTGGCCCACCAAGGTGACATCAGCTTGTTTGAGGGCGTGTTGTCTCTGTTGGCCGATTTGAAGGCGCGTCAGCATTGGCTGACCGTGGCCACCGGTAAAAATCGACGCGGCCTGGATGACGCTTTGCAGGCGGTGGAACTCAACGGGCTGTTCGACGCTTCGCGCACGGCCGATGAAACGGCGGGCAAACCCGATCCCCGCATGTTGCATGAGTTGATGCGTGAATTTGACGTGACGCCTGCGCGCACCCTGATGATTGGCGACACCACGCACGATCTGCAAATGGCGCTCAACGCCGGCTGCGCCAGCGTGGCGGTGAGTTATGGGGCCCATGCGCCCGATGCGTTTGAGGCCCTGAATCCGCGCTTCATCGCTCATTCGGTTCGGGATCTGCACCACTGGTTGCTGGCCCATGCCTGATCAGTCCGAGTCCCGCGCATGGAGCAATTGATTCCCCTGTGCCCTTCGGCTGATTTGCTCGACAGTGGCGATGGTGTGCCGTTTGACGTGGTTTATTGCGACCGGACGGGCCGGGGCTTTGCCGTGCGTTACCAAGGCCAAGTCTATGCCTACTTGAATCAATGCGCTCATGTGCCGATGGAAATGGATTACCAGCCCAACCATTTTTTTGACATTACCGGCCACTGGCTGATGTGTGCCACGCATGGGGCTGTTTATTCCCCCCAGACCGGCCACTGCCGGATGGGGCCGTGCCGGGGAGGATTGATCAAGATTGGCGCGTCCGAGCTGGACGGCGTCGTGCACTGGCATACTGCCCCCAATCTCAAACCCTTAGAGTTTTAAATGACCGAGCCCAACAACTCCGACAAATCGGCCGACCCGTCGGCCCCAGCCATTGCCAAAGATTTTGAATCAAATCAGGCTTCAGCCCACGTCAATAGTACACAGTATGCTATTAATAATGATGTTAAAAATGAAGCATCTGGCAGTCCTGGCTGGGAGCGTGCCACGCTGGAGAAACTGGTATTTGCCACGCTGGCCGAGCAGCGTGCAACACGGCGCTGGCGTATTTTCATGCGGCTGGCCTGGTTGACATTTTTTGTTGTTGTGGCGTGGATGGCTATTGATCAAAGGGGAGCACCCCATGCCGTCACGACACCGCACACCGCCGTCGTGGAGATCAAAGGCGAAATTGCGTCCGGTGCGGACGCCAGCGCGGACGCGATTGTGTCTTCATTGCGGGATGCCTTTGAAGACGTCGGCGCCCAGGCGGTGGTGCTGTTGATCAATTCGCCCGGTGGCAGCCCGGTCCAGGCGGGCATCATCAATGACGAACTGCTGCGACTCAAAGCCAAGCACAAGAAGCCGGTCTACGCCGTGGTCGAAGAAACCTGCGCCTCGGCCGCTTATTACATTGCTGTGGCGGCTGATAAAATTTTTGTCGACAAGGCCAGCATTGTGGGCAGCATTGGCGTGCTGATGGATGGTTTTGGCTTTACCGGCCTGATGGAAAAGCTGGGGGTCGAGCGGCGTCTCATGACGGCGGGTGAAAACAAGGGTTTCCTGGACCCGTTCAGCCCCCAAACCGAGACGCAGCGGGTTTTTGCCCAGGCCATGCTGGACCAGATTCACCAGCAGTTCATTCACGTGGTCAAGGCGGGGCGCGGCACCCGGCTCAAGGAAACGCCAGAAACTTTCAGTGGCTTGTTCTGGAGCGGGCAGCAGGCGATTGACCTCGGTTTGGCGGACCAGTTGGGCAGCCTTGACTTTGTCGCGCGTGAAGTTGTCAAGGCCGAAGACATTGTCGATTACACCCGACGCGAAAATGTGGCAGAACGGCTGGCCAAGCGGTTTGGCGCCGCGATGGGCCAAGGGGCGGTCCAGGCCATCCGGTCGCTGCCTGCGTTGCGCTGAGCCCGCTCAAGCTCCTTATCGCCCCAAGGCAAACACCGCCGGCGTTGAATTGTCCAGCGGCGAAGGTCTTTGGCGCCAGCTTTTGATGTTTTCACTGCGGCACACGCCCCGGCTTAAAGTGAGGCCACTGCACACCGCCAGACGTGTGTTGTGCTGCAGTGTTTGCAGCAGCGTCTGCAACATGGCCGCGTTGCGGTACGGCGTTTCAATAAACAGCTGGGTCTGACCGGTTTTCAGTGCCAGTGATTCCAGTTCCCGCACGCGCTGGGCACGCTCCGCGGCGTCTTGCGGCAGGTAGCCCACAAAGGCAAAATTCTGGCCATTGAGTCCACTGGCGGCCAGTGCCAGCAAGAGGGACACCGGGCCGGTGAGCGGCACCACTTCAATCCCCAGGTCATGCGCTGCGCGCACCACCGAGGAACCGGGGTCCGCCACGGCCGGCATGCCGGCCTCGCTGACCAGTCCCACGTCATGGCCTTGGCCCGCAGCGTCGAGCAGGTGACGCGCGTCAAAGTTGCCGGTGTGATCGCCTTTTTTATGCACTTCGCGCGGCAGTTCCTGAATGTGCAGCGTCTGCAATGGGACGCTCAGCGGCGTGATCTCATTCACCCGTTTCAAATAGGCACGGGCTGACTTGGCGTTTTCGCAAACCCAATACTGGAGTCGCGCCGCCACCGTCAGGGTACCCCAGGGCATGGTGTTTCGCAGGTCAACTTCGCTGGCGCAGCCAAAGTCCAGCGGCGCAGGCACCAGATAGAGTTTGCCGCTGCTAGCCTGCGTTGGGTGGGCCGGAATGTTTGTCATGCGGTCAGCACCTTGATACCTGCGGCTTGAATCATCCGGCAGGTGCGGATCAGCGGCAAACCCACCAACGCCGTCGGGTCGTCGTTGTCAATGCTGTCAAGCAAAGCAATCCCCAGCCCTTCGCTTTTGGCGCTGCCCGCGCAGTCATAGGGCGTCTCCGCGCGCAAGTAGGCTTCGATCTCATCGTCTGAGAGTTGACGAAAATTGACCTTCACCTGGGCCAGATCCATCTGCGCAAAACCGGTCTCGACGCAGACCACCGCCACCGCAGTCTGGAAAGTCACCGACTTGCCCCGCATTTGCTGCAACTGGGCGAGCGCGCGGGCGTGGTTGCCGGGCTTGCCCAGGGCCTGTCCGTCCAGCTCCGCCACTTGGTCCGAGCCAATCACGACGCAGGCCGGAAATCGCGCGGCCACCGCCCGGGCCTTGGCCATGGCCAGGCGGCAGGCCAGCTGTTGCGGAGTTTCGCAAGACTGGGGTGATTCGTCGACATCGGGCGCCGCGACGTCAAAGGGAATGCGCAGCCGCGCCAGCAGTTCGCGCCGGTAGGGCGAGGTGGAGCCCAGGATGAGTTTGCGTTGAGTAGGTTCAGTCATGCCGTGATTCTCTTACACTGCGGACATGAAACAAGAGTCCCCCCCAACCCATCTGGATGTCAAGGCGTTTGCGCAAGCCGCAAGTGCAATCGCCGGACATGATTTGCTATCAAAATATGCGCGCCTGGTGCAAGAAACAAAAGGGCAGGGGGCGGATCGGACCATCGACTGGTCGGCGCGCGGCGAGTTGCGTACCGACGAAGCGGGTGCCGAGCAGGTTTGGCTGCATTTGACGGTCGATGTCAGTTTTCCTTTGACTTGTCAGCGTTGCCTGGGTCCGCTAGATCAGGCCGTGTGCGTTCAGCAGTCGTTCCGCTTTGTCGGTAGTGAAGAAGCCGCTGCAGCACAAGATGAAGAGGCCGACGAAGATGTGCTGGTTCTGAGCCGTGACTTCAGCCTGGCTGATCTGATTGAAGACGAAGTGTTGATGGCCTTGCCGGTGATTCCCCGTCATGAAACATGTCCGGCGGGGCTTAAATTGTCGGTCGCGGATCCTGATTTTGAGATGGCGAGCCCTGAAAAGGTCAATCCATTCGCCGTGTTGGCCAAGCTCCACAGCGGCAAAGACAGTTGAGGCGGCGAGGTACGCTATAATTTATGGCTTCGCGCGGATCAAAAAACGCGTGTTCCGCTAACCCCACGTTGTTGCAGTCTGCGCAACACACCTGCCAAGGAGCCGATCATGGCCGTTCAACAAAACAAAAAGTCACCCTCCAAGCGCGGCATGCACCGTGCCCACAATGCCCTGGTCGTTCCGGGTATTGCGGTCGAGTCCACCACGGGCGAAACCCATCTGCGTCACCACATCAGCCCCAATGGCTTTTACCGCGGTCGCCAGGTGCTCAAGACCAAGTCAGAAGCCTGATCGTTTTTTCTGAACCAAGGCCCGAGGCTGCTATGTTTGTAGCCTCGGGCCTTCGTTTTGATGCGCCTGGTAACCAGATTTCATTTGCTTGGGTGGGCTAGCTTGTCATGATCACTATCGCTGTTGACTGCATGGGGGGCGATCATGGCCCCAGCGTCACGCTCCCTGCTTGCCGTCATTTTTTGGATGGCCACGCCGACGCACAATTGCTGCTGGTGGGACGACCGGAGAGTCTGGGTGCATTTTCCCATCAGCGTGCCAAAGTGGTCGCGGCCAGTGAGGTCGTTGGCATGGACGATCCCCTGGAAATTGCTCTTCGACGCAAAAAAGACTCTTCCATGCGAGTGGCTATCCAGCAGGTCAAGGATGGCATTGCGCAGGCAGCGGTGTCAGCCGGCAATACAGCGGCCTTAATGGCCATCTCTCGCTATTTGCTCAAAACCCTGGACGGCATTGATCGCCCGGCCATCGCGGGCCAGGTTCCCAACGCCAAAGGGGAAGCAACCACCGTGCTGGACATGGGGGCCAATGTGGATTGTTCGGCCCAGCATTTGCTGCAGTTTGCCATGATGGGCTCCGCTCTGGTGTCGGTTTTGAACGGCAATGACAGTCCTAGCGTGGGCCTGCTCAATATCGGTGAAGAGGCTATAAAAGGCAATGAAGTTATTAAAAAAGCGGGCGAACTGCTTCGTTCTGCTTCTAAAGCGGGAGATCTGAATTTTTATGGCAATGTCGAGGGCAATGATATTTTCAAGGGAACCGCTGACATCGTCGTGTGTGATGGTTTTGTTGGCAATGTCGCCTTGAAAGCCAGCGAAGGTCTGGCGACGATGATTGTCGATTTTTTGAAAATGGAATTTTCTCGCAGTATTTTCACGAAAGTAGCGGCAATCGCGGCTTATCCCATCATATCGGCACTCAAAAAACGCATGGATCACCGTCGCTACAACGGTGGCGCCTTGTTGGGCTTGCGTGGCCTGGTTTTCAAAAGCCACGGTTCCGCCGATGAGCTGGCATTCGAGTATGCCTTGACGCGGGCGTATGATGCCGCCCGGAACAACTTGCTAGACCGTGTCAAGGTCCGGATTGCCCACGCGGCCCCGCTGTTGCGCGCCAGCGGGCGATCTTTCCCATCCGATGCGGTCATACTTGACTGATCAATGAAACTCTATTCACGTATCACCGGTACCGGCAGTTATCTGCCACCCCGTCGGCTGAGCAACGCCGACCTGGCGGCAGAGCTTGCCACGCAAGGCATTGAAACTTCGGATGACTGGATTGTTGAGCGCACCGGCATTCGGGCGCGCCATTTTGCGGCACCTGAGGTCTGCAGCAGCGATTTGGGCATCGAGGCCGCGCGTCGGGCCTTGCAGGCCGCCGGGGTGCGGGCCCAGGATATCGACCTGATCATCGTCGCCACCTCCACGCCCGACATGGTGTTTCCCTCAACCGCTTGTATATTGCAGGACAAGCTGGGCGCCAATGGCTGCCCGGCATTCGACGTGCAGGCGGTTTGTAGCGGTTTTATTTACGCTTTGAGCATTGCCGACGCGATGATCAAGACCGGCGCCGCCAGCAAGGCCTTGGTCATTGGCGCTGAAGTCTTTTCGCGCATCCTCAATTTCAAGGACAGAACCACCTGCGTGCTGTTCGGCGATGGTGCTGGTGCTGTGGTGCTGGAGGCCTCCGACACCCCTGGCATTCTGGCCAGCGATTTGCATGCAGACGGCAAGCATGTAGGCATTTTGTGTGTGCCGGGGCACGTTTCGGGTGGCCAGGTGTCGGGCAAACCGTTGTTGCAGATGGATGGCCAGGCTGTGTTCAAGTTGGCGGTGGGCGTGCTTGATGAGGCCGCTCGCGCCACGCTGGCCAAGGCGGGCAAGACCGCGGCCGATATTGATTGGCTGATTCCGCATCAGGCCAATTTGCGAATCATGCAAAGCAGCGCCCGAAAACTCAAGCTGTCAATGGACAAAGTCATCGTCACCGTCGATCAGCACGGCAATACTTCTGCGGCTTCCATTCCGCTGGCGCTTGACTCGGCGGTGCGCAGCGGCAAGGTCAAGCCCGGGGAACTGCTGCTGTTGGAAGGGGTGGGCGGCGGCTTTACCTGGGGTGCCGTGCTACTAAACTTGTAGCATAGAGCGCAGTCGGAACGGGGGCTATAGCCTCATTTAATCCTAATAATAGCAATTACAGCATGCAAGCTTTCGCTTTTGTTTTTCCCGGTCAAGGCTCCCAGTCCATGGGGATGCTTGATGCTTGGGGTGATCACCCGGTGGTGCTGGAGGCGCTCCAGGAAGTCTCTGATGCCTTGGGCGAAAATGTTGCGCGGCTCATCAAGGACGGCCCCAAGGAAGCCCTGGCCCTGACGATGAATACGCAGCCCGTGATGTTGGTGGCCGGGGTGGCGGCCTACCGTGTCTGGATGGCCGAGACCGGCGCCGCGCCAGCCGCGGTGGCGGGACACTCGCTGGGCGAATACTCGGCGCTGGTGGCAGCCGGTGTGCTGACGCTGGCGCAAGCCGCGCCCTTGGTGCGCTTTCGGGCTCAGGCCATGCAGGATGCGGTGCCGGTGGGCGTGGGGGCCATGGCCGCCATTCTTGGCTTGGATGCGGCCATCGTCATGGAAGGCTGCGCAGAAGTCACCAAGGAGTTGGGCGGGGCTGCCGATGAGGTCGTGGAAGCCGTCAATTTCAATGACCCTCTGCAGACCGTCATTGCCGGTAGCAAAGCGGGCGTTGAAAGAGCTTGCGTGGTGTTAAAGGCCAGGGGCGCCAAGCGGGCACTGCCGCTGCCGGTGTCCGCGCCGTTCCATTCCAGTTTGATGAAGCCGGCCGCGGCACAACTTAGAGAAAAATTGAAATCTGTCGAGTTTTTGGCGCCCCAGATCGCGCTCATCAACAATGTTGATGTTGCGATAGAGACTGATGTTGATCGGATTCGCGATGCCTTGTACCGCCAGGCCTTCGGGCCGGTGCGCTGGGTTGAGTGCGTCCAGGCGCTCAAGGCGCGCGGCTTGACCACTGTGGTCGAATGCGGTCCCGGCAAGGTGTTGCTCGGCACGGTCAAGCGCATTGACCCGCAATTGAACGGCGTTGCGCTGTCAGACCCAGCCAGCCTGGCTGAGCTTAAAAGTCTACTGTTGGGTGCCATACATGAGTGAGATCAAATTCGAAGGACAAGTCGCGCTGGTCACAGGCGCGTCCCGCGGGATTGGCGCCGCCATTGCCCTGGAACTGGCAAACCGGGGGTTGAAGGTGGTTGGCACGGCCACCACCGATGCAGGGGCGACAAAAATTGGCCAAGTCCTGGCTGCCTACCCGGGCTGCAGCGGCAAGACCCTGAATGTCAACGATGCGCAAGCCGCGCAAGCCTTGATTGACGCCATTGTCAAAGAGCACGGGGGCTTGCAGGTGCTGGTGAACAATGCCGGCATTACCCGCGACAACCTGTCGATGCGGATGAAAGACGAGGAGTGGGATGCCGTGATCGACACCAACCTCAAGGCCGTCTTTCGCATGAGCCGGGCCGTCATGCGCACCATGATGAAGCAGCGCTATGGCCGCATCATCAACATTACCTCCGTGGTGGGCGCATCAGGCAATCCGGGGCAGGCCAACTATGCGGCCGCCAAGGCGGGTGTGGCGGGGATGACCCGCGCGCTGGCGCGTGAACTGGGCTCGCGCAGCATCACGGTCAATTGCGTGGCACCCGGCTTTATTGAAACCGACATGACCGCCAGCCTGCAGGAAGAGCAGAAAAAAGCATTGGTGAGCCAAATTCCCCTGGGGCAACTCGGCCAACCCGCTGACATCGCCCACGCGGTGGCCTATCTGGCTTCACCCCAAGCGGGCTACGTGAGCGGGCAGGAGCTGCACGTCAATGGCGGCATGTACATGTAATTCCATGCCCAAATCTTCCCTGTCTTGCTTGTCTCGCTTTGCCGTGCTATAGCATTCCCTGCTGCTTGACGCCTAGACATGAATGATTTGGAAATGGAATAAGCCGATTTATCCGCTCGGCAGCCGGATTGGGGCATCCGCCCTAAGCCCGGCTAGAATTGCAGATTAATTTACAACACACTGAGTGAACCCATGAGCGATATCGAAGCACGCGTTAAGAAAATCATTGCCGAACAACTTGGTGTGGAAGAAGCACAAGTCACCAGTGAAAAAGCCTTCGTGGCCGATCTGGGGGCTGATTCGCTCGACACCGTAGAGCTGGTGATGGCCCTGGAAGATGAGTTCGGCATAGAAATTCCGGACGAAGACGCTGAAAAAATTACGACAGTGCAAAACGCCATTGATTACGCCAATACGCACAAGAAAGCGTAAGGGGCCGTGCGGGCGACGCGCCTGAGCGTTGCTGCACTTGCTGTCATGGACTGAGCTGCTTGGGCACCGGTCTGCAAGTCTGGTTCAGTGCCGCTGCTGGCGGCTTTCTTTAGCTCAACTACTGGCTGCAAATTCTTATGTCCCGTCGTCGTGTTGTCGTAACAGGTTTGGGTTGTGTCAGTCCCGTTGGCAACACGGTGGCCGACGCTTGGGCGAACCTGCTGGCCGGAAAGTCCGGCATTGATCTCATTACCAAGTTTGATGCCTCCAGCTTCTCCTGCAAAATTGCCGGTGAAGTCAAAGGATTTGATCTGGGGTCTTACATCGGCAGCAAAGAAGCGCGGACGATGGACACCTTTATTCACTTTGGTATTGCGGCGGCCAGTCAGGCCGTGGCCGATGCCGGTCTGCCCACCGGCGACGCGCTGGCAGAGGATCTGGCTGTCCGCATCGGCTGTTTGATCGGTTCGGGCATTGGCGGTTTGCCAATGATCGAGGACGTGCACACCGAGTTCGTCAACCGGGGTGCACGCCGTATTTCCCCATTTTTTGTGCCGTCCACCATTGTCAACATGATTGCGGGTCATGTCGCGATTCGCTGTGGTTTCAAAGGGCCCAATATGGCCATTGTGTCGGCCTGCACTACTGGTCTGCACTGCATCGGTGAAGCCGGTCGCATGATTGAATATGGCGACGCTGACGTCATGGTGGCGGGCGGCTCTGAAGCCGCAGTGTCGGCTTTGGGTATTGGCGGTTTTGCCGCCATGCGGGCTTTGAGCACGCGCAATGAGGACCCCCAAACGGCCTCGCGCCCCTGGGACCGCGATCGCGACGGCTTTGTGCTGGGTGAAGGCGCCGGTGTGATGGTGCTCGAAGAGTACGAACACGCCAAGGCCCGCGGGGCCAGGATTTACGCCGAGTTGGCTGGTTTTGGCATGAGCGCCGATGCCGGTCACATGACCGCGCCCAATATGGACGGCCCGCGTCGTGCCATGCTGAATGCCATGCGCAATGCCGGGGTCAACGCCGATCAAGTGGATTATCTGAATGCCCATGGGACCTCCACGCCATTGGGGGACCTGAACGAAACCAATGCCATCAAGGCGGCGTTGGGAGACCATGCGAAAAAGACGGTGGTCAATTCGACCAAGTCCATGACCGGGCACTTGTTGGGCGGTGCGGGTGGCATTGAATCCATCATTACCGTGCTGGCGCTGTATCACCAGAAGAGCCCGCCGACCACCAATATTTTCAACCAGGATCCGGAGTGCGATCTGGACTATTGCGCCAATACGGCGCGTGATATGAAAATTGATGTCGCCCTGAAAAACAACTTCGGGTTCGGTGGTACCAACGGTTCGCTGGTTTTCAAACGCGCGCCCTGATCTTGGCTTGGCGCTGAACTTAAACTTCCACAATTTGACTGATTCGAGCATGCACAGCGCCCCAGCGGTTAGTTATCCGGTGGGGCGTTCGCGTTTCCAGGGTTTGCTGGTGCTGGCTCTGGGGCTGGGCGCCAGCGTGATGGGCGCTTATTGGCTGCGACAGGTCGACGCCGTCGGGTGGCGTCAATGGCTCTTTGCTGGGGTCTTGCTGAGCGCCTGCGGCGCTGCGGCGCTGGCCTGGCGCCGCAGCGCTCAGGGGGTTTTGCGTTGGGATGGCCAAGCCTGGCATTGGAGCGGGACCGGGGCGTCGACTCCAGGCTGGCTGACAGTTCATCTTGACGGGCAGTTTGTCTTATTGTTGAGCCTGCGCCACGACTCCGGTCAGCGCCTGTGGCTTTGGCCGGAACGCCGGCTTGATGCCGCGCATTGGAACTCTTTGCGCCGGGCGGTGTTTTCTCGTGGCGGCGCGGGACAAACGCAAAGCAGTACTTCAGTCGTTCACACGGTCAACGGGTGACAGGGTGACTGCCGACTCCACAAAACCCCCTTTGCCAGCGCTGACCAGTGCCACTGACAGCGACCTGATGCTGGTAGAGCGCGCGGTTGCGGGGGATCAGAGTGCCTATGAACTGCTGGTCATCAAGTACCAGCGCCGAATTCAACGCCTGATTGGCCGCATGGTGCGAGATGTGGATCTGGTGGAAGACATTGCCCAGGAGACTTTCATTCGCGCCTACCAGGCGTTGCACCAGTTTCGTGGTGACGCCCAGTTTTACACCTGGCTGTACCGCATTGCGGTCAACACGGCCAAAAAATTCTTGATGGAACTCAAGCGCGACCCGACGGTGTCGGAGAACGCCTTCAAAACAGATGAGGAAGGTGATGAAACTTCTTGGGCTGTAAATGAACCAACCAACAACGAAACGCCGGAGTCGGTGCTGGCCGCCAAGGAGATTGCCATTGCGGTCGATGCCGCTCTCGCGGATTTATCCGAGGATTTGCGACAAGCGCTGACTTTGCGAGAAATTGAAGGCTTGGGCTATGAAGAGATTTCAGCCGTGATGGATTGCCCGATCGGTACTGTTCGCTCCCGAATTTTTCGCGCGCGGGAAGCGATATCCGACATTGTGAAACCCATGCTGGAACGACAGAGCGGTAAACGTTGGTAAGCCGCAGGCTGCGATGAGGAAATACTGGAATTGAAAATGCAAGAAGCTGCTAAAAATCGTGAATTGGTATCGGCGCTGGCCGACGGGCAGTTGCGCGATGAGGAATTCGCCCGCACGGTCGAATGGGTCAATCAGACTGAAGAGACCCGACTCACTTGGCACACCTATCATTTGGTGGGCGATGTGTTGCGTTCGGGTGAGCCGGTGCAGAGTGCGCACGACGCTGATTTTCTGCAAAGCCTGAAGTTGCGCTTGCAGCGGGAGATGCCGCAATTGCGACCGGTCGTTGCTACTGATTCAATAGCTAATAAACAAGATATGACGTGGGCTAGCGTTCAAAATAGCTCAAAATATTCGAGTGCCAACGACAGTCGCTTTCGCTGGAAACTGCTGGCTGGCCTGGCCTCATTGTCGATGGTGGCGGTACTGGGCTGGCAGATGCTGGGCGACGGGGGCACTCTGCGCGGTGCGCCGCAACTCGCGCAGGTGCCGGGGCAGCCTTTGCAGATCGAGACCGGCTTAGCGCAAGCTGGCACCGGTGCTGAGCCGCAGCGCATGATCCGCGATCCGCAACTTGATGCGCTGCTGGCGGCCCACAAGCAATTCGGCGGTACATCGGCGCTGCAGGGGCCGGCTGGTTTTCTACGCAACGCCACGTTTGAGGGAGCCGCCCCTTGAGATATTGCCTCGCTGGCTTGCTGCTGCTGGCAATGAGCGCTGGCGCAATAGCTCAGAGCAAGGCCACGCCCGCAGCGCCTGCGGCGCTTGAGCGCCCGCTCGCTGAGCGCAGCGTCGGTGACTGGCTGCAGCGCATGCACGATGCATCGCGCCAACGCGCTTATGTGGGCACTTTTGTAGTCGCGGGCGGGGGACGTTTATCAAGTGCGCGCATTTGGCATGTCTGTGATGGCACGCAGCAGATGGAGCGCGTTGAGTCATTGACGGGCGCACCGCGCTCCACGTTCCGACACAACGACCAAGTACTGACGTTTTTGCCCGAGAGCCGGGTGGTGCTGGCAGAAAAGCGCGAGTCATTGGGGCTTTTTCCGCAGTTGCTGCAAGAAAACAGGGCCACCATGGCGCAGTATTACCGTGTTCGTGAGTTCGCCAGCGAGCGGGTGGCCGGTTTTGAAGCCGATGTGCTGGAACTGCAGCCGGCCGACAGCCTGCGTTTTGGCTACCGGGTCTGGATCGAGAAAAATACCGGACTGGTGGTCAAGTTGCAAACCCTGAGCGGGCGGGGACAGGTGCTGGAGCAGGCTGCCTTCTCCGATTTGCAGCTTGATGCCCCCGTCAGCATGGCCAAGCTGTCGCAGATGATGAAGCACACCGAAGGCTACAAGCTTGAGAAGCCTGAAATGCGTAAAACCACGGCCGAAGCGGAGGGTTGGGTGTTAAAGCAAGTGGTAGCCGGTTTCCAGCCGATGAGTTGCTACCAGCGCTCAGTCAAGGGCAGCGCCCAAAGTCACAATGAGCACACCTTGCAATGGATTTTTTCGGATGGACTTGCCTCCGTTTCGCTTTTTATCGAGCCCTTTGTAGCCGGGCGTCATACTCAGCCCAACAGCCAGGCGATGGGCGCCACGCACACCCTGACACGGCGTATGGGCGACTGGTGGCTCACCGCTGTTGGCGAAGTTCCCACTGAAACACTGGCGGCTTTTGCGCAGGGGCTTGAGCGGCAAAAATGAAACCTTATATGTCCGAAGCGTATCGAAGCTCTGTTTCCCACTCATTAGCCATTTGTTTATAAAAGAAAGGTCGATGATGATTCATATCGATTTGAAAAAATTGCATTCTTGTGTTCTCGCCAGTGCTTTTGCATTGACGGCATCGGTCGCTCTGGTGCCGGTGTCGCAGGCGGTGGCCCAGGTGCGTACCTTGCCGGACTTTACCGACTTGGTGGAACAGGTGGGGCCGTCGGTGGTGAACATTCGCACGCTTGAAAAGCTAACGCCGTCCACCGGGGGCGGTGTGGATGAGCAAATGCTGGAGTTTTTCCGTCGGTTCGGACTGCCGATTCCGAATATGCCCAATAGTCCGAATAGTCCGAATAGTCCGCGCCAGACGCCGCCCAAGAATCACCCGCCCATACCGGATGACTCACAGCCGCGCGGCGTCGGCTCCGGCTTCATCCTGTCGGCGGACGGTCTCATCATGACCAATGCTCATGTGGTGGACGGCGCAGATGAAGTGCTGGTGACGCTGACCGACAAACGCGAGTTCAAGGCCAAAATCGTTGGTGCCGACAAGCGCAGCGACATCGCAGTGGTCAAGATTGAAGCCACCGGCTTGCCCGCCGTCAAGGTGGGCGACGTGAACCGACTCAAAGTTGGCGAATGGGTGATGGCGATCGGGTCCCCCTTCGGACTGGACAACACCGTGACGGTCGGCATTGTGAGTGCCAAGCAGCGCGACACGGGCGACTATTTGCCCTTCATTCAGACCGACGTGGCCATCAATCCTGGCAATTCGGGAGGCCCCTTGATCAACATGCGCGGTGAAGTGGTGGGCGTCAACAGCCAGATTTATTCACGCTCGGGGGGCTCCATGGGCATCTCGTTTGCCATTCCGATGGATGAAGCGTTTCGCGTCAGTGAACAGTTGCGCGTGTCGGGTCGCGTCTCGCGCGGGCGCATCGGTGTGCAAATAGACCAGGTGAGCAAAGAGGTGGCGGAGTCCATCGGTTTGGGCAAGCCCCAGGGCGCGCTGGTGCGCGGGATCGAGCCGGGATCGCCCGCCGAGAAAGCAGGCGTGGAAGCCGGCGACATCATTGTCAAGTTTGAAGGGAAAGCGGTCGAAAAATCCAGTGACTTGCCGCGCATGGTGGGTAGCACCAAACCGGGTACCCGAAGCAGCCTGACCGTGTTTCGTCGTGGCAGCCAGAAAGAGCTGATGGTCACCATTGCCGAGATCGAGGCAGACAAAGTTACAGCCAAGGCGGCTAGCAAGCTTGAAAAGCCCAAAGCATCCAATGTCGGACAGGCGCTTGGACTGGCTGTCAGCGAATTGACCGATGCGCAAAAGAAAGAACTCAAGGTCAAAGGTGGGGTCACGGTCGACGCCGCAACCGATGCCGCTGCCAGTGCGGGTATCCGTGAAGGCGATGTGATTATTGCCGTCGCCAATGTGGCGATCACCAATATCAAGGAGTTCGAGAGCGCGCTGGCAAAACTTGACAAGAACAAAGCAGTCAGCGTTTTGATCCGGCGTGGCGAATGGGCGCAATACGCCGTGATACGGCCCACACGGTAGATCTGTAAGCCTTACAAGACCCCAGAATAAAGATGGGTTTAAGTTTTTTTGCCCATCTTTTTTACGATTTCAAGTTTGCATTCACTAACTTCTGATTTTAACTATTGTTGTTTTGGTTAGAATGGGCGCATGCGATGGGGGATTGCAGGCATATCAAAAAGGCCAGACTTCACGATGCGGGATAAACCAGAGAGTCACCCAGGTGATCCACAGTTCTTCCACAAGTTGTTCAGAGCTTGATCCCTCGGCTATGTTGATAAGCTGTGTATAAAATTTTGTTGCTGCTCTGCAACGACTCACTGTGGCTGTTTTTTGAACTGGGCTTGCCAGGCTTTTGCCTACAATGAATGTCCAGCTATCGCAGTTGCCAATGATTGTTGGTTCAGGGCGCGTCAAGAATTGACGTGCCCTTTTTTCTTGACGTTCATTGTTTTAATTCAATCACTTGAAGCTCGCCCTTGATGAATCACATCAGAAATTTTTCGATTATTGCGCACATTGATCATGGTAAATCCACCTTGGCGGATCGCTTGATTCAGCGCTGCGGCGGTCTGCAGGAGCGGGAGATGGAGGCACAGGTGCTGGACTCGATGGATATCGAGAAAGAGCGCGGGATCACCATCAAGGCGCAGACGGCGTCGCTCAAATACAAAGCGCAGAACGGGCAAATCTACAACCTCAATTTGATCGACACCCCGGGGCACGTCGACTTCTCTTACGAAGTCAGTCGTTCGCTCTCGGCCTGTGAAGGTGCACTGCTGGTTGTCGATGCCAGCCAGGGAGTCGAAGCGCAAACGGTGGCCAACTGCTACACCGCGCTTGACCTGGGGGTGGAGGTGATACCGGTCTTGAACAAGATGGACTTGCCCAACGCTGATCCGGAGAACGCCAAGATTGAAATTGAGGATGTGATTGGTATCGACGCCACGGATGCCATCGCCTGTTCGGCCAAAACCGGCATGGGAATTGACGAAATCCTGGAAGCCGTGGTGGCCCGCATGCCGCCGCCCAAGGGCAACCCGGGTGGTCCACTGCGTGCCATGATCGTTGACAGTTGGTTCGACACCTATGTCGGCGTTGTGATGTTGGTGCGTGTGGTCGATGGGCGTTTGGCCAAGGGTGAGCGCATCAAGATGATGGCCACGGGTACCACCTACAACGCCGACAGCCTGGGAGTCTTCACGCCCGCCAATGAATCGCGCGAGTCACTCGAAGCGGGTGAGGTGGGTTACATCATTGCCGGCATTCGTGAACTGCAGGCCGCCAAGGTGGGTGACACCATCACCCTCATCAAAGCCGGTACAGGGGGTGCTGCCTTTACCGCCACCGAACCCCTGCCGGGCTTCAAGGAAATCCAGCCGCAGGTGTTTGCCGGCCTTTATCCGACCGAGGCCAGCGAGTACGAAGGGCTGCGCGACAGTCTGGAGAAACTCAAGCTCAACGACTCTTCGCTGCGCTATCAGCCTGAGGTGTCACAGGCGCTGGGCTTTGGTTTCAGGTGCGGCTTTCTGGGCTTGCTGCACATGGAGATCGTGCAGGAGCGTCTGGAGCGCGAGTTTGACCAGGACTTGATCACCACGGCACCAAGCGTGGAGTACCAGGTGGTGCAGGCGGATGGCACGATCAAGATGGTCGAGAATCCGGCCAAGATGCCCGATCAGGGCCGGCTTGACGAAGTGCGCGAGCCTATCGTCACCGTGCACTTGTACATGCCGCAAGACTACGTCGGTGCGGTCATGACGCTGGCCAACCAGAAGCGTGGCGTGCAGATGAACATGGCGTACCACGGTCGGCAAGTGATGCTCACCTATGAAATGCCGCTGGCCGAGATCGTGATGGACTTTTTTGACAAACTCAAGTCAGTATCGCGCGGTTATGCGTCGATGGACTACGAGTTCAAGGAGTACCGCGCCGCTGATGTGGTGAAGGTCGATATTTTGCTCAACGGAGACAAAGTCGATGCGCTGTCCATCATCGTGCACCGCTCCCAGTCGCAATACCGGGGTCGTGCGGTGGTGGCCAAAATGCGCGAGATCATTTCCCGGCAAATGTACGACGTGGCGATCCAGGCCGCGATTGGGTCCAACGTCATTGCGCGTGAGACAATTCGCGCTATGCGCAAGAACGTGATCGCCAAGTGCTATGGCGGCGACATTTCGCGCAAGCACAAGCTTTTGGACAAACAAAAAGAAGGTAAGAAACGCATGAAACAAATTGGTTCGGTGTCCGTGCCGCAAGAAGCATTTTTGGCGATTTTGCAGGTGGACGCTTGATGCAAATTCTTACCTCTTTTATTCTGGCGGCCTTTGTCGGCTACGCGGGTGCCTGGTACTTTGGCATGTTAGAGGGCAACTTTGCACTACTGCTGTTTCTGGCCACGGTGGTGAGCGGTATTTACTGGCTGGCCGAGCGCTTTTACTTCCTGCCGCAACGGCAAAAGGCAGCGGCCTTGCTGGAGGCAGACGCCCTCAAGCGCCGCGAAGCACTCATCAAACAAGGTATCAGCCAGGTTGACCTGAACATCACCGAGGCTCGGGGCCGCCTGCTGGCGCAGCCTTGGTGGCTGGACTGGACGGCGGGGCTGTTCCCGGTGATCATTGCCGTGTTTTTCTTGCGTTCGTTTTTGTTTGAACCCTTCAAAATTCCATCGGGTTCGATGATTCCGACCCTGATGGTGGGCGACCTGATTCTGGTCAACAAATTTCACTACGGTCTACGCCTGCCGGTGATCAACACCAAGATCACCGAGGGCACGCCACCGCAACGTGGTGATGTCATGGTGTTCCGCTATCCCCCCAAGCCCAGTCTCGATTACATCAAGCGCGTGGTTGGCGTGCCGGGTGATGAGGTGGCCTATTTGAACAAGCGTCTCACCCTCAACGGTCAGGTGATTGAAACCGTCGCCCTGCCCGAGTTCTTCGACGAAGACGCCATGCGTTATTTGAAGCAGTTTGAAGAAACCCTGGGCGAGCACAAGCACCGCTTGCTCAATGATGATGCCCGACCGGCCTTTATTCCGGGCACGGACGACTTTGCTTTCAAGCAAAACTGCCGCTACAGTGTGGAAGGCGTGGTGTGCAAAGTGCCGGCCGGTCACTATTTCATGATGGGCGACAACCGCGACAATTCACTGGATTCGCGTTATTGGGGCTTTGTGCCGGATAAAAATATTGTCGGCAAAGCGTTTTTTGTCTGGATGAACTTCAGCAGTTTGAAGCGCATCGGTTCATTCAACTGACCAGGAGAAGACAAGATGGTTCAATTCAAGTCCAGGCAGCGCGGTCTGTCTTTTTTGGGGCTTTTGTTTGTTGGTGGTCTGCTGGCGGTGACCGGCGTGATTACCGCACAAATTGTGCCTACGGCGATTGAATACCAGGCGGTTGTCAAGGCAGCGAGCAAGGCCAGGGAAGGCAATTCGGTGGCCGAAGTGCGCAGCATCTTTGACAAGGCGGCAGCGGTCGACAACATCAGCTCCATCAGCGGCAAAGACCTGGATGTCACCAAGGAGGGCGACAAGATCGTCGTCAGTTTTGCCTACCAGCGCGAGATTCACCTGGCCGGTCCCGGCTACCTGACCCTTAAATACGTCGGGCGTTCTCATTGACGTGGGCAGCACAAAGGGATGGGTTTGAATAATGGTTTGACGGCTTTGCAAGCTCGCTTGCAGCATGAGTTTTCCGACCCGGGCTTGTTGACGCGTGCGCTCACGCATCGCAGTTTTTCGCTTGATCACAATGAGCGGCTGGAGTTTTTAGGCGACTCGGTGCTGGGTCTGGCCGTGGCAGATCTGCTGTACGAGCGCCTGAGCACCCTGCCGGAGGGGGATTTGTCGCGCGTGCGCGCCAATCTGGTCAAGCAAGACACGCTGCATCATTTGGCCGAGGGCTTGGGCTTGTCCGAGGTCATTCGACTGGGGGAGGGCGAAGCGCGTTCGGGCGGTTTTAAGCGTCCTTCCATCTTGGCGGATGCGCTGGAGGCCGTCATTGGCGCGGTTTATCTGGACGCTGGATTTGCCGTGGCCCAAGGCCTGGTGCGGCGTTTGTTCCAGGCGGTCGACATCAAATCCGACATGGAGGCCATTGGCAAAGACCCCAAGACCGAACTGCAGGAATGGTTGCAAGGGCGCAAGATGAACCTGCCGCTGTACCGGGTGGTTGCCACCCTGGGGGCGGCGCACAAGCAGACGTTTGACGTCGAGTGCGAAATTATCGAACTCAATTTTTTGGAACGCGGCATCGGCGGTTCCCGCCGTGCTGGCGAACAGGCCGCAGCTGCGGCCATGCTGCAAACACTCAAGGCAAAGGCCGGGCAATGACGACTACAAAATCTACAGTGACAAAATCTACCGCAGCAAAATCCACCGTCAAGAAGTCCGCGGTTGACAAATCTTCTGCTATTAAATCAATAGCTGTTGACGAAAGCACGACGGGGGCTGAAGGTCAAATTGATATAGAGAGCATGCTCAAGAGCATGCGCGTGGGCGCTGCGCCGGCTGTGCCGGTTGAAGGCCAACGCTGCGGCTTGATCGCCATCGTGGGCAAACCCAATGTTGGTAAATCGACCTTGATGAATGCGCTGGTGGGCCAGAAGATCAGCATCACCTCGCGCAAGGCGCAAACCACGCGCCACCGCATCACCGGCATTCACAGCCAGGGCACGACGCAGTTTGTGTTTGTCGATACGCCCGGATTCCAGACGCGCCACAACAACGCGCTGAACCGCTCGCTCAACAAAACCGTGCTCGGCGCCGTGGGCGATGTCGACCTGATCTTGTTTGTGGTCGAAGCGGGCATGTTCAACCAGGCCGACGCCAAGGTGCTGGCCCTGCTGAGCAAAGATATTCCGACCTTGCTAGTGGCCAACAAGCTGGACCAAGTGACGCGCCGCGCCGACATTGCACCCTGGTTGCAGGAGATGCAGCAGCGTCATGCTTTTGCCGAGTTTGTGCCCATGTCCGCCAAGAACGCCAAAGACATCGAGCGCATGCTGGGCATTTGTGAAAAATACCTGCCCGAGCAGGCTTGGTGGTACGCCGAAGACGAGTTGACGGACCGCAGCGAGAAGTTTTTGGCCAGCGAGACGGTGCGTGAAAAGCTGTTCCGCCTGACCGGGGACGAGTTGCCCTACACCTCCACCGTGGTGATCGACAAGTTCGAGGAAGAAGCCGGTCGTGGCAAGCAAAAGCGCCTGCTGCGCATTGCCGCCACCATCGTCGTTGAGCGCGATACGCACAAAGCCATGGTGATCGGTGACAAGGGTGAGCGCATCAAGCGCATCGGCATGGAAACCCGCGTCGAGCTTGAAAAAGCGCTGGACTGCAAGGTGTTCATCGAGATGTGGGTCAAAGTGCGCTCGGGCTGGGCCGACGATGAGGCGCGGGTGCGCTCGTTTGGCTACCAGTAAACACTGAAAATCCAACCGGATGCCCACTTTGGTTTTGGGCAAGCGCGTGGGTGACAGGCGACGGCTTGGGGCGCGGACGGGACGTTTAGATTTAGAAAAATTTGTCGGCTTCAGCGGCTTCTTGGCAGCGGAGGAGTCATTCACCTTTCGCCCCTGAATCGCACGCCCCCACCAGTAATTCCGCGCCTATGACAAGCTATAGTGTCTGCAACTCGTTGGCTTTGCGCATTGGTTCAGTCCAACAAGGTTTATCTTCCGCGGGAGGCGCTTTTTATTGCTATCAGCATGGCGGCGCGGCAGATAAGCGCTTTTCGGTAGGGCTCATCACGAATTTGAATTGTTATGAGTCGAACTAAACCAAAAAAATACGAATATGAATGACCCAAACGATCAAACTGGAAGTCTGAATGTTCAAGCCGATGCCACCTCCATCTATGAAGCATGGCTGTGTTTTCCAATCAGTTTGAACCACCAAATTTCGGCTGCGTACCGCTGATAATCAGCGGGTGAACAAAACCGTTGGTCAAACTTGGCGCTAAAAATGACTGCACCCACTGCCACCCACACCTTCCTCTGGCACGACTACGAAACCTTTGGTGCCGACCCCAGGCGCACGCGCCCGGCGCAGTTTGCGGCGATTCGCACCGATGCCGAGTTAATCGAGATTGGCACGCCGCTCATGCTGTATTGCCAGCCAGCCAACGATTTTTTGCCTGATCCGCAAGCTTGCCTGATCACTGGCATCACGCCGCAACTGTGTCTTGAGAACGGCATTGCGGAGCACCAGTTTGCGGCGCAGATCGAGCAGGCCTTCAGTCTGCCGGGTACGGTGGGAGTGGGTTACAACACCATTCGTTTTGACGACGAGATCACGCGCTTCATGTTCTGGCGTAACCTGATCGACCCCTATGCGCGCGAGTGGCAAAACGACTGCGGCCGCTGGGACTTGCTCGACGTGGTACGCACCGCCTATGCTTTGCGACCCGACGGCATCAAGTGGCCGCTCAATGCCGAGGGTAAGCCCAGCTTCAAGTTGACCGATTTGAGCGCCGCTAATGGCTTGCTACATGAAGCGGCCCACGATGCCTTGAGCGACGTGCGCGCCACCATTGCGCTGGCGCGGCTGATCAAAACGGCGCAGCCCAAGTTGTTTGACTTCTGCTTTGGTTTGCACAAAAAAGACCGCGTCATGGACGAACTGGGCTTGCCCAGCACCGTGCTCCAGGCCCGGCCTTTCTTGCATATCTCGGGCATGTTTGCGCCCGAGCGCGGCTGCCTGGCGCTGATGTGGCCGCTGGTCATGCACCCGACTAACAAAAACGAGCTGCTGGCCTGGGATCTCGCGTTTGACCCGGGTGAGCTGGCGCAGTTGAACGCCGATCAGATCCGCTTGCGCCTGTTCACTAAAACAGCGGATTTGCCTGAGGGTGTGCAGCGCCTGCCGGTCAAGTCGATTCACCTGAATAAATCCCCGACGGTGATTGGCAATTACAAGACCTTGTCAGCCGCGATGGCGCAGCGCTGGGGTTTGAATCTGGACGCCCAACTGGCCCACGCCGCGCAAGCACAAATCTTGCCCGACATGAGCGGCATCTGGCCTGCGGTTTTCAAGCGTCCCGCGGCCGCTGCGTCCGATGTGGACGAAGACCTGTACGGTGGTTTTATTGGCAACGCCGACCGCCGTCGCCTGAACGACTTGCGCCAGCTTAAGGCCCAGGAATTGGCCAGCGCGCGGCCAGCGTTTGACGATGCGCGTTTGCCCGAACTGCTATGGCGCTACCGGGCGCGCAATTTCCCGCAAAGCCTGAGCGCCGACGAACAGGCACGCTGGGAGGCCTACCGCAGCGCGCGTTTGTTTGACGGCGAGGGCGGCGCACTCAACATTGACGGCCTGTTTGAAGAACTTGATCGCCTGGCGGAATCCGCCGATGAGCGGGGCGAGGCTATTTTGGGCGCGCTGTATGACTACGCCGAGCTGATCGCGCCGCAGCGGGTGTGATCATTGCGTGCCAAAAATCCGGTCGCCGGCGTCACCCAAACCCGGCAGGATGTAACTGTGGCTGTTGAGTTGGCGGTCGATGGCGGCGGTGTAGATCGCTACATCCGGGTGCGCCTGACGTAGCTTGGCGATGCCTTCGGGGCAGGTCAGCAGGCAGACGAACTTGATCGACTTCGGATGGGTTGCCTTGACGCGGTCAATCGCCGCCACGGCGGAGTTGCCGGTGGCCAGCATCGGGTCGACCACCACGACATCGCGTTCCTGCATGTCTTTGGGCATCTTGAAGTAGTATTCCACCGCCTTCAGCGTCTGGGGGTCGCGATACAGGCCAATGTGGCCGACGCGGGCGCCCGGCACCACGGTCAGCATGCCGTCCAGAATGCCGGTGCCCGCGCGCAGGATCGACACCAGCACCAGTTTTTTGCCATCAATGACTTTGGCGTTCATGGTTTCCAGCGGCGTCTCGATTTCAACCTCTTGCATCGGCATGTCACGCGTCACTTCATAGGCCATCAACATGCTGATTTCATTGAGCAGGGTGCGAAAACTGGTGGTGCTGGCTTCCTTCTTGCGCATCAGCGTCAGCTTGTGTTGCACCAGCGGGTGGTCAACGACGTGAATGAAGGGGTCGATGGTGGGGTTGTTCATGGCGGTATTTTTCTTAATCATGGGTAACGGGTCTTTTGTTGTTAGGGTTCCAGGAGGTCCATTGTGCGCGTGTGGCCACTAGCGCTTGCCGCCAAAAATGCCACCCAGCACGCCGCGGATGATCTGGCGACCGACTTCGCGGCCGACCGAACTGGCAGCACTTCGGATTAGTTGCTCGCCGGCCGAAGTGCGGGTGCGGCGCACGCCGCCGCCAAAAATAGAGCCCAGGCTGTCTAACAGACCTCCGCCAGCCGGTGCCGCTGGGGCGGCGGCGTCGCGCGGGTCGTCCGCCGAAGGCCTGGCCCGGCCATGGGTTGGGGGCGCAGTGTCGCGGGCGCCTGCGGTGGCTGTGTCGGTCGAACTGGCGCTACCGAGGCGTGCCTGCGTGCGGCCCTTGATTTTCTCGAACGCCGATTCCCGATCCAGCGTCTTTTCATAGACCCCGGCGACAATAGAATTTGCCAACAGGGCTTGACGCTGTTCGGGCGCGATCGGCCCAATCTGGCTGGCGGGCGGCAACACGTAGACCCGCTCGGTAACGCCAGGGCGGCCTTTCTCGTCGAGGAAGCTCACCAGCGCTTCGCCCACCGCCAGCTCGGTAATGACAGCGCCGATGTCCAGCGCCGGGTTCGGGCGCATGGTGTCGGCGGCGGATTTGACGGCTTTCTGGTCCCGCGGCGTGAAGGCGCGCAAGGCATGTTGCACCCGGTTGCCCAATTGAGCCAGCACCGAGTCCGGGATGTCGAGCGGGTTTTGTGTCACAAAAAACACGCCCACGCCTTTGGAGCGAACCAGCCGCACCACCAGTTCAATGCGCTCAATCAGCACTTTGGGCGCGTCAGCGAACAACAAATGCGCTTCGTCAAAGAAAAATACAATTTTGGGCTGCTCCAGGTCGCCCACTTCGGGCAGGTTCTCGAACAGTTCGCTCAGCAGCCAGAGCAAAAACGTCGCGTACAGGCGCGGCGCGTTCAGCAACTGGTCGGCGGCCAGAATGTTGACCATCCCGCGCCCGTTGGCATCGGTTTGCAGAAAGTCGTCGATGTTGAGCATTGGCTCACCAAAGAACTTACTGCCGCCCTGGGCTTCGATCTGCATCAGCCCGCGCTGAATCGCACCAATGCTGGCGGCGCTGATGTTGCCGTATTCGGTGGTGAACTCAGAGGCGTTGTCGCCCACCTGTTGGCACATGGCGCGAAGGTCTTTCATGTCCAGCAGCAGCAAACCGTCGTCGTCGGCGATCTTGAAAACCAGTTGCAGCACGCCGGCTTGGGTCTCATTGAGGTTGAGCATGCGCCCCAGCAGCAGTGGGCCCAGATCGCTGACGGTGGCGCGCACCGGGTGGCCCTGCTCGCCAAAGACGTCCCACAGGGTGGTCGGACATGCTGCAAATTCAGGAGCTGCGAGCGCACGCTCTGTAATGACTTTAGCCAGTTTTGAACTCAAGGTTCCGGCTTGAGAAAGACCCGTCAGATCGCCTTTGACATCGGCCAGGAACACCGGCACACCGAGACGCGAGAAGCCCTCGGCCATGGTTTGCAGTGTGATGGTTTTGCCGGTGCCGGTGGCGCCGGTGATGAGACCATGGCGGTTGGCCTTGTCAGGGCGCAGAAAGCATTCGGTGGTGCCATGCTGTGCAATCAGAATCGGATCAGACATAAGATTCCCTAAAAGTACAATTCGAGCGATAGAGTAACGAACTTTTGAAGGATTTCCCGTGGCAGGACACAGTAAATGGGCCAATATTCAGCACCGCAAAGGTCGTCAGGACGAAAAACGCGGCAAAATTTGGACCCGCATCATCCGCGAAATCACGGTAGCGGCGCGCGCCGGTGGCGCCGACCTGGGCACCAACCCGCGTCTTCGGCTGGCGGTGGAACGCGCCAAGGCCGCCAACATGCCGGCGGACCGCATCAAATACAACATTGACAAGGCCAGCGGCACGCTCGAAGGGGTGCATTACGAGGAGATTCGTTACGAAGGCTACGGCATCGGTGGTGCCGCGATCCTGGTGGACACCATGACCGACAACAAGGTGCGCACGGTGGCCGAAGTGCGTCATGCCTTTGCCAAATTTGGTGGCAACATGGGTGCCGAAGGTTCGGTGGCGTTCCAGTTCAAGCACTGCGGCCAGCTGATTTTTGCGCCTGGCACCAACGAAGACAAGGTGATGGAGGTGGCGCTTGAAACCGGCGCCGAAGACGTGATCACCGATGACGATGGCGCCATTGAGGTGCTGACTGCTTACCCGGATTTTGAGGCGGTCAAGAATGCCCTTGAAGCCGTGGGTTTGAAGCCCGAGATGGCCGATGTAACGATGCGGGCCGAGAACCCGATTGAACTCACCGGCGACGATGCCGCGCGGATGCAGAAGCTGCTGGATGCGCTGGAAGACCTGGACGATGTGCAAGAGATTTATCACAACGCAGAGATCGACGCCGAAGCTCTATGAATATTCTCGTGATTGGCGGCGGTGGCCGCGAGCATGCCATGGCCTGGAAGCTGGTGCAGTCGCCCAAGGCGCAGAAAGTGTTTGTTGCGCCCGGCAACGCCGGGACCGCGCTGGACAAGCGACTTGAGAACATCGACATCACGGACGTGCAGCAACTGCGGGTCTGGGCTCTTGACAACAAGATCGCGCTGACGGTGGTCGGGCCCGAGGTGGCGCTCGCCGCCGGGGTGGTTGATGAGTTTCGCAAGCACGGCCTGCGCGTGTTTGGGCCGACCCAGGCTGCCGCGCAACTGGAGAGCTCCAAGGCCTTTTCCAAGGCTTTCATGCAGCGCCACGGCATCCCGACGGCCGAGTACGAGACCTTTGTTGACCCGGTGGCCGCGCATGCCTACCTGGAGCAACAGGGCGCGCCTATTGTCGTCAAGGCCGACGGTCTGGCCGCAGGTAAGGGCGTGGTCGTGGCCTTGACGTTAGCTGAAGCCCATGCGGCGGTTGATTTCATGCTGGCAGACACCCCACCCGGTGTCACCCACAACCTCGGCGCGGACGGTTCATCCGTGCCGCGTGTCGTCATCGAGGAATTTTTGGCGGGTGAAGAAGCCAGCTTCATCGTGATGGTGGACGGCAAAAATGTGCTGGCGCTGGCCACCAGCCAGGACCACAAGCGCC
>JANYHL010000117.1 GCA_025359085.1 Gammaproteobacteria bacterium
CGGTTGTTGTTTTCGTGGAGGCCGGCGAGGAACTGGAAGAGGGAAGGGAGGTGCATGGTGGGCGGCTTTCCGTCAGCGAATTAAATGGGTGGGTTCGATGATTATGCGTTGTGCCGCCTCGGCGCGACGGAGCGTGCGTAACGCGGGGCAGGCCCAGCAATGCTACGGTACGAGGTCTGACCCTCATGGCACTAACTTAAGCGTGGAACTGTAGCTGCCGGCCCGTGGATACTCTGTCTTCTTGCAAGCCACCAGCGTGTGCAGGCTAGCTCCTTCACCCGGCGACGGGGGAAGGACGGGATGGGGGCGATGTGTCGCGACGAGGCCCCCATCCCAGCCTTCCCCCGCGATTGCGGGGGAAGGAGTCCCCCGGCGAACGTGGCAGCAAAGAATACTCAAGGTAGTGCCTTTGAGGCCGCACCCCGTTACGTTCATTAGCAATCCAGCGGCCTGTCACAAGCTCAAATCACTCTAGAATGCGCTGACAGCGGCGCCATCGCACTTGCCGATGGAAATTCTGTTTCGCCCAATTGAGGAAGAATGAAAATCCAGCATCGCGTGATGCTCAGTGCGACCGTCACCATCTGCGTCATGTTCAGCGCGTTCACGTATTTGTATGCCAGCCAGTCGGACGCCGTGAATGCCGCACGCGAGATGGCGGGCGCGCAAACGTCCGCCGGCGCCAGCGTTCCTCTCGCGCGCGCCGAGGATGCGCTGGCGAACACGCGGCGCGTCTTGATCGGGCTGACGATTTTTGTGTTGCTGGAACGCGCGTTGGCGGTGTTCGGACTGGTCAGTGTGCTGAAGCGGCACATCTACTTTGCGATGGAATACGTCCGCAACTGCGCGTCCGGCGATTTGCGTGGTCAAGTGGTCACGATGAAAAACTACGAGCTCGGCCTGGTGCTGGATTCCATCAACCACATGAACGAAGGCATCTCGACCCTGGTGCGAAGCGTGCGCCAGGCGGCGCTGCAAGTGGAGCAAGGTGCGCGGCAGTTGAACGACAGCAGCCTCGATCTTGCCGAGCGCACCGAGGAGCAGGCGGCGAGCCTCGAGGAGACGGCGGCCAGCATGACCGAATTCGCCACGTCGATCAAAGACAATCTCGCCAACACCGCGAGCGTGCATGAGTCCACGCGCAGCGCCGCGAAAATCGCCGCACAGGGCGACACGGCGATCACGCAGGTGGAAACGACCATGCGGGATATTCAGGCGAGCGCGCGGCGCATGCAGGAAATCGTCGCGATCATCGACGGCATCGCGTTTCAGACCAACATCCTCGCGTTGAACGCCGCCGTGGAGGCCGCGCGCGCCGGCGAGCAAGGGCGCGGCTTCGCCGTGGTCGCCAGCGAAGTGCGCAACCTCGCGCTGCGCTCCTCGCAGTCCGCCAAAGAAATTCGCGCGTTGATCGCGGAATCGGTTGAGAAAGTGGACACCGGTGTCGCCTCGGTCACGGAGGCGAGCGAGAGCATTCGGGAAATGATGACGAGCGTCGGCAACATCAACGACCTGATCGCCGGCGTCGCCACTCGCGCCAACGAGCAGAACAGTAGCGTGAATCAAATCAATCTTGCGGTCGTCGGGCTCGAACGCGTCACCAGTCAGAACGCGACACTCGTGCAAAAAACCAGTGCCATCGCCGACGACCTCACCCGTGAAGCGCAATCGCTGATCGAGGAGGTGAGCCGTTTTAAGCTGAAGGATGATGTTGCACTCGCGGTGCCTGCCCGCGTGTCCAGCACACGTCGAATCGGGCGCACCGGGTAGAAGAACCAGAGGGGGCCAGGCTCCCATGCCACTACCCTAAGTAGAAAATTGATCCGTCGTCCCAGCGAAAGCTGGGTCCCAGTCCATTCCAGGATTCAAATAGTACGGTGGACTGGATCCCAGCCTTTGCTGGGATGAAGAACATTTGGAAGCGGAGCGTAGCCGTCTATCTCTCAAGGTAGTGCCATGGGAGCTTGGCCCCATAGACTTTGATCCCGAGTCTCCGATGCCCCCGAGTCTCCGAGCCCAGTTATTGATTCATTTTCAAGGCAGCCAGCCAAGCTTCGTATCCGCCCTTAAGAGGTCGCACCGATTGAAAGCCATCCTTGAGCAAGCTGATGGCAGCCAGTATGGCGCCCGCATCCGCCGGGCATGCGCAAAGGGTGACGATCGGCTGGTCCTTGGGCCAGTTTCCAACCGCATCGGCAAGATGGTCATGCGCTACAACGGTGGCACCCGGGATGGGACCGGTTTCAGCCACCATGCTGTGTCCGCGCAGGTCCAGGAGCAACAAGGGATGTTGCGCTTTCATGGACTCAAGGAGTTCATCGACCATGGGCCGAATGTGCAGCCGGGCGACGGGGCGGCGTGGGAAAAGGACGTCTATCCCAAGCTCTATGCCAAGGCGAAGCACATTGTGGCCAAGCCCGGCGACCGCATCC
>JANYHL010000118.1 GCA_025359085.1 Gammaproteobacteria bacterium
AACACCGAAGCAACCGGTGACGATCACCTTGCCGTTTTCAGCCAGTGCTTCCCCGATGGTGTCCAGGCTCTCTTTGACCGCATCGTCGATAAAGCCACAGGTATTGACGATCACCAGATCGGCCCCCTGAAATGTCTTGGAGGTTTGATAACCCTCGGCACTCAATTGCGTGAGGATCAGCTCGGAATCTGTCAGCGCCTTGGCGCAACCCAGGCTGACAAAACCGATTTTGGGAGTCAGCTTGCTTTTTGTAATTACTTCGCTCATAAATAGTTAAATTGTCCCAGCGATCGCTCCAGGGTCAGCGTTTGATGCCAAAAGCCCCGAACATCTGCCCGGTTTGCTTTTTCATCTGTTCCTGCATCTGTTCGAACAGGTTTTTGGATTGTTCCAGTTTGCCACCCAGCATGCCCTGCAGCACTGGGGACTGCAAGGCCATGAACTGCGTCCACATTTCGGGTGACAAACCTTGGCTTTGTTCCGCAAATTTGGTCTGAACATCCATCAATTGCTGCATGTTTTTTTCAAGGTAACTTCCCATGAAGCCCTGCATTGCATGACCATAAAAACGGATCACACTGGCCAGCACCGGCGCGGTGAACATGGGGGAATCATTAGACTCTTCTTCCAGAATAATTTGCAGCAAGATGCTGCGCGTCAGATCTTCGCCAGTTTTGACATCCGTCACGACGAAGGGCTCACTGTCCATCACCAAACGTTTGACTTGAGCCAGCGTGATGTAGCTCGACGTGTCGGTGTCGTAGAGGCGCCGATTCGGGTATTTTTTTATGACGCGCTGGGCGACATGGGTCTCAGCGACTTTCTTGGATGGCATGGGGTTACCTTTGGCTCAGATCGAAGCTGTAATAGCTGCATTGCACTGCAGCACATTTTAGGGATTAAGCCAGCACTGAAGTCCCGCGGTTTACCCTGAGGCGAAGTGCCATCAAAAAAAATTGCCCAGTACACGGGCACTCATTGTGATCAAGTAACAAGCCACTTTCTGCATTTTAACCTTCAAACAAGCAAGCAAGCGCCAATCCACCCTGAATACCCGCGATCTCCACTTACCTTGCCGACGGTCCCTGAACCCGGCAAGCGCAGCCACGAAAAGACTTGTCAGGCCCGCACTTGACGCTTGGCAACCCGATCCCCGACGAAAGCCAACACAAAAATCAGCCCTTCGGCCATGGATTGTTCAATGGCCTGGCGTTCGTGCTCAGTCAGGGTACGAAAAAATTTCATGATAGCTATGAAACATGTAGCACATCTTCAATCTGCGCTATAGTTTCGCCTAGCGCCGGAAAACAGCAAAAATCAAATGCTGATGCGTGTGCCAGTTTAAGACGCCCGGCAATCAATCAATAAACCAAAAGGAGAGTTGTCTTATGAGTTCCAAAGAAAATGCTGCAATCGGTCAACTGCTGGCACTGCTGGAATCCCGTTATGCCATTCGGGTCCTGTGGGCCTTGAGGGATGGTCACGCGCAGACTTTTAGACTGCTGCAAGACAGTGTGGGCACCATTACCCCCAACACACTGAACACCCGCATCAAGGATTTACGCGCCGCCGGCTTGGTCGATCATGGCAGTGACGGCTACGTTGTCACGTCTTTGGGAGCCGATCTGCTCAAGCGCTTGGCCGACCTGCCGGCATTTGCCGCCAAATGGGTGGCCACTCAGGTCAAGAAAGATATCTGACTACCCGGCCTGCTGAAATAATTTGATGATTAATGGCTGTCGCCCTTATAAGACGGGCATATACAGCTATATTTTGTATAGTAAAAAGGATTGAAATATGACAACGACCCCATCCGGACTTGAATATGAAGACACCCTAGTCGGCTCTGGCGCGCTGGCGACCAAGGGCCAGAGCGTCACGGTTCACTACACCGGCTGGCTTTATAACGACGGCGTTCAAGGTGCCAAGTTTGATTCCAGCAAAGACCGCAATGACCCGTTTGTTTTTTCACTGGGTGCGGGCATGGTGATTCGAGGCTGGGACGAAGGCGTGGCCGGCATGCGGGTCGGCGGCGCACGCACCCTGATCATCCCGGCGTCACTGGGCTATGGCGCGCGCGGTGCCGGTGGCGTCATCCCACCCAACGCCACCCTGAAGTTCGACGTCGAACTGCTCGGCCTGTCGAGCTAAGCGGTAGCGCGACCAAGCCTTTTTTCGGTGACCCAGCGCGGCCGTTCGGCGCCTGATGTACGCCATCGCGAACTTTCAGTTCGCCCCTCTGTTGAACTCTTGAATTGTCTGCCAATGCCCCCAAGTCGGGGGCTTAGCATTTCATATTTGGCTTATCCGTATGTCTGAAACCAATCCAAACCAAAACCCACCCATCACCGAATCCCAGAGCACTGAAGAAATGGTCGCAGCGCAGGCTGCCAATGAAGGTGATGCCCTGTCACGGGCGCAAGCTGATCTGGCTGAACTGCAAGCCAAAAGCGCTGAGCTGGCCGACCAGTATCTTCGGGCCAAAGCCGAGGCCGATAACGCCCGGCGCCGTGCCGAAGACGAAATCTCGAAGGCGCGCAAGTTTGCGGTTGAAGCTTTTGCTGAAAGCCTGCTGCCCGTGGCGGACAGCCTGGAGGCCGGCCTGATCATCAAGGATGCCACCCATGAGCAGCTGCGTGAAGGCGCCCAGGCGACCCTGCGTCAATTGCTGGCAGCCTTGGAGCGCAACAAGGTGATTCCCATCAACCCACAGCCGGGAACGACCAAATTTGATCCGCATCAGCATCAGGCCATCAGCGTGGTGCCCTCGGAATTTGAAGCCAACACCGTCGTCACGGTACTGCAAAAGGGCTACGCCATCGCCGATCGCGTATTGCGCCCGGCGCTCGTCAGCGTCGCCGCAGCAAAATAATTGCCATCACGCGGGCTCGCGCGACTTGAAAAACTTCTTCTTGTCCACACGTTAAAAACATCTGAATTTCATTGAAGGAAAAATCATGGGAAGAATCATCGGCATCGACTTGGGCACCACCAACAGTTGCGTCGCCATCATGGAGGGCAACACGCCCAAAGTTATTGAGAACTCTGAAGGCGCGCGCACCACGCCGTCCATCATTGCCTATCAGGAAGACGGTGAAGTGCTGGTCGGCGCCTCGGCCAAACGCCAAGCTGTGACCAACCCGAAGAACACGCTGTACGCCGTCAAACGCCTGATTGGCCGCAAGTTCAGCGAAAAAGAAGTCCAGAAAGACATCGACCTGATGCCTTTCAAGATTGCCGCCGCTGACAATGGCGACGCTTGGGTCGAAGTACGCGGCAACCGCATGGCGCCGCAACAGGTTAGCGCCGACATTCTGCGCAAGATGAAAAAGACCGCCGAAGATTACTTGGGCGAAACCGTGACCGATGCCGTCATCACGGTGCCGGCCTATTTCAATGACGCGCAGCGCCAGGCCACCAAAGATGCCGGTCGCATTGCCGGCCTGGACGTCAAGCGCATCATCAATGAGCCGACCGCTGCCGCACTGGCTTACGGCCTGGACAAAAACGAGAAGGGTGACCGCAAGATCGCCGTCTATGACCTGGGTGGCGGCACTTTTGACGTGTCCATCATTGAGATTGCCGATGTAGATGGCGAAAAGCAGTTTGAAGTGTTGTCGACCAACGGCGACACCTTCCTGGGCGGTGAAGACTTTGACCAACGCATCATCGACTACGTGATTGCCGAGTTCAAGAAAGACCAAGGCGTTGACCTGGGCAAAGATGTACTGGCCCTGCAGCGCCTGAAAGAAGCCGCCGAAAAAGCCAAGATCGAGCTCTCCAGCAGCGCCCAGACCGACATCAACCTGCCGTATGTGACGGCGGACGCCTCTGGCCCCAAGCACTTGAGCATCAAGCTCACCCGTGCCAAACTTGAGTCGCTGGTGGAAGACCTGATTGAACGCACCATTGCCCCTTGCCGCACCGCGATCAAGGACGCCGGCGTCAACGTGGCCGACATTCACGATGTGATTCTGGTCGGCGGCATGACGCGCATGCCCAAGGTGCAGGAAAAGGTCAAGGAATTGTTTGGCCGCGAGCCGCGCAAAGACGTGAACCCGGACGAAGCCGTGGCCGTCGGTGCTGCCATTCAAGGCCAGGTCTTGTCCGGTGACCGCAAGGACGTATTGTTGCTCGACGTCACGCCGTTGAGCCTGGGCATTGAAACCCTGGGCGGTGTCATGACCAAGATGATCACCAAGAACACCACCATCCCGACCAAGTTTGCACAGACTTTCTCGACTGCTGATGACAACCAGCCGGCTGTGACCATCAAGGTGTTCCAGGGTGAACGCGAAATCGCATCAGGCAACAAGATGCTGGGTGAATTCAACCTCGAAGGCATCCCGCCCTCAGCCCGTGGCACGCCGCAAATTGAAGTATCTTTTGACATCGACGCCAACGGCATTCTGCATGTCGGCGCCAAGGACAAAGGCACGGGCAAAGAAAACAAGATCACCATCAAGGCCAACTCAGGATTGTCTGAAGCCGAAATTCAGCAAATGGTGAAAGATGCTGAGCTCAACGCTGCTGACGACAAGAAAAAAGTTGAATTGGTGCAGGTCAAGAACCAGGCGGACGCCAGCGTTCACAGCGTGCGAAAGAGCTTGACCGAATACGGTGACAAACTTGACGCCAGCGAAAAGGAAAAAATTGAAGCCGCGATCAAGGATCTTGAAGACGCTTTGAAAGGTGACGACAAAGCCTCTATTGTAGAAAAAAGCACCGCTTTGATGACCGTCAGTCAGAAGCTGGGCGAGAAGATGTATGCCGACATGCAAGCCAAGCAGGCGACTGAAGCTGCGGCTGGCGAGGCAGGTCCAGCAGAGGCAGCGAGCTCGCAAGGAGCCCACGCCCACG
>JANYHL010000018.1 GCA_025359085.1 Gammaproteobacteria bacterium
TGGAAAAACGCGACCTTGTTCTTCTTGAACAGGTACAGGATGCCGTCGTTGTTCTGCTTTACCACGGTGTTCTTGCGGGCCAGCATCTTGGATACATCCATGCTCACGCCAGTGGCCGTGATGCCGTGCTCAGCAAAATGGTGGTTAGCGTGGTTGAAGTGCTCAGACGATTGCAACAATGCCTTGGATGGAATGCAACCCACGTTGGTGCAGGTACCGCCAGGCGCTGGACCACCTTTGTCGTTCTTCCACTCGTCGACACAGGCCACGTTGAAGCCCAACTGGGCCGCGCGGATAGCCGCAATGTACCCACCGGGGCCGCCGCCAATGACGACAACATCGAATTGCTTGCTCATAGAGTTTCCTTAAATGTCGAAGAGCAAACGAGCCGGGTCTTCCAACGCCTCTTTCATTGCCACCAGACCCAGCACGGCCTCGCGACCGTCGATGATGCGGTGGTCGTAGGACATCGCGAAGTAGTTCATCGGGCGTACTACCACCACACCGTTTTCCACCATAGCGCGATCTTTGGTCGCGTGCACGCCCAAGATGGCGCTTTGTGGTGGGTTGATGATGGGAGTGGACATCATGGAGCCGAAGGTGCCACCATTGGATATAGAGAAAGTACCGCCGGTCATTTCTTCCATACCCAGCTTACCGTCGCGGGCCTTGACGCCGTACTCAGCAATCTTCTTCTCGATATCGGCAAAGCTCATCTGGTCGGCATTGCGCAAAATAGGCACCACCAGACCGCGTGGTGAGCCGACCGCAATGCCAATATCGAAAAAGCCGTGATAAACGATGTCGGTGCCATCGACCGAAGCATTGAGCATCGGGAACTTCTTGAGCGCATGCACCGCCGCCTTGACGAAGAAGCTCATGAAGCCCAGCTTGACGCCATGCTCTTTCTCAAACCGCTCCTGCATGCGCTTGCGCATGTCCATCACCGGTGCCATGTTGATTTCGTTGAACGTGGTCAGGATCGCGTTGGTCGACTGCGACTGCAGCAACCGCTCGGCCACGCGGGCACGCAGGCGACTCATCGGCACGCGCTGCTCCGGGCGCTCGCCCAGATCGACAACCGGCGCTGCCACCTGAGGCAATAATGTGGCCATAGCCCTTGCCGGCATTGCGTTAACAGCTACTAATTTAGGAGCAGACGCGGCGGCAAGTGCACCCAGCACATCCCCCTTGGTGACGCGGCCATCTCGACCGGTGCCAGCCACCGAGCCGGCTGCCAGCTGCTGGTCCGCCATCAGCTTGGCCGCCGCGGGCATCGGCACACCGGCCATGGCACCGCCAGCCAGCGCTGCAGGCGCCGTGGAGAGGGGCACGGCGACGGCTGCTTGAGCCGGCGCCGACACCACCGCCGCGCCGGCCTGGGCTTCGGTGTCGATGCGGGCAATCAGCTGCTCGGCCGCCACAGTGCCCCCGTCAGGCACCAGAATCTCGACGATGACACCGGCCGAGGGCGCAGGCACTTCCAGCACCACTTTGTCGGTTTCGACGTCAATCAGGATTTCATCCACGGCAACAGCGTCGCCCACTTTTTTCTTCCACTGCAGCAGGGTGGCCTCAGCCACGGATTCCGACAACTGCGGGACTTTAACTTCTACGATAGCCATGGTATTTCTTTCGTTATTTGGTCAGGACAGTGCCTTTGAGCTTGGCAAACGCGCCTTCAACCAGCGCTTTTTGCTGCTCTTGGTGCAGGTGGGCATAACCCACGGCGGGGGACGCCGACGCCGCCCGACCCGAGTAGCCCAGTTTCTGCCCATCAAACATGTTTTCATAGATGTAATGTTGCACAAAAAACCAGGCCCCCTGGTTTTGCGGCTCATCCTGGCACCAGACGATCTCCGTCACGTTCGGGTATTTTTTCAGCTCGGTGGCAAAGGCTTTGTGCGGGAACGGGTACAACTGCTCGACCCGCACAATCGCCACGTCATCGGCGGACCTTTCTTCGCGCTTCTTGACAAGGTCGTAATAGACCTTGCCGGAACAAGCCACCAAACGCCTGACCTTGTCGGCTTTCAGCGCCTTTTGCTCTGGAATGATGGTCTGAAAGCCACCCCGGGTGAATTCCGACAAAGGTGAAGCCGCATCCTTGGCACGCAACAGCGACTTGGGCGTCAGGATGATCAGCGGCTTGCGAATGCTGCGCACCATCTGGCGCCGCAAGATGTGGAAGATCTGGCTCGCGGTGGTGGGCTGCACCACCTGCATATTGGTGTCGGCACTGAGTTGCATGAAGCGCTCCAGCCGCGCCGAACTGTGCTCGGGACCCTGGCCTTCATAGCCGTGCGGCAGCATCAGGGTGATGCCGTTGACGCGGCCCCACTTGACCTCACCGGAGGCGATAAACTGATCGATCACCACCTGAGCGCCATTGGCAAAGTCGCCAAACTGGGCTTCCCAGATCACCAGTGTATTGGGCTCATTGGACGCATAGCCATACTCAAACGCCAGCACCGCTTCTTCCGACAGGATCGAATCGATCACGACAAAAGGGGCCTGGTTGTCGGTCACATTTTGCAGTGGGATATAGGTGCCTACATCCCACTTTTCACGATTCTGGTCATGAATTACCGAATGGCGATGAGTAAATGTGCCGCGCCCACAATCCTCACCACTCAGACGCACCGGGTAACCACTGGCCACCAGCGACGCAAAAGCCATGTGCTCGCCCATGCCCCAGTCCACCGCCATCTCGCCCCGCCCCATGGCCGCGCGGTCGTCATAAACTTTTTTCACCAGGTTGTGCGGCGTCACGCTGGCTGGAATGGTGGTAATCTTTTCCGCCAGACGTTTCCACTCGGCCAAGGGAATCGAGGTCTCGGCGGCATCGGTCCACTTCTGGCCGATGTACGGCGTCCAGTCAACGGCGTACTTGCTCTTGAAGTTGGTCAGCACCGGGTCCACCGTGTGCTTGCCCGCATCCATGGCAGCGCGGAAGGCTTTGACCATGTCATCGCCGAGCGTGGCACCCAAACCCTGGGCCGCCAGCTTGTCGGCATACAGGCTACGGGTGCCGGGGTGGGCGGCGATTTTTTTGTACATCAGGGGCTGCGTCAACGCGGGCGTGTCCTGCTCGTTGTGACCCAGCTTGCGGAAACAGATGATGTCCACCACCACGTCTTTGCGAAACTCCAGCCGGAACTCCAGCGCCAACTGGGTGGCCAGCACCACCGCCTCCGGGTCGTCGCCGTTCACATGCAATACCGGCGCCTCGATCATCTTGATCACATCGGTGCAATACAGCGTCGAGCGGCTGTCGCGCGGATCGCTGGTGGTGAAACCAATCTGGTTGTTGATGATGATGTGCACCGTGCCGCCGGTGGAGTAACCGCGCGTTTCAGACAGCGCAAAAGTCTCCATGTTGACGCCCTGGCCCGCGAAGGCCGCATCGCCATGCACCAGCACCGGCAACACTTGCTTGCCGTACGGGTCAGCGCGGCGATCCATACGGGCGCGCACCGAGCCCTCCACTACCGGGTTGACGATCTCCAGGTGGGAGGGATTGAACGCCAGACTGAGGTGCACCGGGCCACCAGCGGTAGTCACGTCAGAGCTGAAGCCCTGGTGGTATTTGACGTCGCCACTGGTCAATTCTTCGGGCGCGGTATGGTCGAACTCGGCAAACAATTCGGCGGGCATCTTGCCCAGAGAATTCACCAGCACGTTCAGGCGCCCCCGGTGCGCCATGCCAATCACGATTTCCTGAATGCCCTTGACGCCGGCTGACTGAATCAGTTCATCCATGCAGGCAATAAAGCTCTCGCCACCTTCCAGGGAAAAGCGCTTTTGCCCCACATACTTGGTGTGCAGAAACCGCTCCAGTCCTTCGGCGGCGGTCAGTCGGTCCAGAATGTGTTTCTGTTGTTCTACCGAGAAGCTCGGTTTGGAGCGAATACTCTCCAGCTTTTGCTGCCACCAACGCTTGTGGTTTTGATCGGTCGTGTGCATGAATTGCACACCAATCGTGCCGCAATAAGTCTGGCGCAAGGCATTCATCAACTCGCGCAAGCTCATGCGGTTTTTGCCGAAAAAAGTGTTGCTGGTGTCAAACACGGCTTCCTGGTCGGCGTCGCTGAAGCCATAAAACGCGGGCTCCAACTCAGGGATCGCCACCCGCTCGGCGCGCTTCAACGGGTCCAGGTCGGCCCAACTGACACCGACGTTGCGGTGCGCTGCAATCAACTGCTGCGCTGCGGTGCGCTTGCGCCCCATTTCGACATCAGCACTGGCCACCACCACCTTGGTGCCGCCCTGTTTGGCGCGTTCGGCAAACGCATTGATGACGGGCAGGTGCGGCACGTCTTTGGCATTGCTGCCGTCCGCGGCGGGCACATGTTGCAAGGCATCGAAATAATCACGCCAGCTGTCGGGTACACCGCCGGGGTTGGCCAGGTAGTTTTCGTACATCTCCTCGACATACGGCGCGTTGCCACCAAAAAGATAGGTGTTGGACTGATAGGCCTGGTAGACCGACGACGTCGAACTCGCCCCTTGAGACGTTGTTTCACTCATACTGCGCTGACCTCCGTTTCCCTGCGGGAAACTTGAGCTGGTTAAAGCTTTGTTTTAAAAACCTTCCGCGTCACGGCTTGACCGTTTGGCGGATGCGACTGTGGCTGGAAGGGCCCGGTGACAAGGCGCGATTGTGCCACCGATGAGCGTTTTGGGTCGGGCGACCGGCAATCGGCACTGACCCAAAAGTGGATTTAGGCCGTCAGCAAATCCTTGATCTGTTGCAGCGCTGCCGGGTCTTCCATCGTGGTCAGGTCCCCGGGGTCACGCCCTTCACAGACGGCCTGCACGGCCCGGCGCAGCAGCTTGCCACTGCGGGTTTTGGGCAGCACCGCGACAAACCGCACGCGCGCGGGTCGCGCCACCGCGCCCAGGTCACCGTCCACCAGTTTCATGATCTCTCCCTCCAGCTTCAGGCGACCCGCTTCGTCCGCAACCAGCGTCGCGTCCTTGACCACGGCAAACGCCATCGCGACCTGGCCCTTGAGTTGATCGGCCACGCCGACCACCGCCACTTCGGCAATAGCGGGGTGGGCCGAGATGCTTTCTTCAATCTCGCGCGTGCCCAGGCGGTGCCCGGCGACGTTGATCACGTCGTCGGTGCGGCCCAGAATGAAATAGTAGCCGTCGGCATCGCGAATGCCCCAGTCAAAAGTGCTGTAAACCATTTTGCCGGGGATGGTGGTCCAGTAGGTGCTGACGAAGCGATCATCGTCGCCCCACACCGTCTGCAGGCAGCCGGGCGGCAATGGGCCTTCAATGGCCACCACGCCCTTCTGGTTGGCGCCCTTGAGTTCCTCGCCGGTGGTCTCGTCGAGCAGCTTGACGTCATAGCCATACACCGCCTTGCCGGGCGAGCCGAACTTGGTCGGAGAATCGTCCACACCCTTGCAAATGCTCAGGATCGGCCAGCCCGTTTCGGTCTGCCAGTAGTTATCCACAATCGGTCGGCCCAGACCCTCGGCAATCCATTGGGCGGTCGGCTGATCAAGCGGCTCCCCGGCCAGAAACAGCGCCCGCAGCGATGACAAGTCGTATTTTTTGAGCAGCGCGGGATCCTGTTTTTTCAGCACCCGGATCGCAGTCGGCGCGCTGAACATCACCGTGACTTTGTATTTTTCGACCAGACTCCACCAAATGCCGCCGTCCGGGCGGGTCGGCAAGCCTTCGTACATGATGCTCGCCATGCCCGCAATCAGGGGGCCATAGATGATGTAGCTGTGGCCCACGACCCAGCCAATGTCGCTGGTGGAAAAATAGGTTTCGCCCGGGTTGCCGCAGTAAATGTGTTTCATGCTGGCAGCCAGCGCCACCGCATAACCGCCGGTGTCGCGCTGCACCCCTTTGGGCTTGCCGGTGGTGCCGCTGGTGTAGAGCGTGTAGCTCGGGTGCGTGGCGTCAACCCACTCGCACGGCACCACGGT
>JANYHL010000071.1 GCA_025359085.1 Gammaproteobacteria bacterium
AACACCTGGCCACGGCCGTGCACAACCTGGCCCCGGATCGGCAGGGGCCGCTGATGCTGGAGCAAAGCGCTTTTTCGCAGGATTTGTCGGCGGAGCAGGCAGGGCAATTGCAGCAGCAGGCGCGGCGTTTGTGGGCCAGCAGCTTGCGCCAATTCTTGCAGACGGCCACCGTGGCCGAACAGCGCAGCCAGGCTGATGCCGGGCCCAAACATAGAATCCGGTTCGGCGTGTATTTTCATGACACCTTGCAGGACGCCCCAGCGGCCACGAACCCGCAAGCGCAGGTGGGCGCCAAGCCGGGGGCCAAAGTGGCGCGCAAATACAAAAGGAAGCTTGCGCTATGAGCGACTATTTGCAACCGGACTCCTGTTTGACACGGCGCCACTGGCTGATGCTGGCGGCCTCGGCGGTGAGCGGCTGCGGTGGCGGCAGTGTCAGCACCACGGCGAGCCTGCTGCCGGGCACTGGCGGCACCGGCGTCATTTATTCACAAGGCTCGATTTCCGGTTTTGGCAGTGTCATCGTCAACGGTATCAAGTTTGACGACACGGTTGCCACCGTGCATATTGACGGCATACCGCTAAGGTCAGCTGACTTGCGCCTGGGCATGGTGGCCGGTGTACAAGGCGAACGAGGCGCCAACCCCGCCCTGGGCACGGCCAGCCATATCGAGGTCTGGTCGATTGCGCAGGGCCTGGTGACGAACGTGGAGCGGGGTGTGGCCCCCGAATTCACCGTGGCAGGCGTCAAGGTACAAGCCGACGCCAATACGGTGTTTGACGGTTTGGCCAATGCCAGCGCTGTGGCAACAGGTCAGCGCGTGGCGGTGTGGGGTCTGCAGGCCGGCGCTGACGACAGTCTTCGCTGGCATGCCACCCGCATGGAGGTGGTAACTGACACCGCGCTGGTCAGCACCGGCATGGTCACGGCGACGGGCGGGCTCAATGGCTTGATGCTCACGGGCCCAGCGGCGGTCAATCTGAGCATGGGTCAATTGGTGCGGGTGCGGGGTGCGTTGTCTGTCGCAGGCACCAGTCTGGCAATAGAGCGTGTCGATGTGCAGGGCCCGGCGCTGGCAATGCAGTCAAAAGGGGAAGTCAAAATTGAAGGCTTGGTGACTGCGCTCACTTCGAATACCCGTTTCACCATGGCCGGTTTTCAGGTTGATGTCAGTCAGGCAATGTTGGTTCCGGTGGGTGTTCAGATTGCCGTGGGGAGTCGTCTGGAGGTACAGGGCAGCTGGTTGGCGGGTGTGCTGACCGCCACCAGGGTGGAGCTTGAAGACGAACAGTCTTTGCAGACCGCTGAACTCAAGGGGATGATTAATCCATTTATCAATGTGGCAGATTTTGTGGTGCGGGGGCAGCGTTGCGACGCCCGTCAGGCATTGGTCAGTCACGGCTCGCTGGCTGATTTGCGCTCTGGCGTCATGGTCAAGCTCAAGGGCACCAAGGCCGGCAATGTGCTGCTGGTGACCGAGCTGGAAATAGTCGTAGCCGACTAATGGCAGTAGACAGAGGAAAAGCGGCCGCCAGGCCGTTTTAAATTTCTTAGGCAAGAAAACAGGCTTTAGCCCTCGTCATCATTGCCTTTTATGCTATTTATTTAATAGTAAATTAAACGCGTTCAAGGACAAGCGCGATACCCTGGCCCACGCCTATGCACATGGTGCACAGCGCATAGCGCCCGCCGGTCGCGTGCAAGCGGTTGACCGCGGTGGTGGCCAGTCGTGCCCCCGAGGCGCCCAGGGGGTGACCCAGCGCAATGGCGCCGCCCCAGGCGTTCACGCGCGGGTCATCATCTTGCAGCCCGAGCAGGCGCAGCACCGCCAAGCCCTGCGCGGCAAAGGCTTCGTTGAGTTCAATCACGTCCAGTTGCGCCAGCGTCAGGCCCGTGAGTGCCAGTACCTTCTGGGTCGCCGGGGCCGGGCCGATGCCCATCAGACGCGGTGCGACCCCGGTGGTCGCCATGCCGACCACCCGGGCCTTGGGGGTCAGACCCTGCCTGGCCGCCGTGGCTTCATCGGCCAGCAGCAGCGCACAGGCACCGTCGTTGACGCCGCTGGCGTTGCCGGCGGTGACGCTGCCGTCGGGGCGCACGATGGGCTTCAGTTGGGCCAGCGCCTCCAGACTGGTTTCACGCGGATGCTCGTCTTGGTCCACCACCAGCGTTGCGCCTCTTTTCTGCGGGATCGTCACCGGTGTGATCTCGCGCGCCAGGTGCCCGGCCTGTTGCGCGGCGATGGCGTTCATCTGGCTGGCCAGGGCCATGCGGTCCTGCGCTTGGCGCTCGATGTTGAACTCGGTGGCCACGTTCTCGGCGGTCTCGGGCATGCTGTCGACGCCATATTTCTCTTTCATCAGTTTGTTGATGAAACGCCAGCCGATGGTGCTGTCATAGACGGTGTTGGCGCGGCTGAAGGCGCTTTCGGCTTTGGGCATGACGAACGGCGCACGGCTCATGCTCTCAACCCCGCCAGCTATCATTAACGTAGCTTCTCCGGCTTTGATGGCGCGGGCTGCGGTGCCTAAAGCATCCAGGCCCGAGCCGCATAGCCGGTTCAGGGTGGCGCCCGGCACTTCAAGCGGCAGACCCGCCAGCAAGGACGCCATGTGGGCCACGTTGCGGTTGTCTTCCCCGGCCTGGTTGGCGCAGCCCAGCAGCACATCGGTCACGGCTTGCCAGTCAACCCTCGGGTTGCGAGCCATCAGGGCTTGCAGCGGGATGGCGGCCAGGTCGTCCGTGCGCACGCTGCTCAAGGCGCCCGCATACCGACCGAAGGGAGTGCGAATGGCATCGCAGATGAAGGCTTGGCGCATCGTGAGGGTCCTGGGTAAAGACCTGCATTTTTACGCGATAGCGGCCCAAGCGGCTGCAAAACAGGCGACAGGGCGCGACAATACTCCCCAATATGTTTTCACCTTCGCAAGCCGATGTCCGCCGTTTTTTGTGTTCGATTTATGCCAAAGCCCAGGCAGGGCAAGCGATGGAAGCTATTGAAACAATAGCGAGCTTGTGGATCGACGAGCACCCCGAATACCACGCCGAGCTGGCCGATGTAACTGCGGCCCTGGCCAGCATGCAGGACGCGGGGGACGGCCAGACCAATCCGTTTCTGCACTTGTCGATGCACCTGTCCATCAGTGAGCAGTGCAGCATTGACCAACCGCGCGGCATTCGCCAGGCGGTGGAGTTACTCACCCACCGGCGCGATTCCCTGCATTTGGCGCACCATGAGGTGATGGATTGCTTGGGCCAGATGATTTGGGAGAGTCAGCGCGCCGGTCGTCCGCCGGACGGCGCGTCTTACATCGCCTGCGTGCAGGGGCGGGCGACCCGCGATTAAGTTTGGAGGGGGCTTGGTTGAGCAAGGCGGCAAAAAACTGTGTCAGGAATGCTTACACCGGTCGTTTCGTGTGTCGATGAGGCATATGCAAGCCATTGGTCGGTAAGGGAAAACCAAGTTTGGCATGAATGGTGCTTGTGCTTGCTGCAAGGGCATGAAAGGGTTCGTCGGATTTGATTGAGCTTGCTTTTGCCCCCTCAGGAGAACAGCATGAAAGTCACATCCAAGCATACCAGCCCTACCTGCGCTGCCTGGGCAGCGAAATCGTTGTTCACACTGGCGCAGGCGGTGCTCGTCGTGTTCTGCGGCATCGGCCCGGCATCGGCAGCGCCATTGCTGGGTTCAAGTTTGGCGAGCTTTACGGTTCTGGGTTCCGAGACGGTGACCAATGTTCCCACCAGCAACATCGTCGGAAATGTGGGCGTATCGCCAGGGACGGCGCTCCCGGGCTTCAACTATGTTGCAGGCACTGCGACGGCGGACCCACAGGTATTCGGAGGACTGGTGCACTCCAACACGGCGCTCGCAGCGTCGGCGCAGGCTCAACTCACCACCGCTAGACTGAATCTTGATTCGCTCGGCACAGGCAGTACCCTAACGCTAGCTGACCTGAGTGGACTGACGCTTTTTCCGGGTGTCTACACCGTCCATGCAGGAACTACCAATTTGTCGGGGGTGCTTACGCTTGACGGTCAGGGCAACGCCAACGCGGCCTGGGTATTCCAGATGGATGCAGATCTGATTACCTCGCCCAACTGTTAGTGCAACATCCTTTCTGTAATTTCCCCGAGCAGTGAAACCGGCGGGTTGTGCGGTTTCTGGTTTTGGGATTTTTAAAATCAGGCCCCTGCCAGGCCGCCGGAGGCATTCCCCCCGCAGTCTGGTGCTTGCCTTGA
>JANYHL010000085.1 GCA_025359085.1 Gammaproteobacteria bacterium
AAAGGAGATTGTGCAGTGAACAAAATTTACCCCAACGCGGCCAAGGCATTGGAAGGCATTGTCAAAGATGGCCAGTTACTGGCCGTGGGCGGCTTTGGCCTGTGCGGCATTCCCGAGGCTTTGATTGACGCCTTGTGTGCCAGCGGGGTCAAAGACTTGACCGTTATTTCCAACAACGCAGGCGTCGATGGCTTTGGCCTGGGTAAGCTCTTGGATACGCGCCAGATCACCAAAATGATTTCCAGCTATGTAGGTGAGAACAAGGAGTTTGAGCGCCAATACCTGGCAGGCGAGTTGCAATTGGAGTTCACGCCGCAAGGCACGCTGGCCGAAAAATTGCGTGCCGGTGGCGCTGGCATTCCGGCTTTTTATGTCCGCACGGGGGTGGGCACGCTGGTGGCTGAAGGCAAAGAGACGCGCGAGTTTGATGGCCACGTCTACATCATGGAGCGATCCCTGCTGCCCGAGGTGTCTTTGGTCAAAGCCTGGAAGGCTGACAAGAGCGGTAATCTGCTGTTCAGGCGCACGGCCCGCAATTTCAATCCGGCGGTGGCGATGGCGGGCAAGATCACGGTGGTTGAAGTCGAGGAAATCGTTGAGGTTGGCACCTTTGACCCCGATTCGGTTCACCTGGCCGGAATTTACGTGCACCGGATTGTGCTCAATGCGCAACCCGAGAAGCGGATCGAGCAGAGAACGATCACCGAAACATCGACCAAGAAAGCAGGAGTCTGACCATGGCCTGGACACGCGAACAAATGGCTGCAAAAGCGGCAGAAGAATTAAAAGACGGGTTTTACGTCAACCTGGGGATTGGTTTGCCGACCCTGGTGGCTAACTTTGTCAACCCGGAAATTGAAGTCTGGCTGCAAAGCGAAAATGGCATGTTGGGCATCGGCCCGTTTCCCACCGAAGACGAAGTGGATGCCGACCTCATCAACGCCGGCAAGCAGACCGTGACCACCATCCCGGGCTCGTCCATCTTTGGCAGCCATGACAGCTTTGCCATGATCCGCGGCGGCAAGATCAACCTGAGCATTCTGGGTGCCATGCAGGTGAGCGAAAAAGGCGATCTGGCCAACTGGATGATCCCCGGCAAGATGGTCAAAGGCATGGGCGGTGCGATGGACCTGGTGGGCGGCGTCAAGAGCGTCGTCGTCTTGATGGAACACGTGGCCAAAAAGAAGGACGGCACCATTGACTTAAAGATATTGCCCAATTGCACACTGCCACTGACTGGTGTCGGCGTAGTCGACCGCATCATCACTGACCTGGCCGTGTTGGACGTGACACAGCAGGGTCTGAAAGTGGTGGAGCTGGCGCCCGGCGTGACACTGGAAGAGTTGCAAGCCAAGACCGGCGTGCAACTGCATTAGGCCGACATTAAGCGGCTTGTGTCGCGGCCCAGGAAATGCGGGCAAATTCGCGATGCAGTTGAGCGCGTACTTCCGGGTCAAAGTTTTTCAGCGGGTTGCTCTGTCGTATTTCATCCGTTGAAATGGAGCGGCCTTTGCGTGCAAAAAAAATGCTATTGCTCTTTTCTTGCGAGGCAACTTCCAGTAGATTGCCGTCGAAAGCAAGCCGGATGCGGGCTGTGAACAGAGCGTGTTTGGGATCGTCATGGTGCAGGTTGGCGACCATGACACCCTGGGGGGAGAGCGCCTGAAAGCAGTCGTTGTAAAAACGCTGTGAACCCAGGCTGGACGCCAGCCCTTCGCTGTCAAAGCCGTCCACCAACAGTACGTCATAGCCGAGGGGGTCGTTTGCTGCCGCCTCGCGGATAAAGTCGGCCCCGTCGGCGCAGACAAGCTTGATACGCTGGGCATCTTCCGGCACTTCAAATTCTTGGCGCAGTGCAATCACCTGCGGGTTGATTTCAATCACTGTCAGATGGGCATTGGGCAGATGCTGGTAGCAAAACTTTAGCAGCGATCCACCACCGAGTCCAATCATGGCGAGGCGTACCGGGCGGCTGTTAAACAGCAAGAACCCCATCATGGTGCGGGTGTAGTCCACGTCCAGTTGGTTGGGATGCGCGCTGCACATGCGGCTTTGCAGTTGGTCGAGGGTGAAATACAGGGATTTGTGACCGTCAGCCGAAAAAACGAAAGGCGCATCACAGGCCGACGCGCCGACTGGGGGTTTCTCCATCACGAAGCGGCGGCACGTCGGCGCAGGAGGGCGGCCTTCAGCAGCGGCAAGCGATCGTTGCCAAAATACATGTCGTCGCCGAGGTAGAAGGTGGGCGAACCAAAGCCGCCACGCGCAATCACTTCTTCGGTGTTGGCTTTGAGCTGTTCCTTGATGGCGGGTTGGGCGATGCCGGCCAAAAACGCAGCCCCTTCCACACCGACTTGCTGACAAATTTCAAGCAAGACGGCCTCTTGCGAAATGTCTTCTTCGCGTCCCCAGTAGGCTTCAAAAACGGCCGTGGCGAAGGGCAGCAGTTTGCCCTGTGGCGCCAGCCAAAGGCAGCCCCGCATCGCCTTGACACTGTTGACTGGAAATACCTGGGGCGGAAAGACAATCTTCAGGTCGGCCTCGCGCGCCCCATCCTGCAGGTCTTTCAGCATGTACGTCCATTTGGCGGGTACCGGATTGGCGCGCATGGCGTAGACGCTGGGGTTGACGGCGTTAAAAATGCCGCCTACCAGCACCGGTCGCCAGTGCACCGGCTCATTCAGTTCAGCGGCCAGGGGCTGGAGGTTATGAAAAGCCAGATAGGTCCAGGGGCTGGAGCAGTCAAAGAAAAATTCGATCATGCTGGGAATCTTTCAAATGAGTTTGTGAGCACCGGCATGCACGCTGTGCGCCGTTTGTCCGAACAAGGCCTTGCGCGCTGCTTCACTCATCGTGCCAGCGCGCAGATCCTTCAGCAGATCAAGCCCGCGCAGGACGGCGGGGCGCAAAAAAAGCGCGTCGTACCAGCGCTTGATGTGGGGGAATTCTTCGAGTGCCACTTGCTGGGCTTGATGGGTGCGGATCCAGGGGAAAATCGCCATGTCGGCAATAGAGTAGTCGGGCCCGGCCACAAACGCCCCCGTTTTGCCGAGTTGGGTGTTGAGCACGCCATACAGCCGGTTCACTTCTTTGCCGTAGCGATCAATGGCGTAAGGCACTTTCTCGGGCGCATAAAGTAAAAAATGACCGTTTTGCCCCGCCATCGGGCCGAGTCCGCCCATTTGCCACATCAACCACTGCAAGACCTGGGTTTTGCCGCGCAGATCGCCCGGCATGAAGAGTCCAGTCTTCTCGGCGAGGTAAATCAAAATGGCGCCACTCTCAAACACTGCCATCGGTTCCCCGCCACCGGCGGGATCATGGTCCACGATGGCTGGCATACGGTTGTTGGGGCTGATCGCCAAAAAATCGGGCGCAAACTGCTCGCCCTTGCCAATATTGACCGGGACGAGCTTGTACGGCAGTCCGCATTCTTCGAGCATGATGGAGATTTTCCAGCCGTTAGGCGTGGGCCAGTAATACAAATCAATCATTGGGATTTCCTTTTGTTTTACTTCCAACTAGAACGAACGAGGGCGTCATCGCCGCAAAATTGGCCTACCGCTCTCAGGGTTAAAGGCTGGTCAGCCCTCGGTACAGCATGTAAGCCGCCAGCAGGTACAAGATGCTGGCAAAGACGCGTTTGAGTTGTTTCACGGGCAAAGTGTGGGCGGCCCGTGCACCCAGCGGCGCGGTGAGAACGCTGCCGGATGCGATCACGCCTAACGCTGGCAACCAGATGTAGCCAATTGAATACAGCGGCAGATTTTGCACTTCTTGGCCGCTGATGACGTAGCCCACCACATTTGCCAATGCGATCGGAAATCCCAGTGCGGCAGAAGTGGCCACCGCGTTGTGGATGGCGACATTGCACCAGGTCATGAAGGGCACACTCACAAAGCCACCGCCGGCGCCGACCAATCCCGACAGAAAACCGATGACGCCACCGGCGCCAATCAGGCCAACAGTATCCGGCACCTGCCTTGTGGGCGCAGGCTTCTTGTCCAGAAACATCTGAGTCGCAGAAAAACTCACGAAGGCGGCAAAAAACAGGGCCAGCCAAGAGCCCTTGAGCAGGGCAAAAACGCCCAGGCTGGCCACGGCGCCACCCAATATGATCCCGGGCGCCAGGCCTTTGACCAAATCCCAACGCACGGCGCCGCGTTTGTGATGGGCCCGTACGCTTGACAGGGAGGTAAACAGGATGGTGGCCATGGAAGTGGCAATCGCCATTTTGACCGCGAGGTCGGGGCCCACCCCGCGCCCCGACAGGATGATCGTGATGAAGGGCACCAGCATCATGCCCCCGCCAATGCCCAGCAAGCCCGCCAAAAAACCAGTGCCTAGCCCCAGCAGGGCGAGTTCAATGATCAGGGCTGGCTCAAAGGGCATGGAAAAAAAGGGGGGAGGGGAGAATAGGTGCCTGCAGTGCCACCGGACCGGCATCCTGAACCTGGGTTCAGGTGGGCGAGGTTAGCGGGTCATTGGGTTCATCTAACGCGAGACGATCACGCTTGACCAGCGATATTCCAAGCCCGGGCTCTAAGAGCATTGGTTCAAGGAACTATAAAGCCCGGCGAACACTGCAGACGAGATTATTGTAGAGCTTGAATCGCCGTTGTGCATAAAAAATTAAGCAATTAAAGCAGGCGACCGTCCGTGCCCAAGGCGACGTCAAGTCGCTGCAGCAGCGAGGCCAGCAGCAGGCTGCTGTCTGGCGCCGGCGTGCCTTGCGCTGGCCGGGTTTCCAGGTCGAATGAAGACGCATGTGCGGGTGACTGTGCGGGGCTTGGGATTTTGTCAGCCAGATCAAAGGCCAGGTTCAGCGCCGCCAGCACGGCGATGCGATCGCGTGCCCTGACTTTGCCGCCGTCGCGAATCTTGCACATGGCCGTGTCAACCCTTTCCACCGCTTCCAGCAGACGGGCATCGCCTCCATCGGGACAACCCAACAGGTACGCTTGCCCCATGATTTGAACTTCGAGCTGTTTCATGCATTGCCTTTGTGCGCTTGGTTTGGTGTCGCCTCGGGCAAACGGCGCAGCAGTGCATCGACCCGGGCGCGGGCCGCACTGAGTCGTGATTTAAGGGAGTCGCGCTCTTGAGAAAGCGCATTGACCTGCTCGCTGAGCAAGGCGTTGGTGCGTTGCAGTTCTTGGTAGCGGACGAGTAAACGCTCGACCCGCTCGGCGATTTGGTCGATTTGAGGGGTGTTCGACATAGGCTGTTATTGTAGGGTTTACAAAAGCTGCTGGCTGTAGAATTCACCGCGTTGGTGCTCGCGGTGTGGTTCACACGCCGCAGTTCAACGGGAAGCAGGAGGTCACGCCGTTCGCACTGAGCTTGTCGAAGTGTCGAGCGGTATGGCTAACCTGCGCTGCCCCCGCAACGGTAAGTGGACGAGTCGCAAGACTCCGCTTCCATCACAGCCACTGAGCGTTCTGAACACGCGCTTGGGAAGGCGATGGAGGTTGATTCCACCAGCCCGGATACCGGCCAACACGGTGGTTGCACGCCTGGCGTGAAACCGTGACGCTCAGGCACCGTCGGGGACGACGGTGAGGGCTTTTGATGGTTCCTTCTCTTAACTATGAAAACTTTGATTTCTTTTGTGCGTGGTCACGCACCGGTGCGCCTTGGTGCGTCTGTTTTGGCTGTTTTTGCGACGTTTCCAGTGCTGGCGCAGGGCCAGACCGAGGTGATGTTGAACGAGGTGGTGGTATCGGCTGCGCGCTTTGACTCCGAGGCTTCCAGCTTGCCGTATGGTGTCAGTGTGATTACCAAGGACGATATTGCACGTGCGGGTGTGTCCACCGTGAATGAGGCGGTGATCAAGCTGCTGGGTGTGCCTGGCCGGTCAGATTTTTATGGGGGGGGGGATTCCAGCCTGGACTTGCGTGGCTTTGGTGAGGCCGCTGGCAGCAATCAAGTGGTGATTGTGGATGGCATCAAAATGAACGAGGCGGATCAAGGCGGCACCCGACTTTCTGGCATCGTCATCAATTCAGTGGAACGAATTGAAGTGTTGCGCGGCAGTGGTTCGGTGCTGTACGGCGAGGGCGCGACTGGCGGCGTGATTGTGATCACCACCAAGGCCGGGCTCGGCGTGTCACGCAAGAATTCGGCGGCCCTGTACGCCGCAACAGGCAGCTACGGGCTTGATGAGGCACGGGCCAATGCTACGCTGGTGACAGGCGGCTTTTCTCTGGATGTGGCTGGCAATAAGCGCATGGCCGATAACCACCGTGACAATTTCAAATCGACCGCGGAAGCTAGCTCCGTTCAGGCGCAATGGAGCAACGATTGGCTGCGTTTGGGTGCCAGCTATGCCAACGACACCTTGGATAGCGGTTTGCCCGGTTCGCTGTCCACCCCCCAGTACCAGGCCGACCCCCGCCATACCAACTACCCCACAGACAAAGGCATCATCAAAAACATGCGGCAAACCTTGTTTGCCAGTGCCGGATTGGGTGACTGGCAATTGGCCGCAGATATTGGTCAGCGTACCAAAGACGTGGACAGCCTTTACAGCGGTTATCCGTACACCTACAAAGTTGATGCCGATACGCTGGCATTGCGCGCGAAGTACGAGGTCAAGTTGGGCAGCCTGCGCAATGCCATGACGTTGGGGCATGACCAGGCCCAATGGAAACGCAGCGTGGTTGGTGGATCGGCATCGCAGCAAAAAACCAATGCTTATTACGCGCAGGATGAATTGATCTTGAGCGGAGGTACCCGACTTTCTGCGGGGTACCGCGCTGAAAATATCAAGCAGTCCGATACCTTCACCGCCAGCATTGACAGTGACCAAACGGCTTGGGAACTTGGGCTTGTCCAGCCACTTTCGCAAAAGTGGTCTGTCTTTGGTCGCGTCGGTAGCAGTTTTCGCTTGGCCAACATTGATGAATCAGGTTTTACGGTGGCAAGTGCTGTGCTAAAGCCACAAACTTCACGGGATTTGGAGTTTGGCAATCGCTGGAAATACTCTGGCGGACGTGTTGAACTGCGTTTCTACCGCAGTAGCTTGAGCAATGAGTTGGGTTATGACCCTACCGTGGCAAACCCACAGGCGTGGGATCCAACCAATAAGGGTGCCAATGTCAATTTTGAACCTACGCAGCGTCAGGGTCTGGAGTTTGAAGCGCATCACGAATTAACCAAATATTTGGGCCTGCAAATCAATGCGGGGGTGCGTGAAGCCAAATTTACACAAGGCGCGCATAACGGTAAAAATGTGCCACTGGTGCCGACATCAACATTGGCGTTGCGCGCTGATTGGCACCCCACGTCAAATCATTCATTCAACGCGGGTGTAATGCGGGTTTCCTCGCAAAATTCAGGCGGCGATTTTCTGGACATGTTCCCCATGCCTGCCTACACCACGGTCGATCTGCGCTACATGTATCAGTTAAAGAATATGGAGTTTTCTCTCGGAATTACAAACATGCTGGATAAAAAATACTATTCACAAGCTTTTGTTAATTTTGGGGGTACTGATGTGGGCATTTATCCTGAAGCCGGGCGCGCTTTTACAGCAGCTTTGCGAGTAAATTTCTAACACGACGATCATGGCTGCTGCTTGCGTGTTCAGCTTGCCTTTGGGCCCGCAGCGCATCGTCTGCCTGACCGAAGAAACCACCGAGTGGCTTTACTTGCTCGGGCAAGAGCATCGTATTGTGGGGATTTCGGGCTACACCGTGCGGCCGCGCCGTGCCCGGGACGAAAAACCCCGGGTGAGCGCCTTCACCAGCGCCAAGATCGACAAAATCCTGGCGCTGGAACCGGACTGTGTGCTGGGTTTTTCCGACATGCAGGCCGACATTGCAAGTAGTCTGATCCGTGCCGGGGTGCAGGTCACGGTGTTCAACCAGCGCAGCGTGGTCGAGATTTTCTCGGTGCTTTACCAGGTGGCTGCCATGGTGGGGCAGGGCGAGCAGGGTTTGGCATTGCTGCAAAAAATGCAGCATGATCTGCAAGGCATGCAAGGGCTGGCGGCCGCTTTGCCACGCCGTCCAAAAATCTATTTTGAAGAATGGGATGTGCCGCACATCAGTGCTATCAAATGGGTGTCCGAGCTGATCGGTATTGCGGGCGGGGATGACTGTTTTCCTGAACTGGCCGCCCAGTCGCTGGGCAAGAACCGCATCATTGCGGACGGCTTGAGAATAGTTCGACGTAACCCCGACATCATCATCGGCTCGTGGTGCGGCAAGAAGTTTCGCCCTGAGAACGTGGCGGCGCGTGCGGGTTGGGGCGAGGTGAACGCAGTCAAAACCGGGCAATTGTTTGAGATCAAGTCGGCTGACATTTTGCAGCCCGGCCCGGCGGCGTTGACCGATGGTGTGGCCCAATTGCACCGCATCGTGATGGATTGGAGCAGGCAGCATGAATAAATATTTGCCGATTGCTCGCCTTGATCCCAGAAAACCCGCTGCTTGCCAGGATGAGGGAATAATTTATAAGAAATATAGCTCTAGCCCTTGTGCAGTAAGCGCAAGCAGCTATTCTTTTAGAAGCGTTTTCCGGTGCGTCATTTTGTTCGTGCTTGGCTTGCTGCAGAACGTGAGGGCGCTGTCATGAGCTTGTGGCCGCTTGGATCGACTCGCCCTTGGCTGACCAAGGCACTGTGCCTGGCGTTGTGCGGTGTGGGCGGTTGGTCGCAGGCCGTGCAAGTCACCGATGATCGTGGCGTCAGCGTCACCTTGGCACAAACACCCCGGCGCATTGTCAGCCTGCTGCCCTCACTCACCGAGGTGGTGTGCGAGTTGGGCCAGTGCGCCCGGCTGGTGGGGGTAGACCGCAATTCCAATTACCCGGCCAGCGTCAAAACATTGCCGCAAGTGGGTGGCGGGCTGGACCCCAACATTGAGGCCATCGTGGCCTTAAAGCCGGATCTGGTGCTGATGGCGACCTCGGCCCGGGTCGGTCAACGCCTGCAGTCGCTCGGTCTTCAAGTGTTGGCGCTGGAGCCCAAGAGTCACGCCGATGTGCGCCGTGTGATCGAGACCCTCGGACTGGTGCTCGGCGTGCCCGACGCGGGCCGGCACTGGCGTGTCATCGACGCCGCGGTCTCCGCCGCCGCCCAATCGCTGCCTGTGAGCGTGAAAAAGATGCGGGTTTACTTTGAGGTCAACAGCGCACCGTACGCAGCCGGGGAGAGTTCATTTATTGGCGAGACGCTCACCCGCCTGGGCGCCAGAAACATCGTGCCGGCCAGCCTGGGGCCGTTTCCGATGCTCAACCCAGAATTTGTGGTGCGCGCCAACCCGGACGTGATCATGGTGAGTGACTTCAATGACGCTGCTCTGGCCGCGCGTCCCGGCTGGGCGGCCATGCGCGCCATCCAGTTGCAGCGGGTGTGCCAGTTCACCCCGGCGCAGTCCGACGTGCTGGTGCGCCCGGGGCCGCGCATGGCCGAAGGCGCCCGCCTTATGGCGCAGTGCCTGCGGGACAAAACCCCATGACCGACATTGGGCGCCAACGTCGCGCTGCCGATTGGCTGCTGCTTGGGCTTTTGGCCGCTGGCAGCGCCTTGCTGCTGCTGGGCGTCAGTGTCGGCAGCACCGGTTTTGAGAGCGTGCTCAAAGCCTGGCGCGACCCGGTCGCGCTGCAAATTGTGTGGGACATTCGCCTGCCGCGCACGCTCGGTGCCTGGGCCGCCGGCGCGCTGCTGGGGCTGGCCGGGGCGCTCGCGCAGGGGCTGTTTCGTAACCCGCTGGCCGACCCTTATTTGCTCGGCAGTGCCTCCGGCGCGTCGCTCGGGGTGGCGCTGGCGCTCATTCTGTTTGGTGTTTCGCCCTTTGCCTCCCACTGGCTGGTGCGCCTGGGGCTCACCGGGGCGGCGTTTGGGGGCGCGGTGGGTGCGGTTTTGCTCACGCTCGTGCTGGCTCAGGGCGTGCAGCACACGCTGCGCTTGCTGCTGGCCGGGGTTATTGTGGGCGTGGTGCTGGGGGCCTTGACCTCGCTGCTGATGCTGATGAGCCCGCAGGTGCTGCAATCGATGCAGGCTTTCATGCTGGGCAGCACCGGTTTTGTCGGCTGGAGCGCCTGGATTTTGATGGTCGGTGTGTGGCTGGTTTGCATGGCGGTGGCCTGGATGCTGAGCCCGGTGCTCGATGGGCTCGCGCTGGGGGAGGCGACCGCTGCCAGCCTGGGCTTGCCGTTGGCTCAAATGCGCGCCGCGCTGGTGGCGGTGCTGGCCTTGGCCACCGGGGCGGCGGTGGCGCAAACCGGCTTGATTGCCTTTGTCGGTCTGGCCGCGCCGCACTTGGTGCGCTCGGTCACCAAAACCACGCATCGCCGCTTGGTTTTTCTTTCCAGTCTGATGGGCGGCGTGCTGCTGATGGCCGCCGACGTGCTGGCCCGCGGTTTGATGGCGCCCCAGGAGTTACCGGTGGGTGTGCTGACAGCGGTGCTGGGCGGCGGCTACCTGCTGTGGTTGATGCGACGCAGCACCCGTTCAGCGTCGGGCACGGGTTTGTGAAAAATACTATGAATTTAATAGCTATTAACGCAGGCAACATAAGGGCTAGCCTCGGAAATGTTCAAATATTGAAAGCGATTGACCTGGCCCTGCCCTCCGGGCGCTGGACCAGCATCGTGGGCCCCAACGGAGCGGGCAAGTCGACCTTGCTCAAGGTGCTGGCCAATTTGTTGCCGCACACCGGCAGCGTCACCTTGTTGGGGCAGCCGCTGGCCACCCTGGCTGCCAAGAAGCGGGCGCAGTTGTTGTCGTGGCTGGGCCAAAATGAGGTCACGGGCGATGACTTGACCGTGTGGGACCTCGCCATGCTGGGCCGGTTGCCGCACCAAGCCTGGCTGGCAGCGCCCAGTGCCGCGGATCACGCCGCCGTCGAGCAAGCCTTGCGCGCCACCCAAGCCTGGGACTGGCGCGGGCGCACGCTCGGGCAACTTTCGGGCGGCGAGCGCCAGCGCGTGCTGCTGGCACGCGCCTTGGCAGTGCAGGCGCAGGTGCTGCTGATGGACGAGCCGCTTGCCAACCTGGACCCGCCGCACCAGGCCGATTGGTTGCAGATGGTGCGCGGCTTGATTTCCCAGGGTAAAACCGTGGTCAGTGTGTTGCATGAGATTTCAATGGCGCTGCACGCCGACGAGATGGTCGTGATGGCCCAGGGCCGCATCACGCATCAGGGCGCGTGTGGCGACGCTGCCACGCACCGCGCGCTGGAGACTGTGTTTGAAGGGCGTATCACCATTCATGCGTTGGGGGCGCAGTGGGTGGCGTTGCCAAAGCTTGGCCCGATAACGCCCCCAACAGCGCTCGCGCCATCACGGCCGATGGGTTCAACAATCTCTTTGTAGCGCCCCTGCGAGCCTGCGCGAGTGACGCCAAGCCTTCAGGGTTGCTCGATTTCGATCATGACCTCATTGCGCCGAAACATCGGCAGCGTCCAGGGCGGGTTGTAGCGCGCCAGTTGCGGGCTGCCCACGCTTTGAATTTTTTGCGCCAGCAGCCAGGCCATCAGTTCATCGGACTTTTGCTGAACCTGGGACTCCGTGTTAAAGCCGGAGTAGCTCAATACGGCCCAGGTCTTGGCGGGAACCTGACGTAGGTTCACGTTCGCGTTGTTGGGTTTGGGCAGGTTCGCCAGCGTGTACTGGCTGGGCATCACAAAGTGAACCCGCCAGCGCTTGGCGCCCTGCATCGAAGGCATGACTCGCGCGCCTGATGCCGCCGAGGTCAAAGGTTCGATCGCCACCGGCGCCGTCATGGCGATTTTCTGCGGGGTGGCGGCCATCGGCTCGAGCGTGACTGGCGCAGCCCTGGCGATCTTCTCGGACGCCGACTCTGGGGCCGACGCCACCGACTGGTTGTTGCCAAAAATGTAGTCGGCAATCGCCCGAAAGCCCTTGCTGGAGGCCGCATCCATGTCACCTTCCACGGTTGTTTCGGCCACGATTAAGAGCGGGTAGCGACGCAGTTGGAAGTCTCCCTGATGGGACACTATTTCGAATTTAGGTTCTTCAGTGGCCATCGCGTGTTCTCCCAGCAGTAGCCCAAGGGCGAGCAAAATCAATGAGCGAAAGGCAGTCTTCATGGGTATTTGTCAAAACAATACTAAACATTAAAAAATATTATCATATTGAATATTTTGTGACTTTTGTGGCTGCTGACGACCTGCTTCTTGTAAGGTGATCGGGGCGGAAGAACAAATAAAACCGACGCGCGCCTTTCGGCGATGGACTTTGCTGGTGTGAGTTTCAGGCCTGATCAGGCGGTCTCAATCCGGTTGCGTCCACCGGCCTTGGCACGGTACAGGGCGGCGTCGGCCCGCGCCAACAGCGTGTCCACGGTGTCATTGTCCTTTCGGTTGGTGGTGACGCCAATGCTCACGGTACACGCGGGTGCTTGATCGGCCAGGGCACAGGCGTCGCGAATTCGCTCGGCGACCAGCAGGGCTTCGTCCAGCGTGGTGTCCGGCAACAGCGCCACAAACTCTTCACCGCCAAATCGTCCCAACTGATCAGGCCCCCGCAGCAAGGCGTTGACTCGGGCCACAAAATTGATCAGCGTCTGGTCGCCCGCCTGGTGGCCAAAGGTGTCATTGACCACCTTGAAATGATCCAGATCCATGATCAGCAATGCCATGCTGCGGCCATGACGACGGCAGCGCTCCAGCTCGGATCGGCAAGCGTCATCCAGGCGTCGGCGGGTCAGGGCATTGGTGAGTGAATCGTGATTGGCCAAGTGCTGCAGCTCAATGCGCAAGCGGTCGGTGGCCATCAGCACCGTGCTGATGGAGAACAATAAAATGGAAAAAGCGAAGCTGGTGACATAGATCAGCTGAAAGGGGGATGTGTCAAGAAACGCTGCGTTGGTCGGAAAGGGCATGCTGAATGAGGTCACCAGACGCATGACCTGGGCGGCCAAGAGAAACACCAGCACGCCAACAGCCAGCCCGCGGGCAAATGTGAGGGAACCCTGCCGGGCTACCCGCCAGGCATGCACGCCAGACAAGCCAGCCGTGACCACGGTGGTCAGCACCAGGCGCATGTGGTAACTCGGCTCGATCAGGGTGAACCACACCTGTACCAGCGCAAACCCCGTGATCAGTGTCATCCATGGCCCGATGCGAGGCCTAACGCCAAAGAAGCGCTGGGTGCCAACGTAAGCCAGATAAAGCCCGCACCAGAGCAGAAAGCTGGAAACAGAAATGGAGACGAGGTTCGGCAGTTTGCCGCGCCCGGCCACCAGCAGGCCGCCCATAAATAAAAGCAGCAGCGCTGCCGACCACTCTCCCAAGCCCTTGATGGAGGCCGGGTAATTGCGCTTGAGCGCATACAGAACCAGTGACATCAAACCGCTCATGAGGCCTGTCAGCAGGAGAACCGTGCGGGGGTCGATGACACTCATGGGGAGACCCGGTATCAGCGCGCTCGCGCCTGGTCAGACTTCGTCTTGCTCTTGAAGTCGCAATAGGCGCTCACCGCGCACTGCCAGCACAAGGGCTTGCGCGCCTGGCACACATAGCGCCCATGCAGAATCAGCCAGTGGTGGGCATCCACCAAATAGCCGGGCGGTATCCGTTTGAGCAGTTTCATCTCGACCTCGTACGGCGTCTTGCCCGGCGCCAGACCGGTGCGGTTGGCGACGCGAAAGAGGTGGGTGTCCACCGCCATGGTGGGTTCCCCAAAGGCGACATTCAAAATAACGTTGGCTGTTTTGCGCCCCACGCCCGGCAAAGTCTGGAGCGCCTCCCGCGTGCGCGGCACTGCACCGCCGTATTGATCCATCAGCATCCGGCAGGTTTGCAACAAGTGGCGGGCCTTGGCGTGGTACAGGCCAATGGTCTTGATATGCTCCTCCAACCCTTGCAGGCCCAGGTCCAGCATTTTTTGCGGCGTGTTGGCCACCAGAAAGAGGCGGCGTGTGGCCTTGTTGACGCCGACATCGGTGGCTTGGGCGGACAGCAGCACGGCGACCAGCAATTCAAACACGCTGGCGAATTCCAGCTCGGTTTGCGGCTTCGGGTTGGCCGCTTTCAGCGTGGCAAAAAAGGAGTCGATGGCAGCAGGTGTCATGGGTTAACGAGAATTTGAGTGTCAACATCCAAGGCTAAGTCGCTCATGAGCGGCTGTTCAATGGCGGTGAAGGATGCGTCGAATCTGGGCATGGCACTTTTTGAGTGGCAGTGAGCTTGTAAGCTATCGGTCACAATTTACCCCAAATCAATTCCCCTGAAAGCCGAAATTTCATGCAATTCGCCGACCGTCTGAAAAATGTTGAAACCTCCGCCATTCGTGAGCTCTTCAAGCTGCTGGGCAAACCCGGCATCATCAGTTTGGCGGGCGGTTTTCCAGACCCGGCGCTGTTTGATGCAGAAGGTATTGCGCAAGCGGCCCAAGCCGTGCTGGCCCGCAACCCCGGCCCGGTGCTGCAATACGGCGCCACCGAGGGCTATCAGCCTTTGCGGGAAGGCATCAGCAGCTTCATGGTCGGCAAAGGCAGCAGCGTCAAGCCAGAAGGACTGATTGTCACCACCGGCAGCCAGCAGGCGCTTGATCTGATTGGCAAGACCATGATCTCGCCGGGTGACAAGGTAATTGTGGAAGCGCCCACCTTTTTGGCCACCATCCAGTGCTTTCGGCTCTACGGTGCCCACATCATCGGCGCGCCGATTGATGCCGATGGTGTCGATGTGGACAAACTGGAGGCGCTGATTGAAGAACATAAACCCAAGCTGGTCTACCTGATTCCCACCTTTGGCAACCCGAGCGGTGCCACGCTCAGCCGGGCGCGGCGCCAGCGCATTCTTGAAATTGCGGTGCGCACGCAAACCCTGGTGGTGGAAGATGACCCCTATGGCGAGCTGTATTTTGACCAAGCGCCGCCGCCGAGCCTGTTGACGCTGAGTGAGGGCGTACCCGGCAGCCGCGACTGGCTGGCGCATTGCGGCAGTTTCAGCAAGATTTTGAGCCCGGGCTTGCGCGTGGGCTGGCTGGTTGCGCCGCCTGCGCTCCTGGCCAACGCCACCATGTGCAAGCAGTTCAGCGACGCCCACACCAGCAACCTGACGCAAGCGATTTGCGCGCATTACCTGACCCTACATCGCCTGGACCAGACCCTGGTCGTGGTGCGCAAGACCTACGCTGCGCGCGCGCGGGTCATGGCTGAATCGCTGCGCCGCGAGATGGGGGATGCGATTGCGTTCAACCAACCGCAGGGCGGCATGTTCTTCTGGGCCAGACTGACCGGGGCGAATGGCAAGGGCAGCAATGCGCCCGACTTTGCCAAACGCGCCATTGAGCAGGGAGTGGCCTTTGTGCCGGGCGCGCCGTTTTTTGCACATGACCCGGACCTGAGCACGCTGCGCCTGAGCTTTGCCACGGCTGATGTGGCAAAAATTGAAGAAGGCGTCGCTCGGCTGGCGCTGGCGCTCTAGCCCAATTGATAAAAATTTATAAGAAATGATCCTGTAGCCCTTATGCAATAAGCGTTAGCCGCTATTAAAAAGTGAACGATAGAATGTTATTCATCAAGACCGATGCGGGCCGGGCCGAGATGGCCGGACGCAACCGCAACCTGAGTGCCTTGCAGCGGCGTGTACTGATCCTGGTGGACGGCAAGAAAACAGTGAATGCATTACAGGCTTTTGTGCGGGTGGGCGAGTTGCCGGGGGCACTCGAGCACTTGCTGCATGAAGGTTTGATTGACTCCATCGGAACCAGCGCCAGCACCGACACCCGCCTGCAGGCGCCAGTCGCACCCGGTTTTGTTGCCGCCGAGGCGGCCGAAGCGCCCCGACCGGCCACGAGCGCGCAAGAGTTCGTCAAAGTGCGCCAACAAGCTTCAGACTTTGTACAGGAGAAGCTGGGTTCTGCTGGAGAGCCCATTTGCCAGGCAATTGACCGGTGCGACAGCCCGGCCGAGCTGCGCAAAATGCTGCGTGGCGTGGAAATTTTTGTCGGCCAGCGCATGAGTGTTGAGACGACCCAGGCGTTTGCGCGCCATTTTGGCGCCTTGCTGCTCTAGCCACCGCCAAGTGGCTGGGGGCGGGTTACTTGGCCAGCAGCGCGTTGACGCCTTGCAGGTCTTGAGCTTGCAGCGTGCCGCTGGCCTGGCGCAATTTCAGGCTGCCCAGCAACACGTCGTAGCGCGCCTTGGCCAGTTTGGCCTTGGTGTCGTACAACTGGCTTTGTGAGTTGAGCACGTCGATGTTGATGCGCACGCCGACCTGGTAACCCAGCTTGTTGGCGTCGAGTGCGCTCTGGCTGGAGGCCTCGGCCGCTTCCAGTGCCTTGACCTGGCCAAGCCCGGACTCCACGCCGAAGTAGGCCGTGCGAGCGCCCTGGGCGACCGCGCGCTTGGTGGCTTCCAGGTCGCTGCGGGCCTTGTCTTCCAGCGCCAGCGTTTCCTTGACCCGGTTCTGGATGGCAAAACCGGCAAACAGCGGCAGATTGAACGCCAGGCCAATGGTGCCGGCGTTGGTGCGGTAGTCCATGGAGGTGCTGGCGGAGCCGTTGTTTTGCGTCAGGTTGTAGCCGGCCGTCAAGTCCAGCGTAGGTTTGTGGCCCGCCTGTGCTTTGCGGGTTTCCAGTTGCGCTACCTCCAAGGCGACTTGGGTCTGCCGGATGCCGGGATGATTGCTTTCAGATTGCGCCACCCAGGCGTTGACGTCCTTGGGCACCAGCGTCGGCAATGCCACCGGTTGCGCCAAGGGTTGGGGTTGGGCATTGTTCATGCCGACCAACTGATCGAGTGCAATCTTCTTGACCCGTAAATCATTTTCGGCGGCGATTTCCTGCGCCGTGCCGAGGTCAAAGCGGGCTTGGGCCTCGCGCGTGTCGGTGATGGTCGCTGTGCCGACTTCAAAGTTGCGTTTGGCTGAGGCCAGTTGCTCGCCCACAGCTGCTTTCTGGGCTTTGACAAAAGTCAGGTTGTCGATGGCGGCCAGCACGTCAAAGTAAGCCTGGCTGACGCGCACAATCAAGTCCTGGTTGGCCGCGGCGAGTTGCGCCTGGGCCAGATCGACCTGTTTTATTCCCTGCTCGTAACTGGCCCGGTTGGCCGGACGGTACAGCGGCTGTGAGGCGCTGACGGTCGCGCTTTGGGTGTTGAAGTTTGAGGTGCTGGATTGCGGTGGCGGTACCAGCGTGTTGTCCAAATGGGTCACCGACGCCCCGAGCGAAAGTCCTACGGTCGGCAGCAGCAGGGCTTTGGCCTGATCGGCCCGGGCCAGCGTGGCATCAAACTGCGACTTGGCCGATTGATAAGTCGCGTCATAGCCCCGTGCCGACTGGTACAAGTCGACCAGACTTTGGGCCTGGACCGGCAGCGTGAAGGTAGCGCCAATCGCGACAAACAGGGGCAGTAGACGAAACGGTTTCATAAGGGGCCTTGAATAAATGTGGTTGCAAAAACCGTGCTGGCACAGGGCGGTGTCTGGCCCCTGGCACTCAATATCTTGGAATACTGGGGTCGACTTCAGCCGACCAGGCGTTGATGCCACCGGCAATGTTGGCCACATGCTTGAAGCCGCGTGCCTTCAGAAAAACCGCCACCTGCATGCTGCGTCCGCCGGTATGACACAAGCAGGCGATCGGTTGCTCGGGGTCAAGTTCGGCTAAGCGCGGCGGAAGCACCCCCATGGGGATGGCGATGAGCTCAAAACCATCGACCCGGATACTGGCGGTGCGCAACTCCGAAGGCTCGCGCACATCCAGCACCACGGCAGCGCCGGGGTGGCGGGCTGTGGCAAACCACGCAGCCAATTCGGAGGGGCGTACCTGAGCAATCATGCGGTAAAAGTTTAGAAATGGAAATGTGACAGCTCTGGGAAATTGAGCAGCCGGGGTGCCACGGTGTCCCAAGGGGTGCTGGTTTTGAACTCGGCATCGCTGCTGCGGGTCACGATATTGAGGCGCATGGTCGGCTCCTCGCCCACAATGGCGATCAGTCGACCACCGACCTTGAGTTGTGCGAGCAGGGCTTGCGGTACTTCGGCCACCGAGCCACTGAGCATGATGACGTCAAACGGGCCGTCTGCCGAGGCGCCTTTGGCACCATCGAACTGGCGCACTTCAACGTTGTGGATACCGGCTTTTTGCAAGTTGGTGCGCGCCATTTGAACGAGCTCCGGGTTGATTTCGAGCGAGATCACGCGCTGTGCGCGGTGCGCCAACAGGGCTGCCATATAACCCGAACCGGCGCCGATTTCGAGCACTTTTTCGTGTTTCTGCACAGCTGCGTCTTGCAGCATGCGGGCTTCCACGCGCGGCGCCAACATCATCTGAGCTTGGCCCAGGGGAATTTCCATGTCCATAAAGGCCAGCGCCTTGTGCGCCAGGGGGACAAAGTCTTCACGTTTGACCACTGCCAGCAGCTCCAGTACTTCCGCGTCCAAAACGTTCCAGGGACGGATTTGTTGTTCGATCATGTTGAAGCGGGCTTGTTCCAAATTCATTGGGGTACTCCTGGGGGTATGTGAGGGATGTTAACAGATTCTGCAAAATTTTACCCGGCGGCGGCTTCGCCGGTGTCGTTATCAGCGCCCCAGCGGCGTCGCAACCATTGCGCCAGATCATCCATGTAGCAATACACCACCGGCACCACCACCAAAGTCAGCAGGGACGAGGTGATCACGCCGCCAATGACAGCCTGGCCCATGGGGGCGCGCTGCTCGGAGCCTTCGGTCAGCGCCAGGGCCAGCGGCAACATGCCGAAAATCATGGCCAGCGTGGTCATCAGAATCGGGCGCAGCCGTACTTTGGCTGCCATCAACAGCGCCGCGCTGCGCTCCATGCCGTCCGCGCGGGCGCGGATGGCAAAGTCCACCAGCAAAATGGCGTTTTTGGTCACCAGACCCATCAGCATCACGATGCCAATCACCGAGAACATCGACAGCGTCGAGCGGAACATCAAAAGCGCCAACACCACGCCAATCAGCGTCAGCGGCAGGGCGGTCATCAGCGCCAGCGGCTGGAAGAAGCTCTTGAACTGGCTGGCCAGAATCATGTAGATGAAAACGACGGCCAGCACCAGCGCCGAGATCGCATAACCAAAAGACTCCGCCATGTTCTTGGTGGAGCCGCCAAACTGGTAGCGGTAGCCGGGCGGGAAACTGATGCTCTCCAGGGCGCTCTTGATGTCGGTGGAAACCTCACCCGCCGAGCGCTGATCGACGTTGGCATTGATGGCGACTTCACGCCTCAGGTCGCGCCGGTTGATCTGGTTGGAGCCGGTTGATTCCTTGACAGTAGCCACCTGATTCAGGCGCACGATGCGTGCGCTGCCGTCGGCGTTGGCCCCCACCATGAAGGGCAGACGCTGCAAGTCATCGGCTTGATTGCGTGCCTGCGGCGTCAGGCGCACATTGACGTCGTAGGTCTGGTCATCGGGTGCCCGCCAGTTGCCGACGGTCTGACCGGCGACCAAAGTGCGCAGCGCGCTGCCAATCTGGGCCAGACTCAAGCCCAGGTCAGACGCCACGTCGCGCTTGACCACCACATCCAGCGTCGGCTTGTTGGGGGTCACGCTGGAGTCCAGGTCCACCAGGCCGGGAATCACCCGGATTTTGTCCATCACCAGCTGCGCAATGCGTTCGAGTTCGGCCTGATCCGGGCCTTGCAGCGAAAACTCTACCTGCTTTTGCCCACCCACCGGATCGAGCAGTCCGGCGTGCGTGACGGTGATGCCGGGCACCTGCTTCAGGCGCTCGCGCAGCAGCGCGGAGATTTCTTTCACGTTGCGCGTGCGATCCTTGCGGTCTACCAGGCGCACATAGACACTGGCCTTGGTTTTACCGACGGCGTTGGCGGTGTTGATGCTCGTCAACGTGTAACGGACCTCCGGGTAGCTGTGCAGAATACCTTCAACCTGTTTGGCCCTGGCTTCGGTGACCTCCAATGATGAGCCTACTGGCGTGTAAAAATTGAGCGTGGTCTCGGAGAAATCCGCCGCTGGTACAAATTCAGTGCCCAGCAGGGGCACCATGAAGATACTGGTGACAAAGATGACCAGCGCCAGCAACAAGGTCTTGAGCTTGTGCACCAAGGCCCAGCGCAGAATGCCTTGGTAGGCGTCAATCAGCCATTCCGTCGCCTGGTCAAACCAAGCCGTGACGCGGCCAATGGTCTTGTCGTACAGGGTGACCGGACGGCGCGGCGTGCCATCGGGGTTGAGACCGTGGTTGCGGTGCGCCTCGATGCTGGGGTCGTGCCAGAGCGACGACAGCATCGGATCCAGCGTGAAGCTGACGAACAGCGAAACCAGTACGGCAACCGCCACGGTAATGCCGAACTGCAGAAAGTATCGACCGATGATGCCGCTCATGAACGCGATGGGCACGAATACAGCGATGATCGCGAAGGTTGTTGCCATGACGGCAAGACCGATTTCTTCGGTGCCTTCATTTGCCGCTTTGAAATGATCCTTGCCCATGCCCAGATGACGCACGATGTTTTCGCGCACCACGATGGCGTCGTCGATCAACAAGCCGATACACAGGCTGAGCGCCATTAACGTCAGGAAATTCAGGGTGAAGCCAAACGCATGCAGGGCGATGAAGG
>JANYHL010000119.1 GCA_025359085.1 Gammaproteobacteria bacterium
AACGGGGGAGAAAAATCAAGCCCGGCTCAGGCGGCCACAAAACTGCCCGACTTGCCGCCGTGCTTTTCCAGCAGCTTCACATCGGTCATCGTCATGCCGCGGTCGACCGCCTTGCACATGTCGTAGATGGTCAGCAGCGCCACCTGCACCGCGGTCAGCGCCTCCATCTCGACGCCGGTGGTGCCGACGGTTTCGACGGTGGCGGTGCAATAGATGCTGCTGGCCCTCGTGCCCTCTGCTTGGACAGCTTCAAAATCAATCGCCACCCGGGTCAGCGCCAGCGGGTGGCACAAGGGGATCAGCTCGCTGGTTTTCTTGGCCGCCATGATGCCGGCAATGCGCGCAATGCCCAGCACATCGCCTTTTTTCGCGCTGCCCGCCTCAATGATGGCCAGCGTGCCGGGCAGCATTTCAATGCGGCCGCCCGCAATGCCAATGCGGTGGGTGGCAGCCTTGGCGGCCACGTCCACCATGTGGGCCTGGCCGTGGGCGTCAAAATGAGTGAGTGCGTTCATGGCAGAAATTCGTTACAGTTAAAAAGTAGCGGCTGGCGTCGAATTTACAGAACCTTCATACCAGCCGCGCATCATACGATGCACGCGCTGGTCCCAGGGAGTCTGGCGCAACCGGCCCCACTGGAGCGTCCGTATCCCCATCATGTCCCCGCCCCGCGGCCCACTGGCACTCACACCGACGGCATTCATTTTGACTAAACATCTCACATCAAACAAGGCGCTGGCCCCCGTCAACAGGGCGTTATTAGCTATTGTTTTGGCAACATTTTGCATCAGCAACCTGAGCCCGGCATGGGCCCAGCCGGTGTCCGCCCAGATCCCCACGCTGGGCGATACCAGCGCCATGAGCAGCAGCGAGGAGCGCCGCCTGGGCGATCGCATTGCGCGGGAAATCTACCGTGACCCGGACTACCTGGACGACCCGGTGCTGGCCGAGTACGTGCAGGGCATCTGGCAGCCGCTGCTGGCGGCGGCGCGCTCGCGCGGCGATTTGTCGCCGGAACTGGCCGAGCGTTTTGCCTGGGAAATCATGCTCGGGCGCGACCGCACGGTCAACGCCTTTGCCTTGCCCGGGGGCTACCTGGGCGTGCACCTGGGTCTGATCGCGGTGGTCAGCAGCCGCGACGAACTGGCCTCGGTGCTGGGGCACGAACTGAGCCACGTCACGCAGCGGCATATTTCGCGCCTGATGGCCAAACAGGGGCAAATGGCGCCCTGGATGATCGGCGCCATGGTTCTGGGCGCACTGGCCGCAAGCAAGAGTGTGGATGTCGGCAATGCACTGATCGTCGGCGGCCAGGCGGTGGCGGCGCAAAACCAGCTCAATTTCTCGCGCGACAGGGAGCGCGAGGCCGACCGCGTGGGCTTTGGTGTCATGACCCAGGCCGGTTTTGAGGCGCAGGGTTTTGTCTCCATGTTCGACAAGCTGCAACAGGCCTCGCGCCTCAACGACAACGGCGCCTACCCCTACCTGCGCAGCCACCCGCTCACCACCGAGCGCATGGCCGACATGCAGGCCCGCCAGCTTCTGGCCGCACCCCCGCCGGGCCCGACCACGCTGACGCTGGAGCACGCCCTGGTGGCGGCGCGCGCCCGGGTGCTGTCCAATTCTGACGTCGATGCCTTGCGCGCCTGGCAGGCCGAGGCCGACAGCGCCAGCCTGCGCACCCTGGCGGTGCCCCGGCAGGCCGGTGTCTGGTATGGCGCCGCGCTGGCGGCCAGCCAGTTGCGTGACTTTGCCCAGGCCCGGCTTGACCTGCAGCGCTTGCGTGGCCTGGTGACAGGCGATCCCCGCGCAGCGCGCCTGGCACGGCTGCTGCAAGCCGAAATCGTTTTGCGCGCAGGGGACGCCAGCGGCGCCGCGGCGGCCTTGAACGCGGATCCGACCGGGCCGACCGCAGCGGACACGGCGCGCCCGGAACTGCTGCTGGCCGCGCAGATCGCCCTGCAAACGAGCCCGTCCGGGCAAGCTGAGGCCGGCGCGGCGCTCACCGCCATCACGACCCGTCTGCAAACCTGGGTGGCGCTGCAGCCGCGCGATGCGCAGGCCTGGCAACTGCTGTCGAGTGCGCAGAGCGCGCAGCACCAGCCCTTGCGCGCCTTGCGGGCGGACGCCGAAGCCCAGGTGGCACGGCTGGATTACGCGGCAGCGCTGGACCGCTTGAAGGCGGCACAGGCCATTTCACGCCAAGGGGGCAAGTCGCCGCAGTCAAGCAATAGCGCCAGCAGTGCCAGTCAGGCGGCGGCCGACCATATCGACGCCTCCATCATCGACACCCGGCAACGCCAGGTGGCCTCAATGCTTAGAGAACAGACGCTCGATCACTGAGTCGATCACGATGCCGAACACCGAGTAAATCAACGAGCCCAGCAAGGCCGCGCCAAAGCCGCGCACATGAAAGCCGCTCAACACCCCCGCGGCCGACCAGAACATCAGCGCGTTGATGACAAACAAGAAGAGCCCGAGCGTGAGCACCGTCACCGGCAGCGTCAGCAGCACCAGCACCGGGCGCAGCAGCATGTTGAACAGGCCGATCACCAGCGCGGCAATCAGCGCGGCACCGAAACTGTCGATGACAACCCCGCTGTAAAGATAAGCCACGGCAAGCAGGGCGGCGGCACTGAGCAGCCATTTGGTGATGAGTTTCATGGCGCAAGAATAACAGCCGACGCGCGGCAAGTCACGAGGACTGTCGCTACCCCTGGCGCCTCAGTCGGGTTTTTGGAAACCGCCGTCGGCCCACGCGGTGGCGCTGGCGCGGTTCAGCTTGAAGCCCGGCGACACCTGTCGCTGCGCCAACGCCGCCCCGGCTTCATCCTGCGCCGTCAAGGTGGCCGACGGATGCTCGTCGTCGGGCACGATGTCGAGCGACACGGTGACGCGGGCCTGTTTGGCGCTGACGGTGATGCGCTGGTGCAGCGTGGCGTGCAGTTGCTGCTCGTGGCGGCGCACAAACTCGGCGGCGGTTTTGACCAGCGTGTTGAAGGCGTTGCCGTCCAGCGGTTTCGGGTTTTTCTTGTCGCGCCCCATGGTCCACGGGCCGATCAAGGCGGGCTCGGGCTCACCGTCCTTGATCATCGCCACGGCCCAGCCGTCATCGTCTTCGTTCTTGATCACGCGGGCGGTCCAGCCGTTGTCGCGCCACAGACGGGGCTGCTCGATTTTGCGGTCGGAGTCGGGGAGTAGGTCGGTCACGGGCTAGATTTTAGCGGTCGAGCCGGGGCTCGCCTGGTGCTTGCGCCACCAGCCCACGCCCAGCACGCCCAGCACCGCCACGGCGTAAGTGGCCCAGCGGGCAACGCGCTGCACCGTCTCCAGCGGCTCGCTGGCGTTGCCATACAGACTGCTCAGCAGTGGCTCGTTGACGATCATTTTGGCGGCGGTCAAGGCCAGCACGGCGGCGCCGATCTGGATGATGGCCGGAAAGCGCTCGACCAGTTTCAGCACCACCGTGCTGCCAAACACCACGATCGGCACGCTGATCAGCAGGCCGATGATGACCAGGTCAAAGGCGCCGTGCGCGGCCCCGGCCACGCCCAGCACGTTGTCCACCCCCATCAGCGCGTCGGCGATGATGATGGTTTTCATGGCGCCCCAAAAGGTGCTGACGACCGGGCCGTCGTGTTCCTTGCCCTCGTCGTCGGCCAGCAATTGGTAGGCAATCCACACCAGCCCCAGGCCACCGACCGCCATCAGGCCGGGAATCTTGAGCAGCCAGACCACGCCCACCGTCATGACGGAGCGCACCACAATGGCCCCCACGGTGCCCCACAAAATGGCTTTTTTCTTGAGCGGGACGGGTAAATTGCGCGCCGCCAGCGCAATCACGATGGCGTTGTCACCGGCCAGCACCAGGTCGATCAAAACAATGGCCATCAGGGCGGACCACCAGGCGGCAGAAAATAATTCCATGGCAAAACCTTCAATGAATTCTTGGGTTGGTCAACACCGTGTGGGCCATGCGCGGGTGCTGGTTCAAGCCGAGCTTCGCGCGCTGCACCACCCGGTGCATGGCGAAGGTCTTGCTCGATGACGCCCACCCCGGTCTGGAAAAACCAGCCCTGGATGCGGCCTCATCGGGTGCACCGGGCAGGCGTGCGGCCTGCCGTGTTGACGATGCACCCACAGGGAGCTACTCCCCTTCAGGCGGCGATTAAACCATCAAATCATCCTTGTGCCGGATCAGCCGTCAAATGGCAGTTTCCGCCTGGGGATAAGCCAGACCCCGCTGGGCCCGGCTATGATCCGCTCCCCATGGCCGCCCTGCACATCACCGACATTGAAGCCGCCATCAACTACTGGCGCGCCCGGCGGCCCGCCAGCGCCGATTTTGCGCTGGCCGCCCCGACCCGCGCGCTGGCCGAGGTCTATGCCCGGCTGGTGCTCCAGCACCTGGCAGAAATTGATGAGTTCGCCGTGCCGGACGCCGCCCTGCGGGCCTGGCTGGCCTGGTACGACAGCACGCCCGACACGCCCTGTATTGCCATCTGCTCCACCAGCCAGGGCGATGCACTGTGCAAGGGCTGTGGCCGCACTTTTGCCGAGGTGCAGCACTGGACGGCGCTGCGTCCGGCTGAGAAGCGCCAGATCTGGCGCCGCATCACCTTGCTCGCTACGGCCTGGCGTTTTAATAAATATGCCGAGCGCGCCCTCAAGGCCCCGCCTTTTCAATGATTTGCGCGGCCGGGCGCGTTTTCACGGGCCGTCGGGCGCCTCCTTCATCAATTGCTGGCGGATCGACAGCAATTCCTGCTGCCGCTGGGCGTCGGTTGCGGGGTAGCTCATTTTCAACGACCTGAAGGTCTCGAGAACGATCCTTGAAATAATCAAGCGCGCATTCTCCTTGTCGTCCGCGGGCACCACGTACCAGGGCGCAATTTTGGTGCTGGTGGCGCTCAGGCAGGCTTCATAGGCCTTCATGTACTGGGGCCAGAATTTACGTTCTTCAACGTCGGCCTGGCTGAATTTCCAGTTTTTTTGCGGCTCGTCAATGCGGGCCAGAAAGCGCTTGCGCTGCTCCTCCTGCGACAGGTGCAGAAAGAATTTGACGATTCGTGTCCCGTTGTTGTGAAGATGATTCTCCAGGCCCACGATGGATCGGTAGCGCTGCTGCCAGAGGGTCTTCCCATCGTCCAACTCGTCGGGCAGCTGTTGCGCCTGGAGGATCTCCGGATGCACCCGCACGATCAGCACTTCTTCATAATAGGAACGGTTGAAGATGCCGATTCGGCCGCGCTCCGGCAGCGCCTGGGTGGTGCGCCACAGAAAATCATGGTCCAGCTCGGTGGCGCTCGGATGCTGGAAACTGAACACCTGACAGCCCTGAGGATTGATGCCGGACATAACGTGCTTGATGGCACCGTCTTTGCCGGCGGCGTCCATCGCCTGAAAGATCAGCAACACGGCGTGGCGGTTGGAGGCGTAGAGAAGCTGCTGCAGATCGTTGAGATCATTCACCTGTTCGGCAAGGAGTTTTTCATACGCGTGCTTTGACGCGTAGGCCGGGCGCACCAGCGTCGGCCAGTGTTTGAGCCTGACCTTGTCGCCTTCCTTGACCTGGAAATCTTGGGCTTTGATCTTCATGGTGAATTTCCCCTTTCGGTTGATGGCCGGGCAGCAGAATCAGAGCGACATGCCGCCCGACACTTCAATCACCGCGCCGTTGATGTAGCTGGCTTCGTCGCTGGCCAAAAAGGCGTAAACGTTGGCAATTTCTTCGGGCTTGCCCAGACGTTTGAGCGGCACCTTGGCCTGCAGTTCCTGCAGCACTTTCTCGGGCATGGCGGCCAGCATCGGGGTCATGATGAACCCCGGTGCCACCGCGTTCACCCGGATGCCCTTGGGGCCGAGTTCGCGGCTCCAGGTCTTGGTGAAGCCGATCACGCCAAACTTGGTGGCGGCGTAGTTGGTCTGGCCAAAATTACCATAAATGCCCACCACCGAGCTGGCGTTCAGAATCACGCCGCTGCCCTGCGCCAGCATCAGGTCGACCACCGCCTGCGCGCAGTGAAAGACACCGCGCAGGTTGACGTCAATCACGCGGTCAAATTGTTCCAGCGTCATTTTTTGCAGGCGCGCGTCCTGCGTGATGCCGGCGTTGTTGACCAGCACGTCGATGCGGCCAAACTGCGCCTGCACGCTGGCCACCATGCTGTCAATCGTGGCGCGCGCGGTCACATCGGCCACAAAACCCTCGGCGCGAGCGCCCAGCGCGCGGCACTGCGCCACGACGGCGTCCACGCCCGCCTGCTGGATGTCACAGACGATGACGATGGCGCCCTCGACGGCAAACTTGAGGGCGGTGGCCTGGCCGATGCCTTGGGCGGCACCGGTGATGAGGCAGACTTTGTTGAGCAGGCGGGCAAGGGTCATGGTGGCGGGTCAGGGGTTGGTTTGTGACGCCCACCATCTTAGCGGCCCGGCCCGTGCCGCCCCCGGACCGCGGCGCCACGGCGGGCCGCCTCTACTTGTAAATAGATAGCATCAAAAGACCTGTTCGCGCTGGCTAGCGACCGATTTTGCATTTATTTCCAGCGAACGGGCTCCATATCGACATGGCGCGCGCCGTCACTCAGCATCAGCACGCCTTCCTGAATCGTGGCCTGCAGCTGCATATTGCGCTGCGCCATCGGAATCAGCGCCTGGGCGGCGCTGGTGGGAATACGCCAGACGCTCAGGTTGGGTGGCCGCGCCAGCTTGGCCTGCATGCCGCGCCACCAGATCTCAGCGGCCTGGCTGAAGCAGTACAGCACCACCGCGTCGGCCTTGTTGCAGGCTTTGAGCAGCGGTTTGTCTTCGGGCTGGCCGACCTCGATCCAGAGCCGGGTCAGGCCGGTGTAGTCGCGCAGCCAGGCGTCCGGCTCGTTCGGATCGCTCAGACCGGCGCCAAAGGCCAGCGTGCCGTCACCGCCGCACACGGTTTGCAGCTGGTGCGCCTGCAGCGCCAGCGCGCACAGGCGGATCATCATGCGTTCGTCGGTCTCGCTCGGGTGCCGCGCCAGCGTGAGCAGGTGGTCGGCGTAATAGGCGTGGTCAATGTCGGCGATTTGCAAACTGGCTTTGAAGATGGTGGATTTGAGGGCCATGACAGACAGATAAAGAGTTGTTGCTTTGGTGATAACAGGACAGAAGCCTCAAGGCGGCAAGGGTCAACACGGGGTTGCCAGAGTGGTCCTCGATGGTCAAGTCTAGCTGCGCAACACCCTCCGGCGCGCAAATTGGCAGTACCGTCGAATAGCTTTGCCGCCAGATTGACGCACTTGCTGGTAGTCGTTCACATCTCCTCAAGTAGCGCTGGTGCGATTGCCAGTTCTTTTTTTTCGATGAAGAAAAGCGACTTTGGTGGACCATGTGTTCGGCAGCGCACCGACGCTGTGGCGGCCTTTCTATAAGCTGACTCTGGGATCAAACCTTCCCCCATTCTTTGAAAACTAAGGAGCCAGCGACCATGGAAACGAACGACGGCAAGAATCATTTGCAGGATTTGGTGAGTGACTTTGATGTGGCGATGCTGGTAACGCAGACGGCCAACGGGATCCACGCACGGCCTATGGCCATTGCTCGCCTGGACGATGGCATCGGCGCTTACCTTGTGACGGATATCAACTCACTCAAAATCGACGAAATCAACGCCAACCCATATGCGGCACTCACTTTTCAAAGCAGCAGCAGGTTTGCTTCGGTGCGGGGCGAGTTGACCGTAGTGCGCGACCGGCAGTTGATTGAGCAGATGTGGAAAGAAGGCTGGAAGCCATGGTTTCCGGATGGCAAGTCCGACCCGAACATCGCCTTGCTGAAATTTACGGCGCACGATGGTGAATACTGGGACAACGCCGGTCTGAAAGGACTTAAATACGTGTACGAAGCAGCCAAGGCGTACGTGGCCGGAGAAACGCCGAAAACAGACGACACACAGCACGCCAAAGTCCGCTTGCAGTAGCTCGGTGCGTTAGCTGCGAGGGGCCGCCGCCGACACGGTCCCGGGTGCTCTCAGCGCATCCGGCGTGTAGAGACTTAATGATTGAGGTGAAACAACTTAAGCCCGATGAACACATACAACTGGTACTCACAACTGATCAAGCCGACATGGGCGCCTCCAAGCTGGATTTTTGGGCCAGTGTGGTCGGTTTTGTACGCAATTATTGCCGTGACGTATGGCACCGTGTTTTATAAAGCGTTTGCGGGCAAACTTTCGTGGATGGTGGCGCTGCCCTTTGCCCTGAATCTCATTTTCAATTTGGCTTTTACGCCAATTCAATTCGGACTCAAAAATAATCTGCTTGCAACGCTGGATATTCTGCTTGTGGTGGGCACGCTCATCTGGGCGTTTGTCGCCGTTTGGCGCGCATCCCCTGACTTGCGTTGGGTGGTCTATGCCAACATTCCCTACCTTTTGTGGGGAACATTTGCGACCCTATTGCAAATAACCATCACCTATCTCAACGCCTAAAAATATCGCTGCTTTTTTTATGTTCACAAAGCTTTACGCCATTGCATTTGCTGTCTTCTTTGCCATGGATATGGTCTGGCTGGGGCTTGTGGCCAAGAATTTCTATCGCAATCAAATTGGTTTTTTGATGAAAGATGAAATCAATTGGATAGCCGCGATTTTTTTCTATCTGTTGTTTATTGTTGGACTCGTGCTTTTCGTTATTGCTCCCGCCATTGAAAAGAACTCATGGGTCCACGCGTTTCTATTTGGGGCGCTCTTCGGCCTGATCACTTACGCCACCTATGACCTCAGCAACCTCGCGACGCTTAAAGATTGGCCACTTTTAGTGACGATTGTTGATTTAACGTGGGGCGCGACGCTTGCCGCTTCGGTCTCAACCCTAAGCTATTTCATCGCACGCAAGATCAACCTTTGAACTTCCGATAAGTCGGCGTTCGCCACGGTCGGCTCACGCCGCTTTGCCGGTGCCCGTCAGGCATCAAGACTGTGCTTCAGGCTGTCAGCTGTACGCTGGCGTGAGCTGGCGTGTGAGCTGAAGGATCAGGTGCAGCCACCAAGCTTGAGTAAACCGCAAGAAAAGATCAGACGCGTTTTGCCAGCACCGCCGCGATGCCGGTGTAGCTGCCCGGCGTCATGGCCAGCAGCCTTTGTTTTTCGGCCTGCGGGATCTCCAGCTTGGCAATGAAGCCCTGCATCAACTCGCGCGTCATCGGCTCGCCGCGGGTGAATTTTTTGAGCTGCTCATAGGGCTGCGGCAGGCCAAAGCGGCGCATCACGGTCTGAATCGGCTCGGCCAGCACTTCCCAGGAGGCGTCCAGGTCGGCGGCAATGGCGACTTCATTGATCTCCAGCTTGCCCAGGCCGGTGTTGAGCGACTGGTAGGCCAGCGTCGCGTAGCCCAGTGCCACGCCCATGTTGCGCAGCACGGTGCTGTCGCTCAGGTCGCGCTGCCAGCGGGAAATCGGCAGCTTCTCGGACAGGTGGCGCAAGAGCGCGTTGGCCAGGCCCAGGTTGCCTTCGGCGTTCTCAAAATCAATCGGATTGACCTTGTGCGGCATGGTGCTGGAGCCGACTTCACCCTCGCGCAGGCGTTGCTTGAAGTAACCCAGCCCCACGTAACCCCAGACGTCGCGCGCCCAGTCGATCAGGATGGTGTTGGTGCGCGCCACCGCATCGAACAATTCGGCCATGTAGTCGTGCGGCTCGATCTGGATGCTGTAGGGTTGAAACGTCAGGCCCAGGCCGAGCGGCGTCGGGGTTTCAATCACGCGGCGCGAGAAGGCTTCCCAATCAAAATCAGGCCAGGCTGACAGGTGCGCGTTGAAGTTGCCGACCGCGCCGTTCATCTTGGCCAGCAGCTTGATGCTGGCGATCTTGTCGCGCGCGGCCACCAGCCGCACCACCACGTTGGCAATTTCCTTGCCGACCGTGCTCGGGCTGGCGGTCTGGCCGTGGGTGCGGCTGAGCATGGCCACGTCGGCAAAGTTATGCGCCATCTCGCGCAGCTTATCGATGATGGCGTCCAGCGCAGGCAGCACCACCAGGTCGCGCCCGCTCTTGAGTTGCAGCGCGTGGCTGGTGTTGTTGATGTCTTCACTGGTGCAGGCAAAGTGCACAAACTCCTGCGCGCCCACCAGTTCCGGCCGGGCTTCAAACTTGGACTTGAGCCAGTATTCCACCGCCTTGACATCATGGTTGGTGGTTTTCTCGATTTCCTTGATGGCGAGGCCATCGACTTCAGAGAAATTCTTGACCAGGCCCAGCAGGTAGGTGCGGGCGCCGGGTGACAGCGGCTTGAACTCGGCAAAACCGCAATCGCTCAGGGCAATGAACCAGGCCACTTCGACTTGCACGCGGCGCTGCATATAGCCCAGTTCGCTCATGAGAGGGCGCAATTTGACAAGTTTGGCACAGTAGCGGCCATCCAGTGGCGAGAGGGCGGAGATGGGAGAAAATTTCATGCGCGAATTGTAGGGCGCGCGCTGCCTTTCGCTCCGGCGTCAGCCAGACTGAAGGCGGCTGTATAGAATCAAGCCCTGACGACAGCCGCCCGACCGCTACACCAACCCCACCCATGAAATTAATCGGATCCAACACCAGCCCTTATGTACGCAAAGTACGCGTCGTCATGGCGGAAAAAAAACTCGACTACGACTTTATCACCGAGGATGTGTGGGCCGCACAGACCTCGATTGCGGAGTCCAACCCGTTGGGTAAGGTGCCCTGCCTGATCATGGAAGGTAGCGAAGCCATTTTTGACTCGCGCGTGATCGTGGAATATCTCGACACCCTGTCCCCCGTGGGCAAGCTGATTCCCGCTGTGGGCCGGGAACGCGCCGAGGTCAAGACCTGGGAGGCGATGGCCGATGGCCTGCTGGACGCCGCAATTTTGGCGCGGCTGGAAGCCACCTGGGGCGGGCGCACCAAGGCGCAGCGCAGCCCGGCCTGGATCGAGCGTCAACTGGGCAAGGTGCAAGCGTGTATCAGGGCCATGAGCCTGGGCCTGGGCGACAAACCCTTTTGTGTCGGCATTTACCTGAGCCTGGCCGACATTGCCGTTGGCGTGGCGCTGGCTTATCTCGATTTCCGGTTTCCAGAGCTTGACTGGCGCAGTGACAACCCCAATTTGCTCAAGCTGTATGACAAATTGATGCTGCGCCCCAGTTTTGCCGATACGCGGCCGGTTTGACTGGTAAAACGGCGCTGGCCAATGGGGATGGAATGATGCACAAGCAATCCACCATTTCCGCCTTTACCGGCATCACGGCCCTGACCGACAAGATTTGTGCGTCGGCGCGCCTGCGAGATAGCGTGGCCCGCTTGCCGCGCCCGCTGGTGTTTACCAACGGCGTGTTTGACGTGCTGCACCGCGGCCATGTGCTGTATCTGGCACAGGCGCGTGCGCTCGGCGCCAGCTTGCTGGTGGCACTCAATACCGACGCCTCGGCCCGGCGCTTGGGCAAGGGGCCGGGCCGCCCGCTCAACAACGAGGCGGATCGCGCCTTCGTCATGGCCGCGCTGGTCTCCACCAGTCTGGTGACCTGGTTTGACGAAGACACGCCCCTGGAACTGATCACGCACATCAAGCCCGACATTTTGGTCAAGGGCGGCGACTACGACATGCGCAAACTGGCCGAAACCCAGGTGGTGCAGGCCTATGGTGGGCGCGCGCTGGCGCTGCCCTTTGTCGACGGCTACTCGACCAGCGCGCTGGTGCGCAAGATTCGGCAGGGTTAAGCCACTTGGGCCAAGCCCAGTTCATGCTAACTCTCATGGCTCAGCGACCGCCCCGACGGTTAAAACCGTTCGCCCTGAGCCTGTCGAAGGGGTGGTTCGACAAGCTCACCACGAACGGTATTTCACGTTAATGCCCCAGCTGCGCCAACCACTGCGCCAACTCCTGCGCAGCGGCATCGGTGGCGAGCCGTAGCGCCTGCACACCCCCAGCGGCGTCGGCGCTGGGGGCCGCGCGCTGCAGCACGATGCTGCGCTGCCCCAGCAGCGCGTCCCCGGCGGGGCTGGCCTGCGTGAGCGTGGCGCGCAGGCGCAACAGGCCGACGCTGCGGTTGGGCGCCTCAAACAGTTGGCTGAATTCTTCCAAATCCAGCCGCAGGGTGGGCGGGGTCGCGCTGCTCGCCGCGCCCGGCGCCAGGCGCTTGCCCAGGCTGAAGATGGCGCCTGGCTCCAACAGGGCGCGCTCTTGCCCCAACTGCTCACGCAAGCGTTGGCGCACCAACTGGGCCGGGGGCATGCTCCAGCGCGCCAGGGCATAGGGCCGCAGTTGTTGCGCATCGACATAAGCCAGCCGGTACAGCACGGCATTGCTGTCGAGCGCGCTGCTGGCCTGCACCTCGTCCAGGATCAAGGGCGCCAAGGCGGGCGCTGCGACCTGGCCGGTCGGCGCGGCAGGCGCGCCGCTCAGCGGACCGGGTCCAAAGTCATACACCGCCGGACGCGCCGCGGGGCGCGACAGCGCACAGCCCGCCAGCGCCCCACATAAGACAAGGATAAGGGCTGCAACCCTGATGGTATAAGCGCGAACAGCTCTTGATTTTATAGCGTACTTCATGGTTGACCTGGGGTTGCAGAAAAACCGGGTTCCCCCGGGCCGGGCGCCGCCGGCGCATTGCCCAAGAGCAAGGACTGCGGGCGGTCGCCGACGCTGACGGCCACCCGGCCGACCTGGCGCGTCATGCGGGCGGTGTCGCCCAGCGCATGATTCAGGCGCGGCAGCGTCACCGTATTCAGGGTTTGGGCGCTGGCGCCAAGTGTGCCGACGCCCTGGCTGAGCTGGTCGAGCGTGCCGCCCGGCTGGTTCATGCGCTCGGTGACAGCTCTGAAGGCGCGGGCCGAAATGCGCGCCTCGTCGGCGCTGTCACCCACCCGCTCGGACGTCGCCTGTACCGTCTTGAGGGTGGCGGTGGCGTCTTGCACCAGCGGTCCGAGCCGCTGACCGGCCCGCTCGGAAAACTGTTGCAGGCCGCGCGCCGCCTGGCCGATGTTGTCGATCGCGCCGATCATGGTTTTTTGGTTGTCGTCGCCCAGCAGCTGGTTGACGTGCTGCGTGGTTTCTTCCAGTTGCCCCAGGATGCGCAGGCCGCGCTCGGACAATTGGTCCAACAGGCCAGGGCGCATCGGAATGCGCGCCGGCGGCTCCACATCGGCGCGCAGCGCAACTTTGGACGTGCCGCTGTCGTAGAGCTGGATGAACGCCAGCCCGGTGACCCCCTGGAAGCCCAGGGTGGCGAAGGTGGATTGGGTGATCGGGGCGTGCTGGTCGACGGCGATGCGGATCAGCACGTTGCCGGGCGCTTGCCGGTCGAAGCCAATGGCGCTGACCTTGCCCACGTTCACACCCTTGAAGCGCACCGTGGCTTGCGGCTGCAAGCCGGTCACAGCCTGCGCGCTGGAGAGTTCATAGACCCGTTGCGCACTGGTGTCACGGGTCAGCCACAGCGCCAGCGCAACCAGCAGGGCCAGCAACAGCAGCACAAAAGCGCCCGCGGCCAGGGCGTGAGATTTGTTTTCCATAAGCAGGTGTTTTACTCGGTAACCGGGGCTGGGTGCAACACGGCCGCCGCCCGTTGCCCGCGCGCGCCCAGAAAGAAGTCGTGAATAAAGGGATGATCATGCGCCATCACCTGCAGCGGCGTGCCGCAGGCAATGATGCGTTTGTCTGCCACCACGGCAATGCGGGTGCTGAGCTCAAACAAGGTGTCCAGATCGTGCGTGACCATCACCACCGTCAGCCCGAGCTCGCGGTGCAGCGAACGCAGCAGCGCCACAAAGGTGTCGGCACTGTCGGGGTCGAGCCCGGCGGTGGGCTCGTCAAGCAGCAGCAGCGGCGGGTCCATCACCAGCGCGCGCGCCAGCGCCACCCGCTTGACCATGCCGCCGGACAGATCCGCCGGCATTTTGTGCGCCTGCGCCGGCTCCAGGCCCACCATCTGCAGCTTGACCATGGCCACCTCCCGAATCAGCGAGAGCGGCAGGGTACCGAGCTCGCGCAGCGCAAAACCAATATTCTCCAGCACCGTGAAAGCCGAAAACAAGGCGCCGTGCTGGAACAGCATGCCGACGCGGCTGGCCGCGCCCTCGGCGCCGAGTTGCGCGGCCGGTTGCCCCAGCACCGTGACGCGGCCCCGGGCGGGTGTCTCCAGCCCCAGCATCTGGCGCAGCAGCACGGTCTTGCCGCTGCCGGAGCCGCCGACGATGCTGATGAACTCACCGGCTTCGATTCGCAGGTTAAGGTCCTGGTGCACCACGGCGTCGCGCCCGGCCGTATGAAACACCGACCAGAGTTGCTCGATCTCGACCACCGCCGGGGCGGCGGCAACCGGGGCGACCGGCCCGCTGGCGCTCATATCCCGACGTCCTTGAACACCAGCGCAAACAGCGCGTCCACCAGAATCACCATCGCGATCGAGGTCACGACGGAGGCGGTAGTGCCCTGGCCCAGGCTCTCGGTGTTGGGTTTGACGCGCAGGCCGTAGTGGCAGCCGATCAGGGCAATCAACAGACCAAACACCACCGATTTGCCCATCGCCAGTGTCAGGTTCGAGACCTGGACGGCGCGCGGCAAGGCGGCAAAAAAGTAGGCGGGCGTCACGCCCATGGTCAGGTCAGCGGCCAGCATGCCGCCGAGCAGGGCCGCCAGCGAGGTCCAGACCGCGAGCAGCGGCATCGCCAGCGCCATGGCGATGGCGCGCGGCAGCACCAGCCGGTAACCCTGCGGGATGCCCATCACGCGCATGGCATCCAACTCTTCAGTGACGCGCATCACGCCGATTTGCGCCGTGATGGTCGAGCCCGAGCGCCCGGCAACCAAGATCGCGGCCAGCACCGGCCCGAGCTCGCGGATCACCGACAGGCCCAAAATATTGACAATAAAGCTGTCGGCGCCAAACTGGCGCAGTTGCAGCGACATCAGATAGGCCAGCACCACGCCAATCAAAAAACCCAGCAGCGCGGTAATCGGCAGGGCGGTGGCGCCGATGCGAAACAGGTGGCCCGACACATCGCGCCACGGGCCTTTGGCGGGGGCGCGCAACAGCCGCAACAAGTCGAGCAGCAGCTGGCCCAGCAGCCGGGTCGCATCCACGAGATGGTCGATCACGAGCCAGACCTGGGCGCCGAGCGCCAGAAACAATTGCCAGGCGCTGCGGCGCCGCGCCACTGGCGCGGGCAGCGCGTACTGCGCCACGCGGCTCAACATGGCGCGCTGCGTGGGCTCGATCAGAAGCTGCGCCGGCCATTGGTGGCCCCAGGCGTTCCACAGCACCTGAGCCCCGGTGTGGTCGAGCCGCTGCAGGTCGCGCAAGTCCCAGTTGACAGCCAGCGCGGCGCCCGCCGCACCCAGGGCCAGCTCGGCTTGAATCTGCGCCCAGGCGCCGGGTTCGGCCAAGCGCGCGGCCGACCAGTCGCCCGACAGCCGCAGCCCGGCGCCCGCGGAGGCAGCGGCGCGCTCGATACGGGGGGCGTCTGGCCTCATGGCGACTCAGAACGGCAGTGATGAACAAGAGCCATGCGGCCATCGTAACGCCAAGCGCTGACGCCGTCGCGCTAGGGGTGGTGCGGCGCTTGCGGCAAAATAGCTGCAGCGCCCCGCGTGCGCCAGCGACTCGGGGGCGGCCGCACGCTTTTCACCTCCACCCAGGGCCAGCATGACCACCACGTTTGACTACATCATCATCGGCGCCGGCACGGCCGGCTGCCTGCTGGCGAACCGGCTGTCCAAGGACCCAGCCAAACGCGTGCTGCTGATCGAGGCCGGCCGGCCGGACGACTACCCCTGGATACATATTCCGGTGGGCTACCTGCACTGCATTGGCAACCCGCGCACCGACTGGCTGTTCCAGACCGAGCCCGAGGCCGGACTGAATGGCCGCGCGCTGCGCTACCCGCGCGGCAAGACGCTGGGCGGCTGCAGCAGCATCAACGGCATGATTTACATGCGCGGCCAAGCGCAAGACTACGACCAGTGGGCGCGCCTCACCGGCGACCCGGCCTGGTCCTGGCAGAACAGCCTGCCGGACTTCATGGCGCATGAGAGTCACTACAAATTAGATAGCTATTCACGCTCTAACGACGCGGGCCAGAGGCCAAAAAGGCTTGAAGATTTCAAAAATTTCCATGGCAGCGGCGGCGAGTGGCGGGTTGAAAAACAGCGCCTGCGCTGGGACATCCTGGACGCGTTTGCCCAAGCCGCGCAGCAAGCGGGCATCGCGGCCACCGACGACTTCAACGCCGGCTCCAACGAGGGTGTCGGTTACTTTGAGGTCAACCAGAAAAAGGGCTGGCGCTGGAGCACGGCGAAGGCTTTTTTGCGTCCGACCTGCCTGGCGCGACCCAATTTTGAACTCTGGACCTCGGCGCAAGTCGTCAAGCTGCAATTGCAAACCCAGGCCGACGCCAGCCAGCGCTGTAGCGGTGTGCAGGTGTGGATGGGGGGCGCGATGGTCAACGCCACGGCCACCGGTGAAGTGATCCTGAGTGCCGGCAGCATCGGCTCGCCCCAGATTTTGCAGCTCTCCGGCGTGGGCCCGGCCGCCTTGCTGCAGCAGCATGGCATTGCGGTGCAGGTGGATGCGCCGGGCGTGGGCGCCAACTTGCAGGACCATTTGCAGATTCGCACCGTGTTCAAGGTCAACGGCGTCAAGACACTCAACACGCAGGCCAACTCGCTGTGGGGCAAGGCCATGATTGGCCTGGAGTACGCGCTCAAGCGCAGTGGCCCGATGAGCATGGCGCCGAGTCAGTTGGGCGCCTTCACCCGCAGCGACGCCAGCCAGCCTTACCCCAACATCGAGTACCACGTACAGCCGCTCAGCCTGGACGCCTTTGGCGAACCGCTGCACCGCTTCAACGCCTTCACCGCCAGCGTGTGCAACCTGCAGCCCAGCAGCCGCGGCACGGTGCAGATCCAGAGCCCGCGCTTTGATGCGGCACCGGCGATTGCACCGCACTACCTGAGCACCGAGGCCGACCGCCGGGTGGCGGCCGATTCACTGCGCCTGACGCGCGCCATCGTGGCGCAACCGGCCTTGGCCAAGTACCAGCCGCAAGAGTTCAAACCCGGCGTTCAGTTTCAGACCGATGAGGAACTGGCCCGACTGGCCGGCGACATTGCCACCACCATCTTTCACCCGGTCGGCACCACCAAAATGGGCGCGCCCGACGACCCGCTGGCGGTGCTGGATGCACGCCTGCGGGTGCGCGGCAAGCGCGGCGGCCTGATTGCCGGCTTGCGCGTGGTCGACGCCGGTGTGATGCCGCTGATCACCAGCGGCAACACCAACTCACCGACCTTGATGATTGCCGAGAAAGCGGCGCGCTGGATCGTTGAGGATGCCGCCCGGCCAGTGAAAGGGTAAGTCCGAACAGGGTAAGTCCGGATGCGCAAGCCGCTGCCGCGCCGTAAAGTCGGGCCCATTGTTAACGAGCCAGCGGCCCGTTGACCCTGAAAGGCCCGGGAGACAAAACCCCAAGAGGCAGCAAAAAACGAGGCAATCCAGCGAAGATTGCCCTGAAAAGGCACCGGCAACCCCGGTGCCTTTTTTTATAAAAAATCAGGCTCTAGCCCCCGTATCTATTGAACATAGCGCTACAAATAGCGAAGCAGATGACCGGTTACCCCGGATGCGACAATGGGTCGATGGAACTGTTCATCGTCTCGCTCGCATCGCTCTTGGCCGGTTTTGTGGATTCAATTGTGGGCGGCGGTGGACTGATTCTGGTGCCCACCCTGTTTGCCACCTTTCCCAGCGCGCACCCGGCCACCCTGTTTGGCACCAACAAGGGTGCCTCGGTCTGGGGCACCGGCTTTGCCACCTGGCAGTTCAGCCGCCGCGTCGAAATGCGCTGGGCCGCGCTGCTGCCTGCGGCGGCGGCCGGTTTTGTCGCGGCGTTTGCCGGTGCCTGGCTGGTGACGGTGCTGTCGCCCGATTTTTTGCGCAAGCTGCTGCCGGGCGTGTTGCTGGCGGTGTTGATCTACACCGTGCGCAAGAAAGAGCTGGGCCGCACCCATGCACCGCTGTTCTCGGGCGGCAAAGAGGCTTGTCTGGCGGCCGCCATCGGTGCTGTGACCGGTTTTTACGATGGTTTTTTTGGCCCCGGCACCGGCAGTTTTCTGGTCTTTTTGTTTGTGCGCGTGATGGGCTACGATTTTCTGAGCGCCTCGGCCGCCGCCAAGCTGATCAACACCGCCACCAACACGGCGGCCCTGATTCTGTTTGTGGCCAAGGGCCATATCTGGTGGCATCTTGTGGTGGCCATGGCGCTGGCCAACGTGGCCGGCAGCCTGCTCGGCACGCGCCTGGCGCTCAAGCACGGCACCGGCTTTGTGCGGGCCTTCTTCATCGTGATCGTCAGCGCGCTGATCCTGAAAACCGGCTATGACGCCTTTTTACGCTGAGCACCAGGCGGAGGGTTCCTTAACGAACGGGTGACGTGGCAGGGGCCGTTTTTGCGGCTGCGCTGGCGGCGGCAACGGGCGCGGCGGCGGCGCCCGGCGGCCAGGGCAGCTCGGCCACCGTGCGCGGCTTGCCAATCGGGGCCGGCGCCAGGCCTTTTTTCACGGCCTCGATGTCTTCGGGGCTCGGGTACTGGTTGAGCAGCCAGAAATCAATCACGCGCCGGGCAATCGGCGCCGAGTACTTGGCACCAAAACCGGCGTTTTCCACGATGATGGCCAGGGCAATTTTGGGGTCTTCCGCCGGCGCAAAAGCGATGAACAGGGCATGGTCGCGAAAACGCTCCTCCATTTTGGAGGCGACGTATTTCTCGTTTTGCTTGATCTGCACCACCTGCGCGGTGCCGGTCTTGCCGCCACTGGTGTAAGGCGCGCCGCGAAAACTGGCGGCCGAGGTTCCCGCTATATTGACCCCCACCATGGCGCGCTTGATGACCTCAATATTGGCCGCCTGGGCGATCACTTCCCCCACGGATTGGTGAGCGGTGGTGGTCGGCGCGTGGGTCAGGATGTCTTCCACTTCTTTCACCAGATGCGGCTTCATCTTGACGCCATTGTTGGCCAGCGTGGCGGTGGCCGAGGCCAATTGCAGCATGGTGAAGTTGTTATAGCCCTGGCCGATACCGAGCGAAATGGTTTCACCGGCATACCATTTTTGCTGCTCAGGTTTTTTATAGGCGCGGCGTTTCCAGGCGGTCGACGGCAACAGGCCGCGTACCTCGCCGTAAATATCGATGCCGGTCAACTCGCCAAAACCAAAGCGCTGCATCTGGTCATGGATGGTGTCCACGCCCAGGTCATTGGCCAGCACGTAGTAGTAGGTGTCGCAGGACTGCACGATGGATTTGTACATATCGACCGTGCCGTGCCCGCCCTCCTTGTCGTCGCGAAACCGATGCCCCCCGAACATGAAGAAACCGGGGTCGGCGAAGCTCTGCTGCGGCGTGCGTTTACCGGTTTCCAGCGCCGCCAGTGCCATGAAGGGCTTGTAGGTGGAGCCGGGCGGGTAGGTGCCGCGCAGCGCGCGGTTCAGCAGCGGCTTGTCGATGGACTCGTTGAGCGCTTGCCAGCTCTCGCTGTCAATGCCCTCGACAAACAGGTTGGGGTCGAAGGTGGGTTTGCTGACAAACGCCAGTATTTCACCGGTCTTGGGGTCCAGCGCGACCAGCGCACCGCGGCGTTCGCCAAACAGCTCTTCCACCAGATGCTGCAGCTTGATGTCGAGCGCCAGTTTGACGGTGTTGCCGGGGGTGGCCGGGCTGCTGGCGAGGCGGCGCATGGCGCGCCCACCGGCCGAGGTTTCCATCGAATCAACCCCGGTGATGCCGTGCAGCTGGGCCTCAAAGCTCTGTTCCACGCCGAGCTTGCCGATGTAATCGGTCCCGCGGTAGTTGGCCTGCTCATCGGAGTCGTCGAGCTTTTCTTTCTCGGACTGGTTGATGCGGCCGATATAGCCGATGACGTGGCTGGCAAGCTCGCCATACGGGTAGTTGCGAAACAGCCGCGCCTTGATATCGACCCCCGGAAAGCGGTAACGCTGCACCGCAAATTTGGCAACTTCTTCATCACTCAGGCGGGTGCGCAGCGGCAGCGACTCGAAGCTTTTTGATTCTTCGCGCAGCTTCTTGAAACGACGCCGGTCACGCGCGCTGATCTCCAGCACCTGCGACAGGGCATCGATCGTCTGCTCCAGATCAGCCACCTTGGAGGGGGTCACTTCCAGCGTATAGGCCGAGTAGTTGCTGGCCAGCACAATGCCGTTGCGGTCCAGGATCAGGCCCCGGTTCGGCACCACCGGCACAATCGCGGTGCGGTTGCTTTCGGCCTGCTCCAGCAAGTCATCGTGGCGCAGCACCTGCAGGTACACCAGCCGCGACAGCAGCAGCAAAAAGCACACTACCACCGCGATGCCGGCCACCAGCACCCGCACCCGAAAACGCGACAGATCGGCCTCGACGTTGCGCAGTTCGGTCATGGCAAGGCGGCGAACGGTTTAAAGGGGGCGGTGCGCATCGGGATCGGGCGATCTGCGCTGCGGCGCCAGCAACAGCACACTGACCACCGGCCACAGCAGCGACTCGATCAGCGGCGCCAGCAACAGCCACCAGCCGGGAAAACCGCCGCCCGCCAGCAGCCGAACGCTCAGCGCAATGGCGTGCGCCGCCACAAACAAGGGCAGCACCTGAAACGCCTGTGACGGCACCGAGAACCAGAGCAGGCGTCGGTGGATGGCAATGGCCAGAAAACTCAGCACGGTGTAGCTCAGTGCGTGCTGGCCCAGCATCGCCCCCTGGTGCACGTCAATGAGAAGGCCCAACACAAAGGCGGCGCCAATGCCGATGCGCCGCGGCTGGTGAATGCTCCAGAACACCAGCACCAGCGCCAACAGGTCGGGCATCCAGGCCGCGCGCCCCCACAGCCCCATGTTCTGCACCATATTGAGCATCAAGGCCGCCAACAGGCTGCTCCAGATAAAGAACGGGTTGGCGGGCAGCAGCAACTGATGGCCCGGACGCATGATCATTTTTTCAGCCTTTTCCTGAGCGGCTCAACGGCGGCTGGCACCACCGGCTGCGCGGCCATTTGGCTGGCAACCGGTTGCAGCACCATCACATGCACCACGCCCGACACCAGCGCCAAAGGCTCACAGCTGATGCGCGCAAAAGCCGAGTCAACGCGGCGATCTACTTTCGCCACCTTGGCCACCGGCAAGCCCGGCGGGTAGACGCCGTCCACGCCACTGGTGGTCAAGAGGTCGCCGACTTGCACATCAATATTGGCCGCCATGAAGCGCAGCTCCAGCGCGCTGGCGCGCAAGGCCGGGTCGCCAAAGGCCACGCCGCGCGCGCCGGTGCGGGTGTTGAGCACCGGAATGGCCTGATCCCGGTCGGTGATCAGCGTGACTTCACTGACCATCGGGTAGACCCGGGTCACCTGGCCCAGCACTCCGGCTTCGTCCAGCACCGGCGAGCCGGCCACGACACCGTTGAGCAGGCCCCGGTCGATGATGACTTTGCGGGTGTAGGGGTCGGCCGCGTCATACAAGACCTGCGCCGCTTGTGAGGGCGTGGTGACGCGTTCGCGCAAGGCCAGCAGCGCACGCAAGCGGGAGTTTTCCAACAACAATTGCTCGACCTGGCTGGCGCGCTGGGACTGCAAACCGAGCTTGAACAGGGCGGCTTCTTCGCTGGTCTGGGAGCGCTGCAGCGACTCAAAGTATTTGCCGCCACCGCGGGCCCACAGCACCGGTTGCAGGGCCAGCCACTGCACCGGGTACAACACGGTCGCTACCACCGTCCGCAAGGGCCGCGTCAGCTGCAGGCGGGCATCGGCCACCATCAGGAACAACGCCAGCAGGCTGAAGAAAATGAGTTTTGACAGGGCTGAGGGGCCCTGCCGAAAGAAGGGCGGCGGGGTCCCGTCCAGCGTACCAAGTGGCATCGCTGCGCCTGTTGCTTATTCGCTGGTGAAAATGGAGCCCAGGCGGTCCATCCGCTCCAGCGCCATGCCACAACCCCGCACCACGCAGGTCAGGGGGTCTTCGGCCACCAGCACCGGCAACCCGGTTTCTTCGGCCAGCAGGCGGTCCATGTCACGCAACAAGGCGCCGCCACCGGTGAGCATCATGCCGCGGTCGGCAATGTCGGCGCCCAGTTCAGGCGGGGTCTGTTCCAGCGCGTTTTTGACCGCTGACACGATGTTGTTGATCGGGTCGGTCAGGGCTTCAAGAATTTCGTTGCTGGAGATCGTGAAGCTGCGTGGCACGCCTTCGGACAGGTTGCGGCCGCGCACCTCCATCTCGCGCACTTCGCTCCCAGGAAAGGCCGAGCCAATTTTCTTCTTGATCGCCTCCGCCGTGGGTTCGCCAATGAGCATGCCGTAATTGCGCCGGATGTAGTTGATGATGGCCTCATCAAAGCGGTCGCCACCGACACGCACACTGCCTTTGTAGACCATGCCGCCGAGCGAAATCACACCGACCTCGGTGGTGCCGCCGCCGATGTCCACCACCATGGAGCCACTGGCCTCGGAGACCGGTAAACCGGAGCCAATGGCGGCGGCCATCGGCTCTTCGATCAGGTAGACGTCGCTGGCACCGGCGCCCAGCGCCGATTCGCGAATGGCGCGGCGCTCGACCTGGGTCGAACCACACGGCACGCAGATGATGATGCGCGGGCTGGGCCGGAAGATGGAGCGCGGGTGCACCATCTTGATGAATTGCTTGAGCATTTGCTCGGTGACGGTGAAGTCGGCAATGACACCGTCTTTCATCGGGCGGATGGCTTCGATGTTGCCGGGCACTTTGCCCAGCATGGCCTTGGCTTCTTTGCCCACGGCTTGAATCGTTTTCTTGCCTTGCGGGCCCCCCTCGTGGCGGATCGCCACCACCGAAGGCTCGTCCAGCACAATGCCCTTGTCGCGAACGTAAATCAGGGTGTTGGCGGTACCCAGGTCAATCGCCAAGTCAGTGGAGAAGTACTGACGGAATGCTCCAAACATCAAAAATCCTCTCGGGCATGACAGGCACCTCGGCCGGTCATCACCTGGTTAACGGGTTCAGAATCGGGTTTGATTGGCAAAAACCTGCCGGGTCGCAGACCCATTGCCAAAGGCAGGATAATACCCCATTGCCTGTGTATAACCCGGTCGGCATCGCCTCTTTAGAGGTGTTTTACAACCGGTTTCGAATGAAAACACCCTATGTCCCTGACTTCTGCTGACATCGCCCGGATTGCAAATCTCGCCCGGCTGGAACTCAAACCAGCTGAGAGTGAGCGCATGCTGACACAAATCAATGGGTTTTTTACCCTGGTTGAAAAAATGCGTGCCGTCGACACCACCGGCATTGAGCCGCTGGCCCACCCCGTGGCCACCCTGCAGGACATCGCCTTGCGTCTGCGTCCGGATCGGGTCACCGAACCCAATCAGCGCGAGGCCAACCAACGCAACGCGCCAGCGCTTGAGCACGGCCTGTTTCTGGTGCCCAAGGTGATCGAGTAACAGCGCCCACAAGAACCAACAAAATGACGACCACCACTGCACTGCATGATCTCACCGTGGCCCAGCTCGCGGACCTGTTGCACGCGCGCAAAGTCTCGGCGCTGGAGACGGCGCAACACTTTTTAACCCGCGCCCAGGCCCATGCTTCGCTCGGGGCTTTTCTGGACTTCAACGAAGAGGCGAGCTTGCGCCAGGCCCGCGCCGCTGACCTGGCCTTGGCCGCGAGCAGGGGCAGCGCGACGCCCACGCTGCTGGGCGTGCCGCTGGCGCACAAGGATATTTTTGTCACGCGCGATTTCGTCTCCACCGCGGGCTCCAGGATGCTGGCGGGGTATCGCTCACCGTTTGACGCCACCGTGGTAGCCAAGTTGGCCGCGCACGGCATGGTGACCTTGGGCAAGCTCAATTGCGACGAATTCGCCATGGGCTCGGCCAACGAAAACTCGGCGTTTGGCCCGGTCAAGAACCCGTGGGATCTGACGCGCACCCCCGGTGGCTCGTCCGGCGGCAGCGCAGCGGCGGTGGCGGCGCGGCTGGTGCCCGCCGCGACCGGTACTGACACCGGCGGCTCGATCCGGCAACCGGCCTCGTTTTGCGGCATCACCGGCATCAAACCCACCTACGGTCGCGCCTCGCGCTATGGCATGGTGGCGTTTGCCTCCAGCCTTGATCAGGCCGGGCCGATGGCGCGCACGGCGCAGGATTGCGCTTTGCTGTTGTCGGCGATGTGCGGGCCGGACCCGGACAGGGACTCCACGTCGCTTGATGTCCCCGCGGAAGATTTCACCCGATCTCTCAACGAACCTATCGCGAGTTTGCGCATTGGCGTGCCGACTGAATTTTTTGGCGAAGGACTGACCGATGACGTGCGCGCGGCGGTGGATGCTGCTTTGAAGGAATACGAAAAACTGGGCGCCAAACTGGTGCCGATTTCACTGCCGCGCACCGAGTTGTCGATCCCGGTTTACTACATCATTGCACCGGCTGAGGCGTCAAGCAACCTGAGTCGTTTTGACGGTGTCAAGTTTGGTCACCGGGCCGCGCAGTACGCCGACCTGACCGACATGTACAAAAAAACCCGGGCCGAGGGTTTTGGCGAGGAGGTCAAGCGCCGCATCATGATTGGCGCCTACGTGCTGAGCCACGGCTACTACGACGCCTATTACCTGCAAGCGCAAAAAATCCGCCGCATGATTGCCGATGACTTTCAGCAAGCCTTCAAACAGTGTGATGTGATTGCCGGGCCCGTCGCGCCCACGGTGGCCTGGCAGCTGGGCGGGCACGGCAACGATCCGCTGGCCGATTACCTGGCCGACATCTTTACCCTGCCGGGCTCGCTGGCGGGACTGCCGGGCATGAGTTTGCCGGTAGGCCTGGGCGCCAACCAGATGCCGGTCGGCCTGCAACTGATCGGCAATTATCTGCAGGAGGCTCGCCTGCTCAATGTGGCGCATCGCTTCCAGCAGGCGACCGATTGGCACCTCGCCAGGCCTGAAGGATTTGGAGCATGAATACGTTTGTTGAAAAAGCACCGTCAGCGGCGCGTGCCGCCCTCCCGTCCCCGCTGGTGCTGGGTTATGAAGTGGTGATTGGGTTCGAGACCCACGCCCAGCTGTCCACCCAATCCAAAATTTTCAGTCGCGCCGCCACCGCGTTTGGCGCCGAGCCCAACACGCAAGCCTGCGCGGTGGACCTGGCGCTGCCCGGCACCTTGCCGGTGATGAACGTGGGCGCGGTCGAACGAGCCATCCAGTTTGCGCTGGCCATTGGCGCCCAGGTGTCGCCACGCAGCATTTTTGCGCGCAAGAATTATTTTTATCCCGACCTGCCCAAGGGCTACCAGATCAGCCAGTTTGAAATTCCGGTGGTGGTGGGTGGGGAAATCGAGTTCTTTCTGGCCCCTTCGGCCGGCTCAGGACCATCGGAAAAACGCAGTGTGCGGCTGGTGCGGGCCCATCTCGAAGAAGACGCCGGCAAGTCATTGCACGAAGACTTTGTCGGCCAGACCGGCATTGACCTGAACCGCGCCGGCACGCCACTGCTGGAGATCGTGACCGAACCCGACATGCGCTCCAGCGCCGAGGCGGTGGCCTACGCCAAGGAATTGCACAAGATCGTGACCTGGATCGGCATTTGCGACGGCAACATGCAGGAGGGCAGCTTCCGCTGTGACGCCAATGTGTCGGTGCGCAAGCCCGGCGCGCCGCTGGGAACGCGGCGCGAGGTCAAGAACTTGAACAGCTTCAAGTTCATGCAGCAAGCGATTGACTTTGAAGTGCGCTGGCAGATTGATCAGATTGAAGACGGTCACGCAATTGAGCAGGCCACCGTGCTGTTCAATCCGGACAGCGGTGAAACGCGGGCCATGCGCAGCAAGGAAGATGCTGCCGATTACCGCTACTTCCCCGACCCGGATTTGCCGCCGTTGGTGATTGCGGATGACTGGGTGCAGCGGGTGCGCTCC
>JANYHL010000037.1 GCA_025359085.1 Gammaproteobacteria bacterium
CAAGCTGCTAGGCGCAGAGAGCCAGAGGCGCCTTGCCTGCCTGCTTACAGGCCCAGACGTGCGCGGGTGTCCGCAGTCGGCCGGCCCTCAGAGTCCCAGCCGCGCGCGGCGTAGTACTTGGGCATCATCTCGGCCAGCATGTTGACCTTGCCCTTGGCCGGGCCGCTGTTCACGCCTTCGGTTAGCAAGCGCTTGGGCAGGCTGTCGTCCTTGGCGGTGAAGCCGGCACGATTGTTGAATTCGCGCTCCATGTTCCAGATGCGCTCGCCGATTTTTTCCAGCTCTTCGGTGGTGTACTGGTCGCCACAGGCGGCCGAAATTTGCGGCGCCAGGTCCGCCAACCCCCAGGCAAAGGTGGTGAACACACACAAACCCGACGAATCGAAGGCCGCGGTCGCGTCCTGAAAAGCCTTGACCAGTTCCGGCTTGCCCGCGTGCTCCAGCGGATCGGTCTTGACCGGGATGCCCAGCACTTCAGAGGCAATGGTGTAACCGCGCAAATGGCAGCCGCCCCGGTTGGACGTGGCATAGGCCAGACCAATGCCCTGGATAGCGCGACCGTCATAGGCCGGGAACTCCTGGCCCTTGCTGGTCATGCTCAGGTCGGGCTGGCCATACTTGGCGGTCAGGCGCTTGGAGCCCTGGCCGATTTCCTTGCCAAAACCACGGCCGTAAATCGTTTCCTCGGTCAGAAACGCCAACGCCTGAGCCGAGCCAAACGGGGCTTCGATGCCAATCTGCTCTTTGGTCAACACGCCCATTTCATACATTTCCATCACCGCGCCCACGGTGGCACCGAAGCTGATGGGGTCTATGCCTTCTTCGTTGCACAGCATGGTGGCGTATTGCAGCGCCTCCAGGTCTTTCACGCCATTGGCGGCGCCCAGCGCCCAGGCCGCTTCGTATTCCAGACCCCCGGATGCGCCCCAATACTGCGGCTTGTTGGCCACCGTAAAGTGGCTCTCGTCCATCTTGCTGATGCGCCCACAGGCAATGGTGCAGCCAAAGCAGGCTTGGTTCGTCACCAGCTGCTTTTTGCCGTCGGTCTTGCGCGGCGTGGCCATGGCTTCGGCCGAGATCTCTTTGGCGCTTTCGAACTGGTTGTCCCGGTGATTGCGGGTCGGCAATGCGCCCATTTCGTTGATCACGTTCATCAGCACTTGCGTGCCATAAGCCGGCAGGCCCTGGCCAGTGACGGCGTTGTCAGCCAGAATTTTTTTCTTCTCCGCAATCACCTTCATGAAGGCTTTGGGGTTGTGAAGGTTGCCAACGCCCAAAGTGCCGCGCACGGCAATCGCCTTGAGGTTCTTGCTGCCCATGACCGTGCCCACACCCGAGCGCCCCGCCGCGCGGTGCAGGTCGTTCACCACGCTCGCATACAGCACGCCGTTTTCACCGGCCTTGCCAATGCTGGAGACACGCGTGAGCGGATCCTGCAAACTTTTCTTGAGCATCTCTTCGGTCTGCCAAATGCTTTTACCCCACAGATGGGCGGCATCGCGCAGCTCGGCAAAATCATCATTGACATAAAGGTACACCGGCTTGTCACTCTTGCCTTCGAAAATGACCATGTCCCAACCGGCCATCTTGAACTCGGCACCCCAGTAGCCACCCGAGTTGGAGCAGGCAATGGCGCCGGTCAACGGGCTTTTGGTGATGACGGTGTAGCGGCCACCCGTCGCGGCCATGGTGCCGGTCAGCGGGCCCGTGGCCCAGATGATCTTGTTGGCGGGAGACAAGGGATCGACGGTAGCGTCAACTTCCTCGACCAGGTACTTGGAGCCCAGGCCTCTTGAGCCAATGTAAGAACGTGCCCAATCCATATTGAGCGGCTCGGACTTGACGGTGCCTGCGGTCAAGTTAACGCGAAGGATTTTTCCTGCCCATGACATGATGATTTCTCCTAAAGTGTTGGGGACAGAGCTTGTTCACTAGGTGTAACTGCGGACTGTCCCACAAGGTTATTACGCTGCCGATGGCTGATTGCCGAGCTTGTCAGCCCACTGCGCCATCTTGCCCAGGCCGGTCCAGTTGGCATCAATGAAGGTGATGGCGCCGGTGGGGCAGGCATCGGCACAGGCCGGCTCGCCACCGCACAGGTCGCACTTTTGGACCTTGCCGGTCTCCTGCACGTAGTTGATGGTGCCAAACGGGCAGGCGATGGTGCAGACCTTGCAGCCGACGCAGGTGGTCTCGTTCACCACTTTGGCGCCCGTGAGCTTGTCCACCGTGATCGCCTCGACCGGGCAGGCATGCAGGCACCAGGCTTCGTCGCACTGCGTGCAGGTGTAAGGCACTTTCTTGCCGGTATGGTGAAAATCAAATACCTTGATGCGGGACTTGGCGGTGGCAAAAGTGCCGTAGTTCTCGAAAGAACAGGCCATTTCGCACTGCAGACAACCGGTGCACTTGTCTGCGTTGATGTGCAACACCTTTTGCATGTGTCTCTCCTTGGGGTAGCGGCACTAAAAAAATGCCATGCCTATGAATTGAAATACATAGCCATTGTTCGACAACAAAAGTACAGAGTGCCTAGGGATAACCCTAATCGCCGTCACGCAATCGCGTGGAATTCTCAAATTGAAACAATTAAGTATGCAAAAAAAAAATGCCGCCGCAAGGAGTTCCCTTGCGGCGGCGAGAGGGGGAACGGTAGCAAGAAATTAGGGTAGCTTGACAGCCTCAATGTCAGCCTTCACACCCAGACCCAAGGTCTTCACAAAGGAAACCTGATGGCCTCGGGTGGTAATGTTGTCGTCATGCACGGCAAAGCCCACGTTGTAAACACCACCCTCTTTGAGCGCCTTGTCGTCCGGGTTGGTCAGACCCAGCGGTCGTACCAGCACAACAGTCCATTTGCCGTCTTTCCAGGCACCAATGGCATTGTTGTCCGCGGCTGAACCCTTGGCATCTTCACGGCTGACAATGTAGTCAGGAATCAAGTCACCCTCTTTCCAGCCGGCAGTCGGGTCAAACGGCACAGCGTTTTGCTCCCGGACCAGAAAATGGTCACCTTTGCGCAACTGGTCGGCGGTGATCGATTTGTAACCCACCTTCTTCACGTCCCACATGAACTTGGGCTCGTGGGTCGTGGCATCAGCATTGCCGCCAAACATGTCTTTGCCGACATCGCTCAGGCGCCACTCCATCACATAGCCGTCATCGGCCATGCCGACGGCATGACTGCGGTGGGCACGCCACTGGATCAGGTCCACAAATTTGCCTTCACCCTTGAGTTTGGCAAGCTCTTCCACCGTCTTGCCGGTCTTCCAGTCGAGCGGGTTGGTGCGACTATCGGGGAGATATTTGCGTACATCGCCCTTCTTGATCGCAGTCAACATCGGGTTGGCAGCGACCTCTTCCTTGGTGAACTGATTGGGCATGTCGCGCTGGCCATCATGACAGGTCAACCAGCAGCCCTGTTGGGCAAAGCCGGCCACCTTGCCGTCGTCAATGATGATAGACATGCGGTCTTCGTAAATGCCAGGCTGTTTGCCGTCCTGCACCACTTTGTCCAGCTTGGGAAAACCCCAAACCTTCCACTCCTTGCCGTCAAAGCGCAGGTACTGGTGCTCGCTACCGGGAAAGGGTTGGTCTGTTTTCCATTCGTAGCGCAGGTAAAGGTTCTTGGCGTCATAGGCTGCTTGCACACTCAGGTCTTTGTAGCCACTTTTCCCGGCAACCGGCATGGGTTCCAGGGGACCGGCCTTCACCAGCTTGTTGCCCAAGTCCTTTTCAGCGTCCGCTTCCTCATGGCAATAGACGCAAGCGGTACCGAGCGCGACCTTTCGAGCGCCTCCATGGCCCTTGCTGCGCAACCATTCATATGAAGACTGTCCAGGGTAAAACAGCGTCACGTTGGCCGTCGGGACCTTGGCCCAGTCGATTTTGGCCGGATCGGCTGCCGAGACCGATACGGATACCGTCAACAGCATGGCCGCGCTGACTGTGATGGGCAATAATTTCAAGGTTTTCATTCCAATTCCTTTTTGTTTGTCTGTGAATCACAAAAAAAATACACAGCAATCCTGCGGCAGACCACGAGGTTGCTGTGTATTAACTTTTTTCTTTTCGAGCCCCATCTGGCGCACCGGCCGATCCGATGCACTGTGAGCTTGTAGGACACGGATGGATGACAAAAGCATTTGCGTCTGGCTCCAAGATCCGTGTCCCTGGTTTGAATTGGCTTTAGCCGCTTACCGTTTACTTTGGCACATCGCCCGGTTCTGACTTGACCGCGTAGTCGATGCCGATATCAGCCGGGGCCTTCATCTTGACGACTTTGATGAAGCCGTATTCCATCTTCTTGTGGCAGCTGTTGCAATCGTCAATCACCTTGGTGTAGGCCGCTTCAAATCCACCCAAATCCTTGGCTTGAATTGTCTTGTCCACAGCCGCAAATTTTCCTTCGTAGAAAGACTTCCATACCTTGTATTCCTCAGCCTTCGTCAGCTTGGCCGGGTTCATGGCGCCGTTCATGTACTTCGACATGTAGGCGGCGAGCGCCCAATTACCATCTTTCGCGGCAAAGTACATGTTTTGAAAGCGATCACCGACTTCGCGCATGGGAACGGCAAATTTTGGTATTGCACCCTTGATCGCATCGAGTTGCGCTTGCGTGTCAGCATCGGTGGCCGCAAATGCGCCGCCAGTGATCGCGAGCATGACACCTGCCAGCAATATTTTGCTTTTCTTCATCGACATACATTTCCTTTTTGATTGCGTTTTGATGGAACCCGTCCATGGCGGATAAAGGACCCCGCATAAATCAACCATTCTAGAAATCTTGTCCGAATGGCTAACTCCTGACAGAGTTGGTTTCATAACAGCAAATCTCATGCCAAGGTGAATTCCATTCAAAACAAGGGTTCTGATTGCTTCAAAAGAAACGTTCGGCCCCAAACTGTCACTAAATATTGACAATCGTCACTAATCAGTGACAAAACCCCAGCGCTTCATCCGCACATAAAGATTCTGGCGTGGAATGCCACTTGACCGGGCCGCCTCCGACATATTGCCGCCAGCGGCTTCAAGCAAACGCCTCATGTAGTCACGCTCAAACTCGGCTCGTGCGTCCTGATAGGCAAGCGCCGGCAAAGATAAGGCGCTGTCCTGCGTGCCAGGCCCGGTTTGCTCACCGCAGGTCGGACGGAGGTGTCTTGCGTCGATGACGCCGTCGGGTTCAAGGGCAACCACACGCTCTATGCAATGCTGCAACTCGCGCACGTTGCCGGGCCAGCGGCAGGCCTCCAGAGCGCGCACCGCAGCCGGTGTGAACGGCCCACATTGCTTGCCAAACTTGCTGTTGTAACGATCCAGAAAATGCACCGCCAGGTGGATGATGTCGTCACCGCGCTCACGCAGGGGCGGCAGGCTGAGCGCCACCACGTTGATGCGATAGTAGAGGTCCTCGCGGAAGCGTCCGGCCTTGACTTCGCCAACCAAGGCGCGGTTGGTGGCACAGATCAAACGGAAATCAGTGCTGCGCGGCTGGGTGCTGCCAATGCGGCAAAAGCTGTGGTCTTGCAGCACGCGCAACAAGCTACTCTGGAGTTTGGGGCTCATGTCGGCGATCTCGTCAAGAAACAGATTGCCACCATGTGCTTTCTCGAAGTAGCCGGGATTGGCTTGGCCCGCGCCGGTAAAAGCGCCCTTCTCATAGCCGAAGAGCAAGCTCTCCAACAAGGACTCCGGCAAGCCGCCGCAGTTGACTTCGAGGTAGGGTTTGGAAGAGCGCAGACTCCAAACGTGGATCAGCTTGGCGATGACATCCTTGCCGGTGCCGCTTTCGCCTTCAAGCAGCACCGTGGTATCGAGTGCTGCGACCTCACGAACTTGACCCAGCAGCCGCTCCATGGCCGGTGACTGCCCGATGACATCAGGCGCACCCGATTCGATCGCAAGGCGTGCGCGCAGGCTGTCGATTTCGCGATAAGCACTGTCGATCTCGAGCGCTTTGCCGATGACCGCCTCCAGCGCCTCCAGGTCTTCAAACGGCTTGGTCAGATAATCGAACAAGCCTTCGCGCACCGCTGCCACCGCGTCGCGAACGTCGGCGAACCCGGTGATAAGAATCGCCACCAGTTTGGGCCGTTGCGCCCGAAACTCGCGCAGCAGTTCGAGCCCTTTGTCCATGGGCAGTCGCTGGTCCATCAGCACAAGGTTGAAATCGATGGCATCAAACAGTTTGCGCGCTTCTTCACCGTTCTCGGCCAGATGCACTTGCGCACTCTTGCGCATCAGTTGCTCAATGAGTGTGCGCGTGTAACGGTCGTCGTCAACGACCAGAATTTTGGGCAGCATGTTGTTGATCCGATTGATTTTCTGACGCGAACTTATTCACTGTGGGCAACCAAATTGCAAATTTCGTGCCACCCTCCTGCGGGCTGCTGGCGCTCACATAACCGCCGTGAACCAGCGCGACGTGCTGCACCACCGGCAACCCGAGGCCGGTACCATCGCTTCGGGTGGTGAAAAATGGCAGAAAAATCTTGCCCAAAATGTCCGCAGCGATGCCCTGACCGTGGTCGGTCACCGAAAGCATCCAGCCCGGCGCGCCACTGTCCGGATTCACGTGGGGATCAAGACCAATGACGATGGTGCTCGCGCTGTCATCGGCGCAGGCCTGTGCGGCATTCGTCAGCAAGTTGAACAGGGCGTGACGGATCAGAATCGGATCAACCGTGAGAACCACCGATGGTTCAGGCAAACGGGTTTCTACTGTGATCTGTCGTCGCTCAGTCTGGCGAAACATCAGAACCGTCTCTTCAATCACCTGTGCCATCGGCGTCGGTTTGCTCTCAAAACTGGAGACTTTGGAAAACCGGAGCATCGACTGAATGAAGGCATGACAGTCGGCACCCGCGCGGTGTATCTCCTTGAGCAATTCTCGGGTTCGCTGCGGGTCGTCGGCCTCACGGACAGCCAGTTGAGCGAGGTTGACCACACCGACCAGCGGATTGTTAAGTTGATGGGCAATCTCGCCCACCATGGTACCCAGGGCTGAGAGCTTTTCAATTTGCAAAATGCGTTGATGTTCAGTGCCCAGGCGCAGCAACTGGTGCTCGAGATCATGCTGACGCCGGTAATCTCGCTCCACCCGATCCAGCGAAAAATAAAATAAGCCCAGCACGCCGGTGCCGGCCAGCAGACTCAACAAAACGACCGCCATGATGGATGTCAAGAACGTCTGTTGCAGGTTCGTAATGTCGCGCATCACCACCAGGTCGCCAATACGGCGTCCACTGGCATCGTTCAGCGGGAGCATGGCCAGATGCAATTGGCGGCTGCCGTCCTTGAATACCTCGCTCCCCCCTTTACTCAGACGGCCCAGCATGCTGTCGTTCAAGGCGGCGGGCACCTCAGCGGTGGTCTGCGCCACCAAGACCCGGGTGCCAAAGCGATCCCAGTTGCCCTGCCGGTTGAACAGCGTCAATCCCTGTTGCCACTGTTGCGGCAATATAAAGTCTTTGTCCACCATGACAAACAAGTCCACTGACAAACTGTCGCGAATTTCATCCACGAGGTAACCAATCTCTTCACCAATCTCAAGATACCCGAGAATCCCGGCAGGACGCCGCCAAGGCACCACCAGCCGCAACGTCAGGGTGCCGAGCGGTCCCAATTCAAGTCCGTGCACGGGTTTGCCCTGATCGCGCGCCTGGATCGTCGTTGACCGGTTGATCAAATCGCCAAACTGGCCTGGGCTGTGCAATCGCAGCACATTCACCAGATCGCTGCCATTGAAATAAAGGTGCGTGATGCGGTGGTCGGTCCGCAAGGTCTCGAAGAGCGGACCCACTTCGCCCAGCAAGGCGTCGCGGTCATGACGCGCGAACGCGGCCTCAATGGTTGGGTTGCCCATCATGGTTCGCAGCACCGCCTGCATCAGGTTTGTATCCTTGCTGAGTTTCTGGTCCACCAGCTTTCCTACCGCGGCCACGCGGTCTGCCAGTGCACGGTCGCGCACCCGCACCTCCAGAAAGTACGCCGTCGCCACGAACGATGCCAGGATAAAGGTGAGCACGATTGCGAACGGCCAGATGAAGGCGGCCTTGACGCGTCGGGGTTTGGTGCTGAGGGCGATTTTTTTCACGGCTCAGAGTGTGCCCGAGTCTGGGTCGGTTTCCAGACAAAACATCCAGAACGCAAAAATCCGATAAATTCGGCCACGTGCTGCAAACCATCAATCACACGCTATTTTCACCGGTCACCGGCGCGAATATCATGGCCAAGGCCCTCAGACCAGCGCCAGCACCACCGCGTTTTCTTCCAGGCAAGCGGTCACCTTGCTGCCCACGCGCAGCCGATGAGGATGCTCCGCAAAACCCACCAGTTGCAGCTGGCCGGGCAAGCGCATCACCACTTCGTCGCGCAGCGTGCCGCGCGACAGGCGAGCGACCCGGCCCGCGAGTTGATTCGCCGCCGAGGCTTCAGGCGCTGACCCTACCGCCACCCGCACCGCCGTGGCCTTGCACAGTGCCAGCACTTGTAAGCCGGGTTGCAGACCCAATAGTTCAGCGCTTTCTCGGGTAATCGACGCTGCCAATAGGCCGCCCTCGGGCAAACTCAGTGTCACCCGCACCATCGGGTCGCCCGGCTGAGGCGTCTGCAATGCGCTGACCACACACGGCAGGTTGTTGCGCATGCTGGTGCGCAACCCCACGCCCGGCAAAGCCTGCGCGGCGCCGCCGCTAAAGCGCGCCAGCACCTCACGCCGGGCCGCCTCCATTTGGCATGCCGCATCCAGCAGTTGCGCACCCGCCGTCGTCAAACGGGTGCCCCCACCACCGGCCCCACCCACGGCCCGGTCCACCAGCACCACACCGGCCAAATTGGTCAAGGTATGAACCGCCTGCCAGGCCGCTTTGTAGCTCACACCGGCCTGGCGGGCCGCCTCCGAGATGGACCCGGTGCTGCCGATCAGGCGCAGGATATCCATGCGTTTGTCGGCCGGCTGGTGGGTCAAGGCTTCTATGGAAAAAACATCGTTTCGCATAGGCCGCATTGTGCCGGGCTTCACGCCCACAATCGCCTCGCGGGCCAACGGCTTAACCGAATGAATGCCTGTTGTGCGTGCGTTTCAAGTCTGCCGATGGGATCGATTCGGCTACACTTTCGCTATTCTTAAATTGAATAGCGATGCCGCCATGAACAGGAGGGTCTTGCGTCATGACTGCGTTCTTTACCCGCGAACCCCTTGGAATTCTTCAATGAAATTTTCTGTCAAACAACTGATACTTGGCGCGGTCACGCTGGCGTTTTCTTCCGCCACACTGGCAGCAGAAGCCCAAATAGCGGTCGCCGCCAACTTTGCCGAGCCGATCAAGGCGATCGCTGCCGTGCTGGAGAAAACCACCGGACACCAACTCAAGGTGACGCTGGGCGCCACCGGCAAACTCTACGCCCAGATCAAAAACGGCGCGCCGTTTGACGTGCTGCTGGCCGCCAACACCGCGACACCGGCAGCGCTGGAAAAAACCGGCCTGGCCAAGCCCGGCAGCCAATTTACCTACGCGAGCGGCAAGCTGGTGCTGTGGTCTTACGACGCGGCCCGGGTGGATGCCAAGGGCGATGTGCTCAAAGGCAGCAACTTTCGCAAAGTGGCCTATGCCAATCCAAAAACTGCGCCCTATGGCGAAGCCGCCGTGCAGGTGATGGACAAGCTGGGCCTGACCCCGGCCCTGGCACCCAAATTGGTGCAAGGTGAAAGCATTGGCCAGACCTTCAACTTTGTGCATACCGGCAACGCCGAAATTGGTTTTGTGGCGATGTCGCAAGTGCTCGAAGGCGGCCAACTCAAGAGCGGCTCCATGTGGGTGATTCCCCAAGCGCTGTACCGTCCGATCCAGCAAGATGCCGTGCTGCTACAACACGGCGCCAACAATCCGGCGGCCGTGGCGCTGGTCAAATTGCTGCAAAGCCCCAACGTCAAAGACCTGATTCGTTCTTACGGTTACGACATCTGACCCGAACTCTTTCATGCCCCTGCTCACGCCCCCTGACCTGCAAGCCATTGGCCTGACGCTGCAAGTGGCGGCGCTCACCACCGGCATCTTGCTGCTGGTGGGCACGCCGCTGGCATGGTGGCTGGCGCGAACGCCATCGTGGTTTAAAAAACCGCTGGGTGCGCTGGTGGCGCTGCCCATCGTGCTGCCGCCTTCGGTGCTGGGCTTTTATCTGCTGGTATTCATGGGGCCCAACGGCACGCTGGGGCAATGGACGCAGTCGCTGGGCCTGGGCCTGCTGCCGTTTACCTTCACCGGGTTGGTGGTGGCATCGAGCTTTTACTCGCTGCCGTTCATGGTGCAGCCGATCCAGAACGCTTTTGCAAACATGGGCACACGCCCGCTGGAGGTTGCGGCCAGCCTGCGTGCGTCGCCCCTGGATGCATTTTTCAGTGTGGTGGTGCCGCTGTGCAAACCCGGCTTTGTCACCGGCGTCATCATGTGTTTTGCCCATACCGTGGGTGAGTTTGGCGTGGTGCTGATGGTGGGCGGCAACATCCCGGGCGTGACCCGCGTCGTGTCCGTGCAGATTTACGACCACGTCGAAGCCATGGAATACAGCGACGCGCACCGACTGGCCGCGGTGATGTTGGGCTTCAGCTTTGTGGTGTTGTTGGCACTGCATATGTACAACGGCGCCCGGCGCAAAGGAGGAGGGGCATGAGCGGCGCATCGGGCTTGCATTTGACTGCGCACTTGAAGCGAACTGACTTCACGCTGGACATTGACCTTGACTTGCCTGGCCACGGCATCATCGCGCTGTTTGGCGCGTCCGGCTCGGGCAAAACAACCGCCTTGCGGGTGCTGGCCGGGCTGGAACCGCAAGCCCGTGGTCGCATCAGCGTGCACGGCGACGTGTGGCAGGACAGCGCGCAAGGGATCTTCAAACCCGTCCACCAGCGCGCCTTGGGCTATGTGTTTCAGGAAGCCAGCCTGTTTGAACACCTGAACGTGAAGGGCAATCTGCAGTATGGATTCAAGCGCACACCGGTCTCAGAGCGCGGGCAAAGCTGGGACCAGACGCTGGATTTGCTGGGCATTGGTCACCTGCTTGAGCGTTGGCCGCAGGAGCTCTCAGGGGGTGAGCGCCAGCGCGTAGCCATTGCCCGCGCTCTGGCCACCAGCCCGCGCCTGTTGCTGCTGGACGAGCCACTGGCCGCGCTGGACGCAGCACGCAAGGCCGACATCCTGCCCTACCTGGAGCGTCTGCAAGCCGAGCTGGAGTTGCCGGTCATTTACGTCACCCATGCTATCGACGAGGTAGCCCGCCTGGCCGACCATTTGGTCCTGCTGCAAGCCGGCTTGGTAACGGCGCAGGGTCCCACGGCAGAGTTATTGACGCAACTCGATTTGCCGCTGGCGCGCGGCGACAACGCGGGGGCCGTGTTGCGCTGCACCGTGCTGGGCCACGACGATGTCGACCACCTCAGCAACACCGCCTTTGCGGGCGGCCAGCTGGTCGTGCCGCGCCAACGCACTGCGGTGGGCCAAACCTTGCGCGTGCGAGTCGCCGCGCGCGACGTCAGCCTGACGCTGCAGCGCCAAACCGACACCAGCATTTTGAACATCCTGAGCGCCACGGTCAGCGCCATCGCCGCCGAAAGTCCGGGCCAGATGATGGTGGCGCTGGACGTGGGCGGCAGCCCCTTGCTGGCCCGCGTCACCGCCCGATCCGCCCACGCGCTGGGGCTCAGGCCCGGCCTGGCGGTGTATGCGCAAATCAAGGGTGTGGCCATTTTGGCTTAGCCCCGCCGATTGCAATCAGGTCCATAAACACTACTAAATTAATAGCTATATGCGCTTATTCCACGGGGGCTAGAAGCCGATTTTCCATGAAAAAATCAAAAAACGCGCATTCCGGCAAGATGCTTTGGGGGCCGCGCCATCCAGCGCCCCTCGCCGGCACCCTGCTTGACGCCGCCCATACGGCGGCTCGCCTGCCCTACCCGCTGCTGGTCAGTCAATTGGTCTTGCTGCTCAGCGACGCCTCGGTCCAGGTGCCGCCTCGCCTGGTGCAGCCCCTTGCCGGCGGCGGCTGCTTGTTTGTCATGCCCGCTCTCGACGCCCACACCGCCATCACCAAGCTCATCACCTTCACCCCCGCCAACGCAGCGCGCGGGCGGGCGACGATTCAGGGCGATGTGCTGGTGTTCGATGTGGCAAGCGGCCAGCGTCAGCTGATCCTGGATGGCCCCACGGTGACGGCGCGGCGCACGGCGGCTGTGTCCTTGCTGGCCGCCCAACGGCTCGCGCCCAACACCCGCGGGCCCCTCTTGATCGTGGGTGCCGGTGTGCAGGGCAAGGCCCACCTGGAAGCCTTTGCCGACAACCTGGCGATCAAGGAAGTGCTGATTGCTTCCCGCAGCGCGGCCAGTGCGCAAGCGCTGGCCGCGCACGCGCAAACACGGGGCCTGCGGGCGCGCGTGGTGACGAACGCCGATGCGGCGTTAACCGAATGTCCGCTGGTGGTCACCTGCACGCCCGCCAGCGGCGTGGTGCTCAGCGCCCAGCCGCGCAGCGACGCCTTTATTGCCGCCGTGGGCGCGTTCACGCCACAGATGCTGGAGTTGGGGCCGGAACTGTGCCGCTACATGGCCGCGCAAGGCACCGTGGTGGTGGACACGGCGGATGCCGCACACGAGGCGGGCGACCTGCTGCAGGCCGGGCTCGATGTGGCCCGGTTTGCCAGCCTGGCAGACCTGATCCGCGCCGACAGCTTTGCGGTAAAAGGTCCGGTGCTGTTCAAGAGTTGCGGCTGGGCGGGCTGGGATCTGGCCGCCGCCAGGACGGCATTGGCCTGGTCGTCCTAAACGACGGCCCAGCCTGCCGGTCCATTTTGCACGCTGCGCTCACCGCACAGCGTTGGGGAAAAACAATTGCTCACCGCCAATTTTGTAGCTGGCAATCACTCCCTGCCCTGCTGGTGATGTCAGCCAGTCGACAAACCTCTGTCCGTCCGCCGCCTTCACATGCGGGTGTTTCGCCGGGTTGACCAGCATCACGCCGTATTGGTTGAACAGGCGCTTGTCACCTTCCACCAGCACTTTCAGGTCGCCCCGGTTCTTGAAGTTGAGCCAGGTGCCACGGTCTGTCAACGCATAGGCGTTGGTGCTCGACGCCATGTTGAGCGCCGGGCCCATGCCGCAGCCGCACGCCTGGTAGCCGCTGCCCTGCTTGTCGGTGAGCTGAGCCATTTTCCAGAAGCGCAGCTCAGCCGCGTTGGTGCCGCTCTTGTCGCCGCGCGAGATGAAGGCACCATTGGCGGCGGAGAGCTTTTTGAGCGCTTCGGCCACATCGTTACCTTTGACCTTGACCGGATCGCTGGCGGGTCCAACCAGCACAAAGTCGTTGTACATCACCTCAAAGCGCTTGACGGCAAAGCCCTCGGCCAGCACTTTTTCTTCAGCCACCTTGTCATGCACAAACAGCACGTCGGCATCGCCCCGGCGGCCCAGGTCGATGGCCTGGCCCGTGCCCAGGGCCACCACTTTCACGTCGATACCGCTGGCCTTCTTGAACTCGGGCAACAGGTGCGCAAACAGGCCCGACTGCTCGGTCGAGGTGGTGGAGGCCACCACGATGGAGGGCGTTTGAGCCCTCAGGGACCCACTCACGAACGCTACAAAAATAATAGCTGTAAGCGCATAAGATACAAGGGCTAGAGGCCTAAAAGACTCAAAATATTTCACGGTCTTCATACCAACTCTCCTTTGACAAACAAATGGGCCGCCGGGTACTGCTGTTGCAACAAGGGCCCGCTAAAAAAAGCATCCACCGGTAAATCAGCCAGCACCCGGCCCTGCTCCAGGTAAATCACCCGGCTGGCCAGCCGCTTGACCTGGCCCAGGTTGTGACTGGCAAAAATGAGCGTCATGGCACCGGGCCCACTGGCAAACTCCTCAATCAGCGCCTCCACCTCGCGCTTGGCGTGCGGGTCCAGGCTGGCAGTGGGCTCATCCAGCAACAACACCTCCGGTTGCAAGGCCCAGGCCCGCGCCAGGGCGACACGCTGCTGCTGGCCGCCTGACAATTGGCGCGCGTTGCGCCCCGCCAGTCCAGCCAAGCCCACCCGCGCCAGCGCCGCCAGGGCCAGCACTTTGGCCTCGCGCCACGAGGCGCCACGCAACCACAGACCCAGCGCCACATTGCCTTGCACTGACAAGCGCATCAGATGCGGTTTTTGAAACAGCATGGCCTGGCGCAGGTCGCTGCCGCAGTGCACCCGGCCCGCGCTGGGCGTCGCCAGGCCATGCAGCAAACGCAGCAGCGTGCTTTTGCCGCAGCCGTTGGCCCCCACCAGCGCCACACGCTCACCCGGGTGGATCGTCAGCGTGAGCTCTGACAGCGCACGCACGGCACGGGCGGGGCGACCAAAATGCACGCTGGCCGCGGCCAACTTGAACACCGGCGTCAAGCGGTCACCCCCAGCGGTAGGGTGGGCGCAGTGCAGCCCTCTTGCCCTTCGCGCCAACGCCGCAGCAACGCAATCAGCACATTGAGCAGCAACATCACGCCCAGCAAAATCAGCCCCAGGCCCAGCGCCAGCGGCAAGTCGCCCTTGCTGGTTTCCAGCGCAATGGCGGTCGTCATGACGCGGGTAAAGCCCTCGATGTTGCCCCCCACAATCATCACCGCCCCCACTTCAGAGACCGCCCGGCCAAAGGACGCGATCAGCACCGTGAGCAAGGCATAGCGCTCGTCCCAGGCCAGCAGCAGGCTGCGCATCAAGGGCCGTGCACCCAGCGACTGCAGTTGCTCGCCGTGCAAGCTTTGGGCATCTTCCACCGCCTGTCGCGTCAAAGCCGTCACGATCGGCAGCACCAGCACGGCTTGCGCCAGCACCATCGCCTTGAAACTGAACAGCCAGCCCAAGTAGCCCAGCGGCCCGGTGCGTGACAACAGCAGGTAAATCACCAAACCCACAAGCACCGAGGGCACGGCCAGCAAGGTGTTGAGCAGCGTCAGCACCGCACCCCGCCCGGCAAAGCGGGCGACGCCCAGCCAGGCGCCCAACATCAAGCCCAAGCCGCAGGCAAGGGCGCAGGCGGTGGCACTGACAGACAAGGACCGGCCCACAATCGTGAGCAGTTCCGAATCCAATGAAGTGATCAGTTGCAGCGCGGTCGCCGCGCTCTCGGTGAAGGTGGACATAAGTTGCGGTATCGTAGCCACCGAATCATTCACTGACCATATGAACCACCGTGCATAGGCTTCAATTCCACTACACCCTGTCACGCGACAGCAGCCCGGCGCTGGTGCGCAACCCTTTGATCGATTTGCTGCAAGCGGTGAGCAGCCAAGGCTCAATCTCGGGCGGCGCCCGCGCGCTGGGTTTGAGCTACCGCCACGTCTGGGGCGAACTCAAACGCTGGGAAAGCGAACTGGGCAACGAACTGGTGGTCTGGGAAAAAGGCCAAGCGGCCCGCCTGAGCGACTTTGGCAACAAACTGATGTGGGCCGAACGCCAGGCCCAGGCGCGACTGGCACCCCAGATTGAAGCCCTGCGCGCCGAACTTGAACGAAGCTACGCGCTGGCGTTTGACGACAGCGTGCATGTGGTTACGCTCTACGCCAGCCATGATGAGGCGCTGTCCGCCTTGCGCGAGCATGCCCTGCGCGGCCAGTGGGCTGCCAGCGCACAGCCGGCTGCCAGCCGCCTGCACCTGGACATCCGTTTTACCGGCAGTGTCGATGCCATTCGGGCCCTGAACGAAGGCCGCTGCGTGATGGCGGGTTTTCACACGCTGCTGGGGACCGGCAAAAAAACGCTGACCGAGCACACCTACAAGTCTTTGCTCAAACCGGGTCAGCACAAAATCATCGGCTTTGCGCAGCGCAGCCAGGGGTTGATGGTGACCAAAGGCAATCCGCTGGGTCTGCGCTCGCTGCAAGACCTGGCCGACCGGCGCGCCCGTTTTGCCGCCCGTGCTTGGGGCAGCGGCACCCGTGTGGTGCTGGATGAACTGCTCCTCCAAGCCGGGCTGATGAGCAGCGACATCATCCGCGATGACCACACCGAGCCGTCCCATGCAGCCGTCGCGCAGGCCGTGGCTGCCGGTCAATATGATGCCGGGCTCGGCATTGCCGCAGCGGCGCAGCGAGCGGGGCTGGATTTTGTGCCCCTGGCCGATGAACGCTACCACCTGGTGTGCCTCAAGTCCGCGCTGTTACGACCCGGCATTCAGGCCTTGTTGCATTTGTTGAAAACACCCGCCTGGAAAAGTGAAGTGGCCACCATTACCGGCTACGCAGCCCGGCAAAGTGGCGAGGTGCTGGCGATGCGTCGGGTATTGCCCTGGTGGGACTATCGCCACGAAAAGGCTCACCCGACTGACGATCCAATTGAGCCGTGTTGATCCTATGTAAAAAAAAGCAAACCGTCAGTCTTATTTCAATTTCAGCACGTTACGCTCTAACGTTGAGATTGATCTTGCTGCAAACCCTTGCTTTGCAGGGTTGCAGACTGTCTTTTTTATCTTTTCTAATGATGGAGACCCCATGCGTGCGCTTCTAAAATTCTCGAATGCCATCGACTGGCTCAACAGCCTGATTGGCCGGCATGTGATCTGGCTCATTTTCGCCTCCGCCGTCATCAGCAGCGCCAACGCGATTGTCCGCAAGGCGTTCAACGTGAGCTCCAACGCCTATCTTGAAGTGCAGTGGTACTTGTTTGCAGCGGCCTTTCTGCTGGCTTCGGCCTACACGCTGCTCAATGGGGAACACGTCAAGATCGACGTCATCTATAGCCACCGGTCCAAGCGGGCGCAAATGTGGATCGATGTCATCGGTCTCACTTTTTTTCTGACGCCATTTTGTATTGCCATACTGTGGTTCAGTGTTCCGTTCTTCCTCAAGGGCTGGTCTTCGGGCGAGATGTCCCCCAACACCGGTGGCCTGATTCGCTGGCCGGTGTACGTCATGATTCCGCTGGGCTTTGGACTGCTGCTGCTGCAGGGCTGGTCCGAGTTGATCAAACGGCTGGCGTTTCTGCAGGGCCTGATCGAAGATCCCACCCACAAAAAAGTTGAGAAGACCGCAGAAGAAGAGTTGGCTGAGGCGATTCAAAAGCTGGCTGAAGAAAAAGCTGCCAAAGCCAACGCTGCCTGATCCCGGAGACACTCATGGAATTTCTAACCAACAATTTTGCCCCCATCATGTTCGGGGGGCTCATTGTCTTCTTGCTGCTGGGTTTTCCGGTGGCGTTCAGCCTGGGCGCCTGCGGCCTGTTCTTTGGCTTTGTGGGCATCGAACTGGGCCTCCTGCCCGAAGCGCTGCTGCAGGCCCTGCCGTTGCGCATCTTCGGCATCATGCAAAACGACACGCTGCTGGCCATTCCGTTCTTCACGCTGATGGGGCTGATACTGGAGCGAAGCGGCATGGCCGAGGATTTGCTCGACACCATTGGCCAGTTGTTTGGCCCGCTGCGCGGCGGCCTGGCCTTTGCCGTGATTTTTGTCGGCGCCCTGCTGGCTGCCACCACCGGCGTGGTGGCCGCTTCCGTGATTTCGATGGGCCTGATTTCGCTACCGATCATGTTGCGCTATGGCTACGACCGCCGCGTGGCCTCGGGCGTGATTGCAGCCTCCGGCACGCTGGCGCAAATCATTCCGCCCTCGCTGGTATTGATTGTTCTGGCCGACCAGCTCGGTCGCAGCGTGGGCGACATGTACAAAGGCGCCTTCATCCCCGGCTTTGCCCTGACCGCCCTTTATTTCGGCTATGTGGTCCTGTTGACCTTCATTCGCCCGAACTGGGTACCCGCCTTACCACTGGAGGCCCGCACGATCCGCGAAGATAATGGCGGCACCGGCCTGCGCTCGCTGCTGATTCTGACCATCGTATCCACCGCGGTGGCGGTGTACCTTGGACAAAACTACGCGCAAGTCTTGAGCTGGTTCAAAGGCGAAACCGTGCTGAGCGTGGCGACGGACGAAACCATTGTGGTGTCGCTGTGCGCTGGCGTCATGCTGGCATTTGTGATCGCGGTGATCAACAAGCTCACCCACTTGGGCCTGCTGTCACGCATGGCAGAGCGCGTGACGTTTGTGCTGATCCCCCCGCTGCTGCTGATCTTTCTGGTGCTGGGCACGATTTTTCTGGGCGTCGCCACGCCCACCGAAGGCGGTGCCATGGGGGCGATGGGCGCTTTGATCATGGCCATGAGCCGCGGGCGTCTGAGCATCAGCCTGCTCAAGCAAGCCCTGAACTCCACCACCAAGCTGTCCAGCTTTGTGCTGTTTATCCTGATCGGCTCCACCGTCTTCAGCCTGGTGTTTCAGGGGGTTGATGGCTCCAGGTGGGTGGAACACCTGTTGACCTCGGTTCCCGGCGGACAGCTAGGCTTTCTGATTGTGGTCAACCTGCTGATTTTCTTTCTGGCGTTTTTCCTGGATTTCTTTGAACTCTCGTTCATCGTCGTGCCCTTGCTGGCACCCGTGGCCGAGAAGATGGGCATTGACCTGATCTGGTTCGGCGTGTTGCTGGCCGTGAACATGCAGACCTCCTTTATGCACCCGCCCTTTGGCTTTGCCTTGTTCTTCCTGCGCAGCGTGGCACCCGCCAAGGAATACACCGACAAGCTCACCAAAAAGCTGATTCAGCCGGTCACAACAATGCAAATCTACTGGGGTGCCGTGCCCTTCGTGATCCTCCAGATCATCATGGTCGGCCTGATCATTGCCTTCCCCGGCATCGTCTCCAGCGGCCTCGACAAGAAGGTGGTGTACGACCTCGACCAGGTCCGCATGGAAATGGAAGCCAGCATGCCGGATGCGCTTGAGCAGCCAGACGCGCCCGTCGGCCTGCCAGAGAAGAAAAACTGAAACTCCGGAGCCCTTCACCCCGGCTCCACACGGGCAGGCATCGCATAAAACAAAAATGTCCGATGAAATGTCTTGCACATATCACCGGACAAAAAAGAAGCACCCGACCGCGCTGCGACGTGCGCGACCCGGCGGTCTGGATTTACAACTTGACGGTGGTCATGTAGCTGTCGAAACGGTACTCGGAAAAACGCAGCCACAGCAGCTGGTCGCGCTGGAAGGCACGCATGTCCTGGTGAATCTTCTTGAACTCGGGCGATTTGGCTTCGTGCTCCGCAAACACTTCCATGGCTGTCTTGAAGCCGGCGTCCATGATTTCCTTTGGAAAGGCCTTGAGCTGTGTCTTTTCGGCCACCAGCTTCTTCAAGGCAATCGGGTTGAACGCATCGTACTTGGCGGTCATGTCGCGCGCGGCCACAGCGGTTGCCGCTTCAACGATCGCCTGATTTTCCGGCGACAGTGCTGCGTAAGCTTTGGTATTGATGAAAAATTCCAGCTCCGCGCCACCTTCCCACCAACCGGGATAGTAATAGTAAGGCGCAACCTTGTTGAAGCCCAGCTTCTGATCGTCGTAAGGGCCCACAAATTCAACCGCATCCAAGGTGCCTTTTTCAAGCGCCTGGTAGATATCACCGGCCGGCATGTTTTGCGGCACGACACCCAGCTTTTGCATGGACTCGCCAAAAAGACCACCGCCCATGCGCATTTTCAGACCCTGGAGATCTTTGACGGTCTTGATT